>DASRUB010000099.1:0-7086 GCA_035655635.1 Rhodanobacter sp. | reverse complement strand
GAACAGGTTCTCCGCGAAGGGTACGAACGGAGTCTGCAGGGCCTTGCCGATCAGCACCGACGCAAAGCCGGTGCAGTCGATGAAGAAGTCGGCATCCAGGGTCTCGCCGCCGGCCAGGCGCAGCGCGTCGATGTCGCCGTTCTCCTTCAGGATCACGTCGTCCACGTGACGCGCCACGTGACGCACGCCACGTTCCAGGGCCTTCTTCAGCAGGAAGGCGCCGAGCAGGCTGGCGTCGAAGTGATAGCCGTGCCAGATATCGAACGGAAAGCTGTGCACCGGCTTGGGTGCCCGGCAGTCGCGCGCCAGCCGGTTCGCGATGAAGAAGCGGTCCGGATGCGCATGCACGTCGGCACGGTTCAGGCGTGCGTGCACGTTGTTGATGAATTGCGTCATGGTCAGGTTGTCGAGCATCGACGCAAACGGGTGGAAGTAACTCTCGAAACCGGGCCGGGTCGACCATTTATCGAAGCTGATGCCGTTCTTGTAGGTAGCGTTGCAGGCGGGCATCCATTCCGATTCCTCGATGGCGAGATCCTCGAAGAAGCGACGCAGGTATGGCGTCGAACCCTCGCCCACACCGATCGTGCCGACCTGTGGTGATTCGATCACGGTGACCTGCAGCTTCGAACCATAGGCCGAGTTGGCCAGCGTCAGTGCCGTCATCCAGCCGGCGGTGCCGCCGCCGACCACCACGATCCTGCGCAATGGCGGTTCGGCCCCGATCCGCGCGCTGGCATGGTGTGCAGTTCCAGTCTCGTTGAACGGGTAGGTCGTGTCTGACATGGCTGGGGTCGATGGCCTGGCGAGGCAAAGACCAAGAGGAATCCATTTCGCCACGGCGGTCAATAGGCAGCGCGGGTGTCCTGCGAATCAGGAGACTCGACCGACCGGCTCGCGGCGTGGATCAGGCGGCGGTGCGATCCAGCCATACCTCCAGCCCCTGCGCATTCAGCTCGATGTCCATCTGCAGCAGTTGCACCAGCGCGTTGCGTCCCCCGGTCCAGCCGTGCGCCCGGGCGCGAGCCGCGTACAACCCGGTCAGACCCTCGACCAGGCGGGCGTGCCGGTCCGCGTCGGCACCAGCCTCCAGCGCCAGTGCCACCATGGCGTCGATCTGCACGTGCAGGTCAGCGGCCAGGCGGACGACATCTTCGACACGGCCAAAGTGGGTGGGGTACATCGCCACCGGCTGCAGCGTGAGCAGGCGCTCGATCGAGGCATGCAGTTCCTCCGGATCGAACTGCACCGGCGAAGTGGTCGGCAGGATGAACGGACCGTTCGCGGTATCGAATTCGCGATAGGACAAACCGAACACGTCGCCGGTGAAACACACGTTCGCGCGCTCGTCGTAGATCGCGTTGTGATGCTTTGCATGGCCCGGGGTGTCGAGAGCTTGAAGGATGCGGCCGGCGAGGTCGATTTCGTATCCATCGCCGGCCTCGATCACGCGTTCGGCCGGCACCGGACGCAGCCGTCCGTATTCCCGTTCCATCACTTCCTCGCCGTATACCGCGCTGGCGCCGGCCCACAATTTCGACGGGTCGATCATGTGGCGGGCGCCACGCGGATGCACCAGCAGGCGCGCGTTGGGCAACCGCGCCATCAGTTCGCCGGCGCCGCCGGCATGGTCCAGATGTACATGCGTGAGGATCAGCCAGTCCACCTCCGCCACCGTGAGACCCGCCGCGTCCAGGGCCTTCAACATGCGTGGAACGGAATGGTTGGTGCCGCAGTCGATGAAGGCGCCGCGGCCGCCTTCAACCACGAGGTAGGCGGCGTCGAAGCCTGGTCGCACGAAGCCGGTGTCGATGGTATGGATGCCGTGGGTCGTCGCCATGCCTTGCTCGTTGATGGGCGGATTACCGAGGGTAGCAACTTGGCGACGGCTCGACACCTGTCGGTGCCAGTTCGGCCGCGCAGCGGTGGGTTACGCCGTCGCTGTCATCCGGTGGCGCCTGCGCGCCGGAAGGTCAGATTGATCCGGCACTGCCCCAGCCTCTCGTGACGGCCCGGCTTCAACGCCAGTACACCGTGGAAGCGCAGCCGCGCCGGGCCGCCCCATACCACCACGTCGCCATGCGCCAGCGGCACGCGCAGTTGTCGATCTGACCGCTGCAGGCCACCGAACAGGAATACCGCCGGAATACCCAGCGAAACCGACACGATCGGGTGCTCCAGGTCATGCTCGTCGCGGTCCTGATGCAGACTCAGCCTGGTGCCTGCTTCGTAGCGATTGAGCAGGCAGGCATCCGGCACGAAGCCGGTAAAACCGGCTTGTGCGGCGGCGGCCCCAGCCAGCTGCAGAAATACCGGCGGCAGCGGTGGCCATGGCTTGCCGCTGAGCGGGTCGATCGGCTCGTAGCGATAGCCGCGACGATCGCTGACCCAGCCCAGTGATCCCGCGTTGGTCATCGCCACCGACATGCGCAGACCGCCGGGGGTGATCAGGTGACGAAACGGCGCCTGCACCACGATCGCATCGAGTGCCAGCAGCAGCGATGCTTCGTCGGCCAGTGCAAACCCACGCAGAACCACCGCGCCTTCGCCCAAGGGCTCATCCCGGCGAACCGGTGCGGGCATCGCAGCGAACAGATCGGCCGTGATCATGTGGCGTTGTGAAAATGCTGCCGTTGCGCATTCATGCCTGTGCCTCGCGATCCAGCAGGTCGCGCTTGCGTTGCACGCCCCAGCGGTAGCCGGACAGGCCGCCGTCGTTGCGCACCACGCGATGGCACGGGATGGCCACCGCCAGCATGTTCGCCGCACAGGCGCCGGCCACGGCGCGCACGGCGCTGGGCGAACCGATGCGCCGGGCGATCTCGCTGTAGCTGACCGTGCTGCCGGCCGGGATGTCGCGCAGCGCCCGCCACACGCGTTGCTGGAACGCGGTGCCGCGCACGTCCAGCGGCAAGTCCAGACCGATCGCCGGAGCCTCGATGAAACCGACCACCTGCGCCACCAGTTGTTCGTAATCGTGGTCGCCACCGATCAACCGGGCCTTCGGGAAACGATCCTGCAGATCGCGCGCCAAGGCATCTGGATCGTCGCCCAGCAGGATCGCGCACACGCCGCGTTCGCTCTGCGCGACCAGGATAGAGCCGAGCGAACACTCGCCGATGGCGAAGCGAATCTCGCTGTCGGTGCCACCGGCGCGATAGCTCGAGGGTGTCATGCCCAGCACCTGGTTGGCGGTCTCGTAGAAACGGCTGCTGGCGTTGTAACCGGCGTCGAATATCGCCGACGTCACCGAGGCGCCGCGCTCCAGCTCGTTGCGCAGGCGACGGCTGCGATGCGCCGTGGCGTATTGCTTCGGGGTCACGCCGGTGCTTGCCTTGAATACGCGATGGAAATGGAATGGGCTGAGCCCGGACGGTTGCGCCAGCTGTTCCAGCGTGGGAGCAGACTCGGCCTGCTCGATCATGCGGCAGGCGGCGGTGACCATGGCCGCATGCTGCTCGGTCAGCGACGGCTGGTCGGGCTTGCAGCGCTTGCATGGACGAAAGCCGGCGCGCTCCGCATCGGCCGCCGTGGCGTGGAATACCACGTTCTCCGGTAGTGCCGGCCGTGCCCCGCAGGAGGGCCGGCAGTACACGCCGGTGGTTTTCACCGAATAGAAAAACGTGCCGTCGGCGCCTGCATCGTGCGCCTGCACTGCAGCCCAGCGTGGGTCGGCCAAGGTGATGGCGGCGAGTTCGGCGTGTTTGTCGAGGGTTTTCATGGCTGATCCTTCCGGAGGATTATCGCTCAAGGCTCAATCTACGGATGGGCGCTCCCCGTGACACTCCGGGTCTTGCGGTCGAATTTGTCGCTCCTACCATTCAGGCTGCGGTGTCGACGAGCACCAGCTCGGCATCCGTCAACGCGGTCACCCGCAGCAAGGATTCGTCACGGATCGCGGCGCCATCACGGGCATCCAGCTTCACGCCGTTGAGTTCGACCGAGCCGGTGGCCGGCACGAGGTAGGCGTAGCGATTGGCACCCAGCGCGTACTCGATGGTTTTGCCGGCCTTGAGTGTTGCGCCCAGCACTCGTGCGTCGGTGCGCAGCGGCAACGCTTCGGCATCCTCCTTGAAGCCGCTTGCCAACGCCACGAAACGGTCCGAGCGCTCGCCTTTCGGGAATGGCCGCGCACCCCAGGATGGCGGCTTGCCGCTTTCATCGGGGATGATCCAGATCTGGAAAATGCGCGTGGCGCCCGGCTCCACGTTGTATTCGGCGTGGGTGATACCGCTGCCCGCGCTCATCACCTGCACGTCGCCGGCCTCGGTGCGGCCTTCGTTGCCGAGGCTGTCCTTGTGGCTGATCGCACCTTCACGCACGTAGGTGATGATCTCCATGTCCGCGTGCGGATGCGGCGGGAAACCGCTCTGCGCGGCGATGGTGTCGTCGTTCCACACGCGCAGCGCGCCCCAGCCCATGCGCGAGGGGTCGTTGTAGCCGGCAAACGAGAAATGATGTTTTGCCTTGAGCCAGCCGTGGTCGGCTCCGCCCAGGCTGTCGAAGGGTCTGCGTTCGATCACGACATGGTCCTCAGGTTCACTGCGCCGGAATGGCGCCCGGACATAACATGAGGCTACACGGTGCCGCCTGAAATGGGTGCGAAGGAAACGGATTGTCCCTGTTTCGGCACCAACGGCCGGATTACCAGTCGGCCAGTCCATGCGCCTTCCTCCAAACGGTAGGAGCCCGCTGGCGGGCGATGCTTTTCTCTGATGTTCCTGGGATTGGAGCAAGAGCATCGCCCGCAAGCGGGCTCCTACAGGTGGGGTGTGCTTACCAGTCGGTCGGCCGGTAGTCCTTCAGGAACTGCCCCCACACGTGTTCGCCGGTGTTGATGCCATGGATAATCGGATCGACAATGCGTGCAGCGCCGTCGATGATGTCCAGCGGCGGATGGAAGCGTTCCTCGGCAACCTTGCGCGCGGCCAGCGCGGACGGGTCTTCATCGGTCACCCAGCCGGTGTCGACGCTGTTCATGTGGATGCCGTCGTTGTGGTAATCGGTGGCCGCGGTGCGCGTCATCATGTTCAGCGCCGCCTTGGCCATGTTGGTATGCGGGTGGCGGGTGGTCTTGAAGTTGCGGTAGAACTGGCCTTCCATCGCCGACACGTTGACGATGTGTTTGTCGCGTTCGCTGGTGCGCAGCATCAATGGTTTCAGCCGCGCATTGATGATGAACGGCGCGATCGCGTTGACCAGTTGCACTTCGAGCAATTCCACCGAGGGCACCTCGGCCATCAGCAGGCGCCATGAGTTGCGCTCGCGCAGGTCCACCTGTTGCAGGTCCTGATCGAGCCGGCCATCGGGAAACAGGTGGCTCTGCGCCAGCAGTTCTTCGGGCAGCAGCGGCAATTGCGACAGCTCGGCGGCTCGGGTCAGGCCGGGGACATGCGATTCGCGACTGCCCAGCGTCAACTTCGATGCGCCGGTCTGCGGCAGGATATTCGCACCGCGCAAACCCTCGTAATGGCCGACCAGCTGGCGCAGGTGCTCGGGCATGTCATGCAGCGCAGCGGTCTCGCCGTCCATCATGTGCGCGTAGAAATCCGGCGGGCGGCGCACGGTCTGGCAGGCGTTGTTGATGATGAAATCCAGTCGCGGCCGCGTCGCCACCAGTTCCTGGCAGAACGCCTCGACGCTGGGCGTGTGGCGCAGGTCCAGTCCGTAGATCTGCAGCCGCTCGCCCCACTCGGCGAAGTCCGGTTCCGCCGCGTATCGGGCTGCGGAATCCCGCGGGAAACGCGTGGTGACAATCAGCTCGGCACCGGCACGCAGCAGCTTCAAGCCGGCCTGGTAGCCGATCTTCACACGACCGCCGGTGAGCAGGGCGACGCGCCCCCGCAGGTTGGCCAGTTCGCCGCGTTTGGCGTAGTTGAACGCGGCGCAGTCCGGACACAGCTGGTCATAGAAAAAATGGAGGGTCGCGTACTTGCGCTTGCACACATAGCAGTGCTTCGGCTCGATCGATTCGCGCGGCTGGTCGACATCGTCATCCGGATCGATGTCCTGCGGCGCGAATTCTTTCGGCGCAAACATGTTGGGCGTGGTGAATACCGGTCGGCGGCGCAAGCTGCGGATCCCGGTCTGATTGAGCATGCTGTCCTCGGCCTGGATCTTCTCCGCATGCCGTGCCTTCTCGGCTGCCTTCAGCCGGACTCGGCGGGCTCCGGGCTCGGGGTGGTATGCGCGCGCCACCGCCTGATGCAGGCGCTGGCGATCCTCCGCAGGCAGCAGGTCCAGCAACTGTCGATCGTCGGCCACGGCTTCAAGCAGTTGCGTGGCAGCCCGCAGGCGCGCGAGCAGATCGGCATCGAGATCGCCGTCGGGAGCAGGTTCGGTGGTGGTCATGATCAAAGGGTCAGTCGAGTGCGGAGGCATTGGGGCTGGTCCGTTGCTGCCGGCTGTTGGGGACAGGCGGCGCGCGGCCAATGGCAGTGGCAGGCTCAACCGCCTGCTCTTGCCTTACGCGTCAACCTCGTCCTTGTAGGCATCCACCGGAATGCAGGCGCACATGATGTTCTTGTCGCCATAGACATTGTCGACACGAGCCACCGGCGACCAGTACTTCTGCAGCTTGAGGCTGGCCAGCGGGAACGCCGCCAGTTCGCGCGGATAAGCGTGGGTCCACTCGCTGGCGCTCACCATGGTGGCGGTGTGCGGCGCGTTCTTGAGTGGGTTGTCCTCGCGATCCAGCGTGCCTTCCTCGACCGCGCGGATCTCGTCACGGATCTGGATCATCGCGTCGATGAAGCGGTCCAGTTCGACCTGCGATTCGCTTTCGGTCGGCTCGACCATCAAGGTGCCGGCTACCGGGAAGCTCAAGGTGGGAGCGTGGAAGCCGAAGTCGATCAGGCGCTTGCTGACGTCCTCGGCGCCGATGCCGGTGGCGTCCTTGAGCGCACGCAGGTCCAGAATGCACTCGTGTGCCACCAGGCCGTTGCGGCCGGTGTACAGGGTGGGGTAGTGCGGCTGCAGTCGTTTGGCGATGTAGTTGGCGTTGAGCAAAGCCACCTGGGTGGCCTTGCGCAGGCCCTGCTGGCCCATCAGGGTGATGTACATCCAGCTGATCGGCAGGATTGAGGC
>DASRUB010000098.1:0-10107 GCA_035655635.1 Rhodanobacter sp. | reverse complement strand
GGACGCGATGGACCTGATGTGGATTCCGGTGCTCACCGACTGGCGTCTCAACGAGCGCCACTACGGCGCGCTGACCGGCCTCAACAAGGCCGAGACGGCGGCGAAGTACGGCGAGGACCAGGTCAAGATCTGGCGCCGCAGTTACGACATCCCGCCGCCGCCGTTGGAGCGCGCCGCCAACGAGTCGGTGCACGATCCGCGCTACGCCACGCTCGACCCGAAGGACATCCCCGATACCGAGTGTCTGAAGGACACCGTGGTCCGCGTGCTGCCGTACTGGCACGACGTGCTGGCACCGGCGATCAGGGCCGGCCAGCGCGTGCTGGTCGCCGCGCACGGCAATTCGCTGCGCGCGCTGGTGAAATATCTCGACGGCATCTCCGACGAGGCGATCGTCGAGCTGAACATCCCCAATGGCGTGCCGCTGGTCTACGAGTTCGACGACAACCTCAAGCCGCTGCGCCACTACTACCTCGGCGACGCCGACGCGATCGCGGCGAAGATGGCCGCGGTGGCGAATCAGGGCAAGGCAAAGTAGGCAGTTTCCAAAAGGTCACGATCCATGCCCACCTCACTGATTATTGTCGACGACTTCCTCGAGAACGCGGACGAATTGCGCCGTGCCGGCTTGCGGCTGGCGTATCCGCCACAGGAGGGGCCGTATCCCGGGCGCAATTCGCAGGAGCGCATCGAGATCACCGGACTCGTGCAACAGGTCTCCAGCCTCGTGGCCGAGCCGCTGAAAGTCAGAACGCCGTTGGAATCGCATGCCAAATGCAGGATCGCGCTGGCCGGAGACAAGGGCAGCGCGAAAGTGCACATCGATCCGGGCACCTACTGGTCGGGCATTCTGTACCTCAGCCGGCCCGAGGATTGTGTCGGTGGCACGGAGTTCTTCCGACATCGCCGCACCGGCACCGATCACGCACCCATCGATCCGGTACAACGTACCAGGCTGGGCTATGCCTCGGACGAGGACATGCACCGCGACATCATCGAGAAAGACTCGAGCGATGAGTCGAAGTGGGAACTCACCATGCGGGTGCCCATGCGCTTCAATCGCCTGGTCCTGCTGCGGCCCTGGCTATGGCATACCGCCGGGCCGGCATTCGGCGACAGCATGGAAAACGGACGTCTGGTCTACCTGATGTTTTTTTCATCGGCCAGGTCATAGCGGAAACGGTCATCCCCGGCCCGCGCATCTGCGGAAGGTGACAGTAGTCAGTCGCAAGCCGTCGTCTGCCCGGCTAAGCTGGGCGCAATTCATCGACGCGGCCACGCCATGCCTGCCCATCTGACCAGTTACCTGATCATGCTGCCGATTCTCGCCCTGATCGTGTGGCGGCGCGTCAGTCGCCAGTTCGGTCGCCAGCCGATTCGGCGCAAGCGAATGATCGCGCGTATCGTGATCTTCGCGATGATCGGCTGCCTGCTAGCCCTCGGCGGCTTCCATCATCTCGCGCTGGCCGAGGGCTTGTTTGGCGGCGTACTGATCGGTGGCGCGATCGGACTGGTCGGGCTGCAGCTGACCCGCTTCGAGGTGGACCCGGTGAAGGGTGATTGCTACGTGCCCAATCCGTGGATTGGCGCGTTGCTTACGGTGTTGCTGCTGGGGCGGCTGGCGTGGCGGCTGATGGTGGTGTGGCCGCAGATGCAGCATGCCTCCGCGCTGGCAGCAGCCGATGGCCCGGGCACGCAGATACAACCGATGGGTTACGCATCGAGTCCGCTGACCATGCTGGTGATCGGCTTGCTGGTGGGGTACTACATCGTCTATTACAGCGGCGTGCTGGCTCATCATCGGCGCTTCGTGAGGGCGCATCCGACCGGTACGGCTTCTCACATCGAGTGATGCCTGCGGGATACCACGCAAAAGGGGATGAGATGAATCAGGATGTGCGAGCCGCATCCCGCTCGCTGGATGAGCAACGGTACGAATTTTCGCGGCGTCGGTTCCTGGCGATGCCATTGGCGGGTTCCATCGCGTGGTTGGTCGCCGGTGTCGCCGGCGCATGTCTGGCGCCCCTGTACGCGGTGTGGGCACTGTTCATAGCCACGGGCCGCATCGCCTATTTCGGCATGCTGCTGTCCCGTTTCACCGGCGAGAATTTTCTCGACAAGTCGCGACCGAAGAACACGTTCGACTCGTTGTTCATGCAGGCCGTGCTGATGTCGTTGCTGGTCTACGCAATCGCCATTCCTTTCTTCCTGCGCGACTACACCTCGCTGCCGCTGAGCGTGGGCATTCTCACGGGGCTGATGTGGATTCGGGTGTCATGGATCCTCCGCCACTGGATTGGCATTGCTCACGCCGCGGGCCGCACCATCCTCGTGCTCGCCGCCTGGTATCTGTTTCCGACACAGCGCTTCGTGGTGATCCCGGCGGTGATCGTGGTGATCTACTTATTCACCATGCTGGTGCTCGAAACCCGCTGGCGGAAATTGCAGCGCGCCTGATTCCGATCGATGGTCGCGGCGTCGGGAGGGGAATGATCACGCAGGCAGATGCTCCAGCGCCAGATATTCCTCGCTCTGCATCTCGATCAGGCGCGTTCGTCCGCGGAGCCCGTTTCGCCTGGATTGGAGTAGCCGCTGATTGGCCGTCCTTGCAGGCCATGGCTAGCGCAGACTGGCTTGAAAGAAGATCGCGGCTATTCCATTGTCCCTGCGCCTGGGCCAGAATCGGGCTTAGTTTTATTCGGGGTTCAGGCTTATGGCTGCGCTGCAGAAACGCTCGATCGACGTTATCCGGGCCAATCAGGCTGAATTGGCGAAAGAATGGCAAGGCGGCCTGGCAACAGGCGGCGGCCCGCGCGACATCAGTGCCGAGGATCTTGCCCGGCAAACCACCGAATTTCTGCGCCTGCTGCTGGCCGGCGCGGCGGAGGGCGACACGACCAACCTGGCCGACAGCGACTGGAGCGGAGTGCGCAGCTTTCTCGAAAAGCTGTCGCGCAGCCGGGCCCAGCTGGGCTTTGATCCGCAGCACACGATCAATTTCATCTTCTCGTTGAAGCGCTCGATGTTCGGCCTGCTGCAGCGCGAGTTCGGTAAGGATCCGGCGTTTCTCGCCGAACAGCTGTGGGCCGTGTCCGAGCTGATCGACGCGTTCGGCATGCACACCATGCGCACGTTCCAGCGGTCGCGCGAGGAAGTCATCAACCGCCAGCAGGAAGAGTTGCTGGAATTGTCGACACCCGTCGTCAAATTGTGGGACGGCGTGCTGGCGCTGCCGATGATCGGCACGCTCGACTCGCGCCGCACCCAGACGGTGATGGAATCGCTGCTGCAGCGCATCGTCGACACCGGCGCGGAAATCGCCATCATCGACATCACCGGCGTGCCGACGGTGGACACGCTGGTGGCGCAGCATCTGCTGAAGACGGTCACCGCGATCCGCCTGATGGGCGCGGACTGCATCATCAGCGGCGTGCGTCCGCAGATCGCGCAGACCATCGTGCATCTGGGGCTGGACCTCGAAGGCATCGTGACCAAGGCCAACCTGTCCGATGCGCTGGCACTGGCGTTGCGTCGTCGCGGGCTCACCGTCACCGCGGCGGCATGAGCCGATGGACCGCATTCCCATCCTGCGCATGGGTGAATTTTTGCTGGTCAGCATCCAGGACGACTTGTCCGACGAGATCGCGCTGAAGCTGCAGGACGACCTGGCCGAACGCATCAGCGCCACCTCCGCAAAGGGCGTGTTGATCGAAATTTCGGCGCTGGACATCGTCGACTCTTTCGTCGGCCGGATGATCGGGGTGGTCTCGGGGTTGTCCCGAATCATGGACGCCGAAACCGTGCTGGTCGGCATGCAGCCGGCGGTCGCCATCACCCTGGTCGAACTGGGCATGACCCTGCCCGGTGTCAGTACCGCGCTCGATGTCGAACGCGGCATGGCGCTGTTGCGCGAACGCGTGCACGCAAAATGATCGTCGGCACGACGGGCACACAGGCCATACGTGTCGAGCAGGATGTGGTACTCGCCCGTCAGACCGTGCGCCGGCTGGCGCTGGCCTGCGGCTTCCGCCTGATCGACCAGACCAAGCTGGTCACTGCCACCAGCGAGCTGGCGCGCAACACGGTGGTCTACGGCGGTGGCGGCGACATGGACTGGGAGTTCGTCGAAAAGGATGCGCGCAACGGTTTGCGCCTGACGTTTCGCGACCAGGGCCCGGGCATCCCCGATCTCAAGCTGGCGATGACCGATGGATGGACCTCCGGCAGCGGCCTCGGCCTCGGCCTGACTGGTTCCAGGCGCCTGGTCGACGAGTTCGAACTCGACAGCGCGCCGGGTGTGGGAACCCGCATCACCATCACCCGTTGGTCGTGAAGCCCGACGTCGTGAATATCGGCGGCTCGCTGACGCACATGCTGGTGGTCGAGGACGAAAGTCAGGTAGGCCACGCACGGCGTGTCGTGCAGCAACTGGCCGAGGAAACCGGGTTTGATGCGGCCGATGCCGGTCGCGCGGCGCTGGTGGCCACCGAGCTGACCAGCAACCTGCTCAAACATGCCGGCCACGGCGCATTGCACCTGCGCATGGTGCCGGGGCGGGGAGGTGTGCGGGGCATCGAGATCTTGGCGATCGATCGCGGCCCGGGCTTCAACCTGGCCGACTGCCTCGCCGACGGCTATTCGACCGGCGCCAGCAACGGCATCGGCATGGGGGCGGTAGCGCGCCAGGCACAGGTATTCGACGTTTATGCGGATGCCGGCGGCGCGGTCATAATGGCGCGCCTGTATCCACGCGGCACGCCCGACACGACCGATCTGCGTTTTGGCGCTACCCAGTTTTCGCTGCACGATGATCCGGCCTGCGGCGATGCGTGGGAACTCGCCTTCGACGGTCAGCGCATCGCCGCGCTGTTGCTGGATGGGCTCGGCCATGGACCGGACGCCGCGCGCGCCGCCCGTGCCGGCACCGAAGCCTTCGCCAGGAATCCTTTCGCTGCGCCTGCCGTGACGATGGCCGACATGCACCAGGCGATGTCAGGCACGCGCGGCGGCGCCGGCGGCATGGCGCAGTACGATGGCCACAGCAGCACGTTGCGCTTCGTCGGTATCGGCAATATCGCCGCGCGGATCGTGGCCGCCGGTGCTTCCCGCGGTCTGGCTTCGCATCCGGGCATCATCGGCGTGCAGTTTCGCAAGGCGCATACGTTCGAATACGCACAAACCGGCGGCCAGTTGCTGATCATGCACAGCGATGGCCTGCAGTCGCGCTGGCGCATGGAAGACTATCCGGGGTTGTGGCAACGCCATCCCGCGGTCATCACGGCGCTGCTGCACCGGGACTTCTGCCGTGGCAACGACGACGTGACCGTGCTGGCCGTCGCACTGGAGGTTCTTCATGCCTGATATCCACGTTGGCGAGGCCGACAGCCCGGAGCAGCTCGAACAGCTGCGCGCCGAAAATGCCGCCCTGCGCACCGAGCTTGACGAGACCAACCACGGCGTACTTGCGCTGTATGCCGAGCTGGATACCCAGGCCGAGGAGTTGCGTCAGGTCTCGGAGCTGAAGAGCCGGTTCCTGGCCTATATGAGCCACGAGTTCCGCACGCCGCTCGGCTCGATCCGCAGCATCGCGCGGCTGCTCACCGACGAGCTGGACGGCCCGCTCACTGACGAGCAGCAGAAACAGGTGCACTTCATCAGCGCCTCGGCCAGTGAGCTGAGCAACATGGTGGACGACCTGCTCGATCTGGCCAAGATCGAAGCGGGGCGCATCACCATTTCGCCGGAATGGTTCGAGATGGTGGATCTGTTCGCGGCGTTGCGCGGCATGTTCCGCCCGATCGTCGACGCCACCTCGGCGGATCTCATCTTCGAGGAACCCGTGGACATTCCGCGGCTCTACACCGACGACAAGAAGCTGGCGCAGATCCTGCGCAACTTCATTTCCAACGCGCTCAAGTTCACCTCGCGTGGCCAGATACGCGTGTCGGCGCGCATGGAGAACGACCACGAGGTGCGCTTTGCGGTGAGCGATACCGGCATTGGCATTCCGGCCGAACTGCATGAGAGTCTGTTCGAGGATTTCAGCCAGGTCGATTCGCCGTTGCAGAAACGTTACAGGGGAACGGGGTTGGGGTTGTCCCTGTGCAAGCGTTTCGGCGAACTGCTCGGCGGCCGTGTCGGCATGGAAAGCACGCCGGGATCGGGTTCGACCTTTCATGTGATCGTACCGTTTGCTCTGCCTGCGGAGGCCGCTGATGAAGCGTGACATCCAACTGCTGATCGTCGATGACAACGCGCCCACCCGTTACGCCATGCGCCGCGTGCTGGAGCGGCGTGGCTACGTCGTGCTGGAGGCCGGCACCGGGATGGAGGGTCTGGCGCTGATCGAAGCCCAGCCCATTGATGCGCTGATCCTCGACATCAACCTGCCCGATATCAGCGGCCTGGAAGTCGTGCGCCGCCTGCGCGCCGACGTCGCCACCGCGCTGCTGCCGGTGGTGCATGTATCCGCGGCATCCATGGAGGCCCACGACGTGATCACCGGCCTTGATGCCGGTGCCGATGCCTACCTGATCCATCCGGTCGACCACGACGTGCTGCTGGCGACCTTGCGCTCCCTGCTGCGCGTGCGTGACACCGAAGCTGCGTTGCGCGAGAGCGAGGCGCGCTTCCGCGAGATCTTTGCCAACATCGCCGCACCGGTCGCGGTGATCGATGCCACGCTGACGGTGCACGAAAGCAACCACGCCTTCGCCCGGCTGGTCGAGGAATCCGGCGGCAGCAACCAGCTCGCCGACTGTTTCTCCGATGGACAGCAACAGGCCCTGCAGGAACTGCGTGCGTGCCTGGCCAGGAAGGAACTCTGGCGCGGCACCCTCAGCATGCGCGGTGGCGGCGCATTGCGTGAAACCGAATGGCGGGTGGCGCCGTATCGATCGCCGGATTTCGGCATCATCTTCGTCGAGGACGTCACCGAACAGCACCGCCGCGAACGCCAGCAGCGCGAACTGCTGGACACGGCCAACACGCAACTCGCCCGCGAAATGGAGGAGCGTGCACGCGCCGAGGCGCAGTTGCTGCAGTCGCAGAAAATGGATGCGATCGGCAAGCTTACCGGCGGCCTCGCGCACGACTTCAACAATTTGCTTACCGGCATCATCACCGGCGTGGAGATCATGAGTCGCCGCGTCGGCGAGGGTCGCATGAACGAATTTCCGCGACTGGCCGACACGGTGATGATCTCGGCCCGGCGTGCCGCGTCGCTCACCCATCGCCTGCTCGCCTTCGCACGGCAACAACCGCTGGACACGCGCCCGGTGGACGTCAACCAGCGCGTCCGCTCACTCGAAGAACTGTTGCGCCGGACGATCGGCGAAAGGATCACGCTCACGCTCGAGCTGACCGCCGCCGTCACCGTCGCGCGGGTCGACGCGAGTCAGCTCGAAAGTGCCGTACTCAACCTGGTCATCAACGCGCGCGATGCGCTGCCCGGCGGAGGCAGCGTGAGCATCGTCACTTCCAACCTCCATGCGCAGGGCGACAAGGAGCTGAGCGACGGCGACTACGTCGTGCTCAGCGTCCGCGACAATGGCACCGGGATCGAGTCGGGTGTGATCGACAAGGTGTTCGATCCGTTCTTCACCACCAAGCCGATCGGGCAGGGTACCGGGCTCGGCCTGTCGATGATCTACGGCTTTGCGCGCCAGTCCGGCGGCATCGCAAAGATCCACAGTACCCCGGGCGAGGGCACCGAGGTGACGTTGCTGCTGCCGGCGGATGAGCGGACGGACGAGCCCGAGCCAGCCGTTGAAAAGCCACAATCGCGCGGTGAGGGCGAACATGTCCTGCTGGTCGAGGACACCCCGATGGTGCGCATCCTCGTCGCCGAACTGCTCGCTGACGCCGGCTACCGCTGCACCGAAACGGCCGACGCCGAAGCTGCCCTGCGCATTCTTCGCGGGAGCGAGCCGGTCGATATCCTGCTGACCGACATCGGTCTGCCCGGCATGAACGGCCAGGCGCTCGCCGAGGCCGCGCGCGCCTGGCGCCCGCACCTGCCGATCCTGTTCATGACCGGCTACACGGAAACCGACAGCGCCCGCGACAACTTCCTCGGCGCGGGCATGGACCGGGTCATCAAGCCGTTCGAAACCCCCGAACTGCTCGCCAAGCTGGGTCGCCTGCTCGACAGGTGACCGCGGCTGGTGTCGCTGCGTCGCGCCGCCGCTGTCATTCGCCCAGGTACGGCACGCGACAGCATGTGGCGACTTCGATCAGCCGACGCTGCTCACGTCGCCGGCGCGTCGAGGTAATCCAGGCTGGCCTGCAGCATCGATTCCATGCCGGTCTTCAGCGCGCCCTCGTCGAGGAAGAATTTCGGCGAATGGTTGGACGGTGCCTTCGCGGCATCCTGCCCTTGCGGGGTGGCGCCGACGAAGAAGTACACACTGGGCACCGCCTCGGCGAAATAGGCGAAGTCTTCCGAGGCCATCCACGGTTTCGCCTCGATCACGTGCTCGCTGCCGATCGCCGTGCGCAGGCTGTCGCGCACGCGCACGGCCAGCGCCGGGTCGTTGACCAGCACCGGGTTGCTGTCGCCGACCGGGATCTGTTCCTCGACGGTGGCACCGTTGGCCGCGGCGATGTGTTCGGCGATGCTTTTCAGGTTGTCGATCGCCTGCTGGCGCATGCCGGTGTCGAAGGTGCGCAGGGTGCCCTGAAGTTCCACCTTGTCGGGCACGATGTTGTAGCGCGAGCCGCCCTCGACGATGCCGAAGCTAAGCACCGCCGGCAGCGTGCCGATGTCCAGCTTGCGGCTGACGATGGTCTGCGCCGCACCGATGATCTCGGCCGCGGTGACGATCGGATCGACCCCGTTCCACGGCATCGCCCCATGCGTCTGGCGGCCGTGCACCACCAGTTTGAACCAGTCCGAGCCGGCCATGGTCGGCCCCGGCCGCACCGCCACTGTGCCCACGTTAAGCGAGCTGACCACGTGCATGCCGAACATCGCATCGGGCTTGAAATCGCGGAACAGGCCATCCTTCAACATCAGCGACGCGCCGCCTTCCTCGCCGGCCGGCGCGCCTTCCTCGGCCGGCTGGAATACGAACAGCACCGAGCCGTGCAGCTGATGCTTCATGCCGCTGAGCGCCTGCGCCATGCCCAGCAGCATCGCGGTGTGCGCGTCGTGGCCGCAGGCGTGCATCACGCCGGTCGGCTTGCCGCGGTACTCGCCCTTCGCCTTCGAGGCGAACGGCAGATCGACTTCCTCGGTCACCGGCAGCGCGTCCATATCCGCGCGCAGCGCCAGCCGCGGCCCGGGCAGGTCGCCCTTCAACAGCGCCACTACACCGGTATGCGCGATGCCCGTGTGCACTTCCAGCCCCAGCTTCTTCAGTTCTTTCGCGACCAGCGCCGAGGTGCGCACCTCGCGATTGCTGAGTTCCGGATGCTGATGGATATCACGCCGCCACGTGGTGACCTGCGGCAACTCCTGCTGCACCATCGCCTGTACCTGGCTGGTGTCGGCGGCGTGCAGCGGCGAAGCGACGATGGCGGCGAGCGCCAGGGCGATGGCTGTGCGATGCATGCGGTGTCTCCATGGCAGGGATACCCGATGCTAGCGCGAGGACGGCGATCTTGTCCTGGAAGCGGCTTCGGCCTCGACATCCTCGTGCCGGATGCCAGGCCGGGATCAAGAGCATCGCGACTGAAGTCGCTCCCACAGGGGGCGTGCCGCGGCTAGCGGTCGGCTACCCCGCCCGATGCTCCAGCGCCAGGTATTCCTCACTCTGCATCTCGATCAGCCGCGACTCGGTGCGGCCGAATTCGGCGCGCAATCGCTCGCCGTCGTAGAGCTCGGTGATCGGCGCGGCGGCGCTGAGCACCAGCTTGACGCGGCGGTCGTAGAACTCATCCACCAGTTGCACGAAACGCTTCGCCGCGTCCTCACTGTAGAGGGTGAATTGCGGCACGTTGGCGATGATGATGGTCGGCCCGGCTTTGGCCAACGCGATGTAGTCGGCGACCGCGCGCGGGCCTTCGCACAGGGCGGCGAACTCGAACCACAGGATGTTTTCGGCGCGTTTGTGGAACGGGATGTCGCGGCCGTTGATGTGCAGCGCGCCGTCGTGCTCGGTCGCG
>DASRUB010000097.1:0-2503 GCA_035655635.1 Rhodanobacter sp. | reverse complement strand
GCGCCGCCCGGGTGACTGACCGTGGCCGCGCTGGTCGTAGCCGCGCACCGCGTAACCACGCTGGTTGAACCATGACGCCAATCGCGCGTAGCGGCCGCTGTGCTCGCCCAGCCCATGCACGATCAAGACCGCGCCGCGCGCCTGCTCCAGCGGCCAGTCGCGCAGCAGCAGGCGCTGGCCGTCCGGCAGCTTCAACCAGGTGGTCGTGCCGCTCGTTTCCTCGTGCGCCGCCAACGGTCCGCGTTTCTGCACCGCCCGCTCCTGTTCGACCACGGTCATGCTGCGCTCCCGCGCGTTGTTTGCTTGTGGAACATGAATACTGCCATGCCTGTCACGCGCTTGCATCGACCCCGCCGTCGATTGAGCAAGGCTCGTGCAACCCCATATATGGTCCAATGAATATTCGATCGCCTCCGCCCGGATCGGCACCGATGCGCATGGATTCCAGCCCGCTTGACGCGTTCCATCCAGCCGTGGCCGGCTGGTTCCGGCAACGCTTTCCCGCGCCCACGGCGGCGCAGGCAGCGGCGTGGCCGTCGATTCGCGCGGGCAAGCACACCCTGGTTGCCGCGCCGACCGGCTCGGGCAAGACGCTGACTGCCTTCCTCGCCGCGATCGACGCACTGGTGCGTGAGGGCGTGGCGCACGGCGGTGTGTTGGCTGATGCCACCAGCGTGGTCTACGTGTCGCCGCTGAAGGCGTTGTCGAACGATATCCACATCAACCTGGAAGCGCCGCTGGAAGGCATCCGCGCCGAGCTGAAAAGGCTCGGCCTGCCGGATGTGGCAATCCGCACCGCCGTGCGCACCGGCGACACCACACAGGCCGAGCGCAACCTGCTGCGCAAACGGCCGCCCCACATTCTGGTGACGACGCCCGAATCGCTGTACGTGTTGCTGGGCTCGGCGTCCGGTCGCGAGATGCTGAGTGGCGCGCGCACGGTGATCGTCGACGAGATCCACGCCATTGCCGGCAGCAAGCGCGGCTCGCACCTGGCGCTGTCGCTGGAGCGGCTGCAGTCGCTGTGTCAGCGGCGGTTGCTGCGGATCGGGTTGTCGGCGACGCAGAAGCCCATAGAAATGGTCGCCGACTTCCTGGTCGGCGCTCCTTCGCGCTCTCCCCTGCGGGGAGAGGGCCGGGGTGAGGGGCCGGGGTCGCGGAAGAGCCACAACAAAGCGGCTGTCGAAAATGATGTTACGACGCACACCGACCCCTCACCTCAATCCTCTCCCCCAAATGAAATAAGAGCCGGGGGAGAGGAGGCGAACGCGAAGAGCGAAGTTACGATCATAAATACGGGCCACACCCGCCCACGCGACCTCGCCATCGAAGTCCCGCCCGTACCGCTCGAAGCGGTGATGTCGAACGACAGCTGGGAGCTGGTCTACAACCGGCTCGCCCAGTTGGCCCAGGCACACCGCACCACCCTGGTTTTCGTCAACACCCGGCGCATGGCCGAACGCGCCGCGCGGCATTTGTCCGAACGCCTGGGGAAGGAGCACGTGGCGGCGCATCACGGCAGCCTGGCGAAAGAACTGCGGCTGGATGCGGAGCAACGACTGAAGCGTGGCGAATTGCAGGTGCTGGTGGCCACCGCGTCGCTGGAGCTGGGCATCGACATCGGCGAAGTCGACCTGGTCTGCCAGCTCGGCTCGCCGCGCTCGATTGCCGCGTTCCTGCAGCGCGCTGGCCGCTCCGGCCACAGCATCGACGGCACCCCGAAGGCGCGGCTGTTTCCGGCCACCCGCGACGACCTGATCGAATGCACCGCCCTGCTCGACTGCGTGCGCCGCGGCGAACTGGACGCGCTGATCATGCCGCCGCAACCACTCGACGTGCTTGCGCAGCAGATCGTGGCTGAAGTCGCCTGCGCTGAATGGGACGAGGACGCGCTGTACGCGCTGGTGCGTCGCGCGTACCCATACCGCAATCTCGCGCGCAGCGAGTTCGACGCGGTGGCGCGCATGCTGGCCGAGGGTTTCACCACCCGCCAGGGACCACGTGCGGCATACATCCATCGCGATGCGGTGAACCGGCAACTGCGCCCGCGCCGCAACGCGCGGCTCACCGCGCTGACCTCGGGCGGCACCATTCCCGATACCGCCGACTACAAGGTGGTGCTGGAACCGCAGGCGATCATCGTGGGCACGGTGAACGAGGACTTCGCGGTCGAGAGCATGGCTGGCGATATCTTCCAGCTCGGCAATACCAGTTACCGGATCCAGCGCGTCGAGCGCGACCGGCTGCGGGTCGAAGATGCACACGGCGCGCCGCCGAGCATCCCGTTCTGGCTGGGCGAGGCGCCCGGGCGCAGCAACGAGTTGTCGTTCGGCGTGTCGCGCCTGCGCGAGGAAGTTTCCGCTCGGCTTGAACCCCTCTCCCCCCGGGAGAGGGGTGGGGGTGAGGGTACGGCTTTCGCCCAGCACTCCAGCCCGTCCGAACCCTCTCCCCCGACCCCTCTCCCGATGGGAGAGGGGAGCAAAGCCCGCGCCGTTGGATGGCT
>DASRUB010000096.1:0-2122 GCA_035655635.1 Rhodanobacter sp. | reverse complement strand
GCCATCCTTGGCATGCACCCTGCGGGCCAGCCTGCGGCTGTTCAAATCCGCTCCCAGCGGATTTGTCCGGACTCGCTCACGCGAATCAGGCACTTGCGTGCCCGATCCGCGACCGGCCATCGGGCAACTGCTCCTGCGTTGCCTCAACTCGGGCATCCATGCCCTCGCCATGGCCGGGCTGAGAGGTTGAAAAATGCACAACCTCTCAGCGGTAGTTGAAGTCGGGTGACGACAGCAGGTAGGTGTTCCATTCCTGGGGCGAACTGGCCTTGCCCAGCGCGGTGCGGGTGGCGTCGGACAGATACGGCTTGAACGCCATGCGGTACGGCAGCGAATCCATGCCGGGCACCGGGGCGTGCCTGGCGTTTCCCGCTGTGCCGGGATCGCCCATGAACAAGCGGTTCCGGCCGCTGCCGATGGCGCGCGCCACCGCGAAGCGCGCCGCCATCTGGCCCGAGCCTGACCAGCTGGCGCCGTCCAGCGGCCAGCCGTCAGGGGTGATCCGGCCGAACACCGGTTCGCCCATCTGGTTCAACCAGTTGAGCAGCGGGGTGGCATCGCTGACCGGCTGGCCGTCGTAGGCCAGCTTCATGGCCGATACCAGGAACTGGGTGGGGTCCTTGAACTTCTTCGCGTTGTCGGCAAGCAGGACTGGCGAATCGAACATCGTGCGCAGCACGGCGGCGATGTCGCCGTCGGTGCGCTGGAAGGTCTGCGCCATCGCCTCCACCAGGGCCGGCGGCGGGCTGTCGGCGACGAAGTATTCAGCCAGTTCGCGCGAGACGAAGCGTGCACACGCCGGCTGGCGGCTGATCAGGTCGACCGCCTGCTCGATCTCGCCGTAGCCGCTGCCCTTGATCTGCTGGCCGAGGAAGACCTTGTCGCTAAAGTCGTGCTTGCGCGGATTGAACACGAACAGACCATCGCGCACGAAGCCGGCCGGGTTGAAGCTGGCACGATCACTTCGGCGCTGTGATTTCGGCGCGATCCCGGCCCCGGTCAGGATCAGCATCAACTGCTGCACGTCCTGCTGGGTGTAGCCGGAGCCCACGCCAAGCGTATGCAGCTCCATCAGTTCACGGGCGTAGTTCTCGTTGGTCTTGCCCTTGACGTTTTTCGCGTTGTCGAGGAATTCCAGCATGGCCGGGCTCTTCAACGTGGCCAGCACCAGGTCGTGGAACTTGCCCAGCGCATGCGGCCGGATCACGTGCTCCTCATAATCCGCGGCCAGCAGGCGCACGCGGCCCTTGGCGGCGTAGACGCTGAAGTGGTTGAGCCAGAACCAGACCATCTGCTCCTGCACCGGGTTGCTGCCGTAAATGGCATGCAACAACTCGGCCTGCTGCGCCTGCTGGCCCATCTCGCGCAGGTGCTTCTGCAGTGCCTTTTTCGCCGCGACCTTGGCGTCGCCATCCGGCATCGATTTGAACTCGCGTCGTGCCTGGATCGCGTCGGCCAGCAGTTGCGCGGGTGGCGTGCTGAGCGCCGGGTAGCTGGCGATCAGGTCGCGCACGGCCGGCGGAAGGCTATCCTGGCGATCAGCCAGTTGCCGGTCGAGCCAGCGCTGGCGCCCGAGTTTCCGGTAGCTGTCCAGCGTGGCGGAATCGAGCCCGAAGCTGGCACGCCGCAGCCAGCGGATATCGGCGTGGTTCAACCCGGCCGAGGCTGTCGATGTCGCGGTGGATGTCGCGGTGGCCGCCAGCGGGATCCAGGCCGCCGCTAACGACAGGCAACTGCACGCCACGATCCACAGGCCTTTTCGTCGGGCGGACGCGAGCTGCATGCGCAATATCCTTGTGAGTCGTCAGGAAGTGCCTCGCGGCGGCGCCGCAGACAGCTTCATTCAACGCAGCAAGGGCCTTGCGGATGACCGGCGCCGACACGCCGGCGCGGGCCGTTCAGAATTCGTCGACGAACTCGATGCCGGCCTCGCAGGCATGCGCGAGCACCTCCGCGCTGCCACGTACGGAGTCAGCCCGGGCATCGGTGGGCACCTCGACTTCGATGCAATAGACGTGCGCCTGGTTGTCGCTCGCCGAGTCGCTGGAGCTGGAGTCGTCGCGCATGTCGGGCATCAGGTCGTCGATCTCCTCGATGTGTTCGATGCCATCCATGCCGTGCA
>DASRUB010000095.1:0-14182 GCA_035655635.1 Rhodanobacter sp. | reverse complement strand
TGCGCGCGCCGAAACGCGCGTGAAAGCCGTCACCCACCGGCTGCGCCCACAGCACGGCGACGCTGGCCGGCAGGTTGGAGCACGTTCCCAGTACCCAGCCGCGCATCTCGCGCTGCGCCTCGCTGTCAAAATGTACCACCTGGCAGCGGCCGTGCACACCGGCGTCGGTTCGCCCCGCACAGCTGATCTGGATCGGGTGCGCCGCCACCCTCGACAGCGCCCGCTCGACCGCTGCCTGCACGCTCGGCCCCTCGGTCAGGCGTTGCCAACCGAAGAAATCGGTGCCGTCATATTCGATGCCGAGGGCGATGCGCATTAGCTCGATGAAACCGGTTGAAACGACGCTGAATAGATCAGGGCATCCCTTGCGACGTCGGGCCGGCAAGGCCGGCCCGACGGGTCACGCAAGCATGGGATCTGCAAGCCTGAGCTGGATGATCAATTCAGCCCGTCGAGCAGCCGTCGAGCCGTATCGCGCTGCATCTGGCTGCCTTCCTTGAGCACTTCGCCCAGCATGGCGCGGGCACCATCGGCGTCACCCATGTCCAGGTAGGCGCGCGCCAGGTCGAGTTTCGTATCAACCGGATCGTCACTGAACTCGACGCTGTCGTGTGATTCGGCAGGCAGGTCATCCGCCTCAGACACACCCCAGGCAGCGCGTTCGGTATGCGACTGGGCAGGTTCAGCATGCGGACTGACCACCGTTTCATCATCCGCGGATGCCGGCGGCGCGGCCGGGTCGATCGCCGAAGGTTGCGTCAGGTCGAAGTTGAAATTGTATTCGCCGAGCCGCTTCGGATCTGCCGGCAACGAAGGCGGCAGCGCGGACACGCCCGTCGCAGAGTCGCTCTCGTCTTCGTAATCGTCGATGTCAAAACGCTGGCCTGACTCGGACTCCGGCACGGCCGTTTCTTCGTGATGGTCGAACAACGGGTGCTCCGGCGCGAGGTCCTCGCCCATGTGCACCACGTCCTGCCATTCGTCCTGCGCCGGATCGGTGATGTGTGCATGCATCGCTTCGGCGGCAGCCTCGAAGCGCTCGACGTCCCGCCGCGAGTAATACAGAGTGACCAGCTCCAGGTGCAGATAGATGTCGTCCGGGTGCTCGGCGAGCTGGTCGAGCAATTGTTCCTGGTCGCCGTCCTCATCGTCGGCCAGGTCACCGTCGGGCGGCGGGGTATCGCCGAAACGATCCGCCAGCGAGGTGTTGCCCTTGCTCGCTGCCGGCTTGCGCCGCCGGCCCAGCAAGGCCAGCAGGATCAGCAACACGATGACCGCCGCGCCGGCAGCCCAGGCCCAGGTCTGCATGTACCAGGGCTCGTTGGCCGTGGTCACTGCAGCAGGCACTGGCTTGCTCGCCGGCTTGGTCTCAACCGACCTGGCTGCGGGCGGCGCAACGGCTGGCTGCACCGCGGCCGCCGAACTGGCAGCGGCCATCGATGCCGTACTGCTGGCCGGGACGATCGACGCGCCCACGGCGGCGGAGGATGCCGGACTGGCCATCGCAGAGGACGCCGCGGCCACCGGTGCAGCGCCCGCTTCCGCGCTGGAACCCGCGCTGGCGACCGCCGACTCCGTCGCGACCGGCGTCGAGGATTTCGTCGTCGCTGCCACGGCCGGTTCCGCGTTGGCCGTCTTTGCCGGCTCCACCGAGGGTGCACCGGCAGTCTTGCGCGCGGCGGCAAGCTTGGCCTGCAACTCGGCGATCTCGCTGTTCTTCAGCGACAGCAGGTGCTCGTTCTTGCCGTTGATATCGTTCAGGTCCTTGAGCCGCGCCTTCAGGTCGTTGCCCTGCTGTTGCAAGCTGGCCACGTTTTCCCTGGCGCGCAGCAGATCGTCGCGCAGGCCGGCGGCGGACTTGTCGCCCGTGCCGGTCGCCTGGCTGCCGGTGCCGCCGCCGACTTTTGCAGGGACCAGGGCGAGCCGGTCTTCATTGCCGGCAGGGGTGGCGCCGGACGGGCCGGACGAGGCCCCGCGCGTTGCCGCATCCGCCACCACGGCAGGCGCGCCTGGCGTGCCCGCGCGCCAATCGCTGTTCTGACGGCGCACTTCGGCGGCGGCGGCAGCCAGCGTCTTGGCCTGCGCTTCGGTCGACGTGGGTACGCGCAGCACCGCGCCACTCTTCAGCGCGTTGATGTTGTCCTTGTAGAACGCATCCGGATTGGCCTGTTGCAAGGCCAGCATCATCTGCTGCACGTCGACGCCCGACGGTGCCACGCTGCGTGCGATACCGGAGAGCGTCTGGCCCCGTTGAACCGGGCCATAACGACCGTTGTTGACCGCCGCCGGGGCCGGCGCGGGTGCAGCGGCGCGCGCCACTGGCGGCGCGGCCGGAGCCTTCGCTGGCTCAGGTTTGCCTGGAGCCGCCGTCCCGGTGGTTGCCATCTCCGGCGCCGACGCGCCCGGCGGATCAAGCAGGATGGCGTACTCGCGGACGCTCTTGCCGGCCGCACCATCCACCTGGATCAACAGGTCGAGGAACGGATCATCCACCGGTACGCCGCTGGTGATGCGGATCACCGGGTTGGCGCCACCGGCATTGGCGATGCTGAAATGCAGCGGGATCCGGGTGCGGCCACCGACAATGCCGGCGCGAGCGAATTGCTCGCTGGAGGCCAGCTTTACGGTCAGGCCCTTCAGCTCGGCCGGACTGTCCGGATGCAGCGGGATCTCCGCCAGCAGCGGCTGTCCCAGCGCCGACTTGACCTGAATCTGGCCCAGATCCAGCGCCATGAGCTGGCTGCTGCCCAGCGCCAGCGCCACCAGCATCGACAATTTCAATGAACGATTCATGCATGCTCCCCCGAACGATCCTTGGCGCAACTCTTCTTGAAAGGTGCCACCACCCATGGCGGCGGCTGCGTCACTGTGCCGCCACTTTAGTTATATGTACGCCAATCAACAATAGCTGCGGCGAATACTTGCGACACATTGCTGCAGTGCGTTCTTGCCAATCGCCAGAAATCTGTCCCGGCAGCAGGCATCCGGAGCGCCGGCGTATCGCCGGCATGCTCTGGCAGGCGGGACACCCGCGCTCCCGGTGGCGGGTAGTGGACCGGATTCGCAGACCGGCCGACCAAAGCCCGGCAGACCGTCAGAGAAAGTCCTCGATCAGCAATTCGGCGATCTGGACGGCGTTCAGGGCAGCACCCTTGCGGATGTTGTCCGACACCACCCACATGTCCAGCCCCCGCTCATGCGAGATATCCTCGCGGATGCGGCCCACGAAGACCCCGTCGGCGCCAGCGGCTTCGCCCACCGGCGTGGGATAACCGCCCGGCTTGCGTTCGTCCATCAGCACCACGCCCGGCGCCTGCCGCAGCAGTTCGCGGGCTTGTTCCACGGTGATCTTGTCGCTGGTTTCGATATGCAGTGCCTCGGCGTGACCATAAAACACCGGCACGCGAACCGCGGTCGGGTTCACCTGGATCGACTCGTCCTCCAGGATCTTGCGGGTCTCCCATACCAGCTTCATCTCTTCCCTGGTGTAGCCATTGGGCTGGAAATCGTCGATCTGCGGGATCACATTGAACGCGATCTGGGCCGGAAATTTCTTGCCCGGCTCCACGCTTTGGAAGTTCAGCATGGCCGCGGTCTGCCGCCCCAGCTCCTCCATCCCGCTGCGGCCGGCGCCGGAAACGGACTGGTAGGTCGCCACGTTGATCCGTTCGATCTGCACCGCACGGTGAATCGGGGCCAGCGCCACCAGCATCTGCATGGTCGAACAGTTCGGGTTCGCGATGATGCCGCGCTGGGTGTATTGCGCGATCGCATGCGGGTTGACCTCGCTGATCACCAGCGGGATGTCGTCCTGGTAGCGAAACTCCGACGTATTGTCGATCACCACGGCGCCAGCCGCCGCCGCGCGCGGCGCATGCTCGCGGCTGACCGAGCCGCCGGCCGAAAAGAACGCAATATCGACGCCGGCGAAATCACAGGTGTCCAGCAATTGCACGACAACTTCCTTGCCGGCGAACTTCACCTTGCCGCCGGCCGAACGCTCGCTGGCCAGCGGCACCAATTCGCTGACCGGGAAATTGCGCTCGGCCAGAATCGCCAGCAAGGCCTCGCCGACCGCACCGGTGGCGCCGACCATGGCGACCTTGTAACTGCTCTTCTGACTCATTGGATGGTTTGCTCTGGAGGGGGGAACGTGCCGCTCACAACACGTTCGGGTTGAGGATGTTGGGTGGACGCCCGGCATGCGGGCCGTGACCAAACAGCGCCAGCACATTATCAACCGCCACCGAGGTCATGGCGCGGCGGGTTTCGGTGGTGGCGCTGGCGATATGCGGGCTGAGCACCAGGTTATCGAGCGCAAGCAGCTCGGAATGCACCCTGGGCTCGCCTTCGAACACGTCCAGCGCGGCGCCGGCCAGACGCCGCTCGCGCAGAGCCGCGGCCAGTGCGGCATCGTCGACGATACCGCCCCGCGCGATATTGATCAGCATGGCGGTGGGTTTCATCAGCGCCAGCTCGGGCGCGCCGATGGCGTGGTGCGTCTGCGTGGTCAACGGCAGCACCAGCATCAGAAAATCGGATTCACCCAGCAACTGCGGCTTGTCGACATAGCGCGCGTTGCAGGCGCGCTCGTCCGCCTCCGGCAGCGGCGAACGATTGTGATAGAGCACCGGCATGCCAAAGCCGGTCGCGCGGCGCGCGATGGCCTGGCCGATGCGGCCCATGCCCAGGATGCCCAGCGTGCGGCCGCGCACGTCCACGCCCAGCCACGCCTTGAATTCGGAGGCCTGCCAGTGCCCGGCACGCAGCCAGCGTTCGGCCGCGCCCATGCGGCGGGCGACGCCGAGCATCAACGCCCAGGCGTAGTCGGCCACGCTCTCGTTGAGCACGTCGGCGGTGTTCGAGGCGGCGATGCCGGCGGCGCTGAGCGCGTCCAGGTCAAGGTTGTCGTAGCCGACACTGAGGTTGGCGACGATGCGCAATCGCGACGCAGCGGCGATCTCCGCCGCGCCGATGCGTTCCTTCAGGCCCACGATCGCCGCGTGCTGCCCGGCCAGCCTGGCAGTCAGTTCGCTGCGGCTGAACTTCATTTCCTCCAGCTCGGCGGTGACCTCAAAGTGCGGTTCGAGGCGCGCAACGATGTCCGCAAAGGTGGGCCGGGAAATCCAGACGCGCGGCTTGTCAGTCATCACACTTGTTCCGGCTGCCGTGTCGAACGGTCACGGGATGCGCGGAGCCACCGCACCCACGTCAGCGCACTGGGCACGATGACGCAATGCATGGTCGATCAGCACCAGCGCCAGCATCGCCTCGGCGATCGGGGTGGCGCGGATGCCGACGCAGGGATCGTGGCGGCCCTTGGTCACCACGTCCACCGGCTCACCAGCGAGGTTCACGCTGTGACCGGGAATCAGGATACTGGAGGTGGGCTTGAGCACGATCGAGGCCGTTACCGGCTGGCCGCTGCTGATGCCGCCGAGGATGCCGCCGGCATGATTGGACGCAAAACCGTCCATGTGCATTTCATCGCGATGCTCGCTGCCGCGCTGGACGACCGCGGCGAAACCGTCGCCAATCTCCACGCCCTTGACCGCATTGATCGACATCAGCGCGCTGGCCAGGTCGCCGTCGAGCTTGCCGTAGATCGGCTCGCCCCAACCCGGCGGCACGCCGTCGGCGACCACGTTGACGCGCGCGCCGACCGAATCGCCGGACTTGCGCAGCGCGTTGATGTAATCCTCCAGCGCCGGCACCTGGGCCGTGTCGGGCCAGAAGAACGGGTTCTGTTCGACCGCGTCCCAGTCGAACGCATCCGGTGTGAGCTCGCCGATCTGCGCCAGATAACCACGCACGCGCACGCCGTGATGCTCAGCCAACCATTTCTTCGCAACAACACCTGCGGCCACGCGCATGGTGGTTTCGCGCGCCGACGCACGCCCTCCGCCGCGCGGATCACGGATCCCGTATTTCTGCCAGTAGGTGTAATCGGCGTGGCCCGGGCGAAAGGTCGACACGATGTCGCCGTAATCCTTGCTGCGCTGGTCGGTGTTGCGGATCAGCAGCGCGATCGGCGTCCCGGTGGTCTTGCCTTCATACACGCCGGAAAGGATCTCCACCTCATCCGCCTCATGTCGCTGCGAGGTGTACCGGCTGCGACCCGTGGCACGGCGTTCAAGGTCATGACGGAATTGCTCCGCGGCGATCGCCAGTCCCGGCGGGCAGCCGTCGATCACGCAACCGATCGCCGGACCGTGGCTTTCGCCAAAGGTGGTGACGGTGAAGAGTTTGCCGAAAGAGTTGCTGGACATTGAGGCATCCGGGAGCAAAGACCGAAGCATAGCCGTAGCCCGGCCTGTTGTAGGAGCCCGCTGGCGGGCGATGCGGTTGCTCTGTCTGGTGTCGCGATGGGAGATCAAGGCAAAAGCATCGCCCGCCAGCGGGCTCCTACAGCGTGGACGCAAGCCACTCGCGGACGAGCATGGCGAAAATCATGTCGTCGACCCATTCGCCACGCAGCCACAGGCTTTCGCGGTGATGCGCCTCCTGGCGCATGCCCAACGCGCGCAGCAGCGTCAAACAGGCGAGATTGCGCGGGTCGACCGAGGCGTAGACACGATGCCGGCCCCACGGGCCGAAGACCTGGTCGAACAGGGCGCGTACCGCCTCGCCGGCATAACCGTGGCCCTGCTCGGACGGCACGATGCTGATGCCGAACTCGACCGATTCCCGGGCATCCTCAGGCAGGTTCACGCCAAGATCGCCGATCAGTCGGCCGCCTTCGCGCAGCCGGATCGCACGCTGGAACCAGCCCTCGGGCGCCACCTGTGGCGATTGCCGGTGAATGAACTCGCGCGCCTCCGCCACATCGACCGGGCGCCAGCCCTGGAAGCGGGCCACAGCGGGATCGGCGCGGCAGGCGAACAGCGCCTCCGCGTCCGCCAGACCCAACGGGTCGATCCGCAATCGTGCCGTGGCCAGCTCCATCGCTCAGCCCGGACGACGCGCCGCAGCCGCCGCACGAATCGCCGCCGCGTGTTCGACCAGGTCACGCCGCTCCAGCGCGAACACACCCATCTGGCCGACCTTGAACTCGATCCAGATGAACGGGACTTCCGGCAGCAGTGCGGCCAGGGCGTGCTCGCTCTCGCCCACCTCGACGATCAGCAAGCCGTCGTCGGTGAGGTGATCGGCCGCTTCGTCGAGCATGCGCAGGCACAGGTCCAGCCCGTCGACGCCGGAGGTGAGTCCCAGCTTCGGTTCATGTGCATATTCGCCCGGCAGCGCCGCGTACTCGTCCTCGGTGACGTACGGCGGATTGGAGACAATGAGCTCGTAACGCCGATCCGTCACGCCCGCAAACAAGTCGGACCGGATCGCCTCGACGCGACTCTCGACGTGCTGGAACACGATATTTTCCCGCGCCAGCGAGAGCGCCTCCTCGCTGATGTCGACGATATCGACCTGCCAGTCCGGGTTGGACTCGGCCATGGCAATACCGATGCAGCCCGAGCCGGTGCACAGGTCCAGCGCACGCTCGATGTGGCGCCCGTCCAGCCACGGCGCAAAGCCCGATTCGATCAGCTCGGCGATCGGCGAGCGCGGCACCAGCGCGCGGCGGTCGCTCTTGAATTTCAGGCCGGCGAACCAGGTCTCGCCGACCAGGTAGGCCACCGGCAGGCGCTCACTGACGCGACGCTCGATCAGGGACAACACGTTCTCGCGCTCCGCGCTGGTCAACCGCCCTGCGCCATAGGCCGGCGGGATGTCCGGCGGCAGATGCAGGCTCGCCAACACCAGATGGGTCGCCTCGTCGATCGGGTTGTCGTGGCTGTGGCCAAAAGTCAGCCCGGCCGCGGAGAAGCGGCTGGCGCCGTAGCGGATGAAGTCAATGATGGTGGCAAGCTCGGCGGTCACGGCGATCCAGCGGCAATCGGAATGGCCGCGTATTATAAGGCCGGCCGGCGTAACCACCTTATATACTGGCCGGATGACTTTCAAAGTATTCCTGCAGTACATGGTCCCGCATCGCGCCCTGTCGCGCATGGTCTACTGGGCCACGCGCTGGACCTTTGTGCCGTGGAAAAACTGGCTGATCGGCACCATCGTGCGCAACTACGATGTGGACATGGGCGAGGCGGCGCAGTCCGACGCCCTGGCGTACCAGCACTTCAATGCATTCTTCACGCGCAAGCTGCGCGCCGACGCCCGGCGTGCCGATTCCGACCCGGCGGCCGTGCTGTGCCCTGCCGACGGATGTGTCAGCCAGGCCGGCGCCATCGTCGACGGCCGGATTTTCCAGGCCAAGGGGCAGGCATACACCGTCGACGAATTGCTCGGCGGCGACGAGACTGCCGCGACGCCGTACCGCAACGGCTCCTTCGCCACGATCTACCTGTCTCCGCGCGACTACCACCGCGTGCACATGCCATTGAAAGGCAGCTTGCGCGAGACGGTGCATGTGCCCGGGCGCATCTTCAGCGTGGCGCCGTTCGCGGTGGCGGCGATTCCGCGACTGTTCGCCCGCAACGAGCGATTGGTCTGCCACTTCGACGGCGAGCACGGCCCGTTCGTGGTGGTGATGGTCGGGGCGATCCTGGTCTCGTCGGTGGCCACGGTCTGGGATGGCCTGGTGATCCCGCCCTACGCCTCGTCAATCCGGCACAAGTCGTTCGCGGGCCAAGGCGTCACGCTGGAACGTTTCGCGGAGATGGCCCGCTTCAACATGGGCTCCACCGTGATCGTGCTGTTGCCCGAGGGCAGCGCGCACTTGGATACCCTGAAACCCGAGCAGGCGGTGCGAATCGGCCAGCGAATCGGCCTGGAACACAGCACCAGCCCCGAAAGCTGACGCAATACGTCATTTTGTGACGTTCTACGCGCAACTTCGGGGGTGCTTTGCTACCATCGCCCGGCGGCGCAGCAAACGGTGCCGCCCGATCCAGCGCCGAGGGGACTCATGCAGATACTCACTCCATTGTTCGCGGCAATGCGTGCGCGCCAGCTTGGCCGCCAGTTCCGCGACATCGAACGCAGTATCCGGCCGCTGCCCAAGCGCAACCGCGACCGGCTGAACATGCTCACCCTGCGTGAGATCGGGCAAGCTTCGCGTTGCGACTTTCCGCATCTGTACGGCACCGCCCCCGAATCACGCTACCTGCCTTGGGGCCAGGGCACCGATATTGGCTACGAGCGCGCCCGTTCGAACAATGCCGAAGTCGCGTTGCGCGGGATGGCGCTGTGGCTTGCCGTCGCCTATCACGAAACCAGCAACGCCACCCACCCCGGGCTGCAACTGCAGCACCGACGCCTGCTGCAATTGCTGCGCGAACTCAAGGAAATCCACAGCGGCACGGGCAGCGTGGATACCTGGATGGATGAAAACGCCGTGGCCTGAGAGGCTGTGAAAGATTGCTCTTGCTTGAACTGATGCCATCCATGGCATCAGCCCTTCGGGCAGCGTTGCTGCTCAAGATGGCAATCCTGCCATCTTGTCCCCGCGCAGCGGGGGGAGGAAAGACTGGGCTCCACGCCAGCCCGTCGACTATTCACAAGCTCTGCCGGTTCCGCGCAAGCGGCAGCGGCAACGTCGCTCAGCGACAGACAGGCACCTTCAGGTGCTGACCCGCACTGATGTGGTGATGCTTGAGCTGGTTCATCGCGGAAATCTCCTGCACGCTGGAGCAGTGCAGCTTGCGCACGATGCTGATCAGCGTGTCGCCACGGCGCACGCGGTAGGTTTGGGTCGCCGGCGCCATCGCCTTGGCCGGCTTAGGATCTGGCACGGCTGGCACCGTCGCGTTATGCAGATCGGCCGCGAGAATCGGCCACGGGCCATCGACACAGCGCGAGGCATAGGCGCGCTCGAGTCCCTTGGGCACCTGCAACTGGGCTCCGACCGGCTGGCTGGCGTCCGGATCGAGCCGGGGATTCAGATTGCGCAGGGTACGGAACCAGCCGTCGCTCATGCCCTCGGCCGAGCCCAGGCATACGGTGAGTTCATCCAGCGAGGCCGCGCGCTTCAGCGTGAGCTTGCCCGGTGTGCCATCGACCTTGGGAAAGCGCAAGTTGTAGCTGTCCGGATGCAGGAACAGCCACGCTGCCGCCAGCACGGCGGGCACATACTCGCGCGTCTCGGGCGACATCTGGTCGTAGATACGCGGATCGTAGAAGCTCACCGTGGGATCGTCGCCCACCGCGCGGCGCATGCGTCCCTCGCCGCCGTTGTAGGCGCCGATGACGAGTTCCAGGTTGTTGTTGAAAATGCGCAGTTGCTCGTTGAGATACTCGGCATTCGCCCGCGCCGACGCGGCCGGATCGAAGCGGGTATCGAAGCCATTGTCCACGCCCAGGCCGAAGCGCATCCCGGTGGCGTACATGAACTGCAGCGGGCCGGACGCGCCGGAACGCGACACCGCGTGCACCTTGCCGCCGGACTCCTGCGCCAGTATGCCGAACAACAGCGCCTCGGGCAGATCGGCCTTCTGGTATGCCGGCCACATCTCGTGGCGCAGGTACTGATAGTTGACCCACGCATCCATCAATTGCGGGCGACGCTGGGTCAGCCACATCTCCAGGGCAGCCTTCACCGGCCCATTCATCGCGATCAGCTGCGACAGCTTTTGTCCATGCAGCAAGGTGACGCTGCGTTGCGCCTGCGGCAGGCTTGCAGCGCCCAGGTGATTGCCGGCACGCGCAGCCTGCGATGAATCGACGTCGCCGGACAGGTTCTGGTCATCGCTGAAATCGCCGTCCTTCAGCCGCAGCAAGCGGTCGAACACGGAAAAAAATCGCTGCGGATCGCAGCCGCGGGTCTCTCCGCATTGCGCCGAGGCCTGCTTGAGCTGGTCAAGCGACTTGCGCAGGGTGAGTTCCGAGGCCTCCAGGTTGCCCTCGCGCGATTGCTGCAGGGCTGTTTCGTAACCCTTGCTGGCCTGATCCAGCTGGCTGTACAGCGTATTGGCCTCGGCCGATGGCTGGGCACCGCCACCACTGGCGCACGCGCCGAGCAGGGCGCAAGCCAGCACGAAAGGCGTCAGGCGCACCAAATGAAACTTGGAACTCGACGACATGGGAGAACTTCACCTTCAAAAAACACTCACCATAGCGGTCCGGGTAGCTCGACTCAATGTTTGCGGTCACCGCCATGACAAGCCGGCCGGGTTGGCTACAATCGATCGATCCGCAACGGGAGGAACCCCATGACCGACATCCTGATCGGCCGCAACGACAGCGCCAGCGTGAGTCTTGACCCACGTTACGGCAACCGCCACGGCATGATCGCGGGTGCCACCGGCACCGGAAAATCCGTATCCCTGATGGTGTTGGCCGAAGGATTTTCGCGTTTGGGCGTGCCGTGCTTCCTGGCCGACGCCAAGGGCGATCTGGCCGGTCTGGCGATGGCCGCCGGTGAACCGGGCGACAAGCTCAAGGCGCGGCTGGAGAAACTCAAGCTCAGCGACTGGAAGGCACAGGCCAACCCGGTGGTCTTCTGGGACATCTACGGCAAGCTCGGCCATCCGGTGCGCGCCACGATCAGCGAGATGGGCCCGACCCTGCTCGGCCGCGTGCTCGAACTGAACGACACTCAGGAAGGCGTGCTGGAGGTGATCTTCAAGGTCGCCGACGACCAGGGCTGGCTGCTGCTCGACCTGCCCGACATGCGTGCCATGCTCACCTATGCCGCCGAGAACGCCAAGGCCATCTCGACCCAGTACGGGCTGATCAGCACGCAGAGTATCGCGGCGATCCAGCGCGCCATCCTCAAGCTCGAAAGCGACGGCGCCGACCAGTTCTTCGGCGAGCCGGCGCTGGAGCTGGCCGACCTGATGCGCCAGGACATGAGCGGGCGCGGCATCATCAACGTGCTCGCCGCCGACCAGCTGATCATGAAGCCGCGGCTGTACTCCACCTTCCTGCTGTGGCTGCTGTCCGAACTGTTCGAGCAACTGCCCGAGGTGGGCGATCTGGACCAGCCGAAAATGGTGTTCTTCTTCGACGAGGCGCACCTGTTGTTCGACGACGCCCCGCCGGCGTTGATGCAGCGGGTGGAACAGGTGGTCAGGCTGATCCGCTCCAAGGGCGTGGGCGTGTATTTCTGCTCGCAGAACCCCGACGACGTGCCCGGCGTGATCCTCGGCCAGCTCGGCAACCGCATCCAGCACGCGTTGCGCGCGTTCACCCCGCGCGACCAGAAGGCAGTCAAGGCCGCCGCCGAAACCTTCGTGGCCAACCCCAAACTCAACGTCACCGAAGCCATCACCAAGCTGGGCGTGGGCGAAGCGCTGGCTTCCACCCTGGCCAATGGCGGCGTGCCGACGCCGGTCGAGCAGGTGCTGGTGACCTCGCCGTGCTGCCGGATCGGCGCGATCACCGATGTAGAGCGCAGCACCGTCCGCCAGCGCTCGCCGGTCGGCGGCAAATACGACACGGCGGTCAACCGCGACTCCGCCGCGGAAATGCTGGCCCGGCGCGCCGCCGACAAGGCGGCTGACGCCGCCACGGTCGCCGCCGATGCAGCCGCCGGCAAAAGCGCCGGCAAGGATGCGGACGCAACCCCGGGCTGGGGCGGCGCGGTGCACGATGCACTGTTCGGCAGCAAACGCCGCCAGGGCATGATCGAGACGATGGGCAAGCAGATGGCGCGTACCGCCGGCAGCCAGCTCGGCCGACAGATCCTGCGCGGCGTGCTCGGTGGCATCTTCGGCGGCAAGCGCTGAGTGAGAGCCTGCTCCATGTCTCCGCATAGCCCGCGTTGTCTTGCCGTGGTCGTCAGGTGGTGGCGCGTGGCGCAGCGCCTGCCTGACCGGCAGGCCAAGCCACGCGCTGCCGCATGGCGGCCACGGCAAGGCAACCCGCAGGGCCGGGTCTGTTTGCGCGCAGGCCGGCGTCATCACTCGGTCGTGGACGGACGTCCACTCCCTCGTTCTTCCTTGGCCTGCGCGCAAACAGCTCCCGGCGCGGGCCATGCGGAGACATGGAGCAGGCTCTGATGCCGCGCATTGCCATCGTCGCCGCTGACACGCCGCTGGCCGCGCGTCTGCTCAACAGCTTCAGCTACCCCTTGCGCGGCGCGGGCCTGGCGACGTGTACGGTGCTGGCGCTGATTCATTATGTCGGTTTGCTGCCGTCGTACATCGGCGCACTCGGCAGCGTGCTGGTGTGGGCCGCCAGCTGGCGCTATGCCGCGGACTGCATGCTGCACACCGCCAACGGTTACGCAGATCCGCCAGAAGGCCTCGACAGCAACAGCACAGCCGGCTGGGGACTGACCGCCATTCACCTGCTGGTGGTGGCGCTGTGCGTGCTCGCCATCGTGTTCTGGCCACGCCTGTTCTGGCCTGTCCTGATCCTCGCCATTCTGGTGCTGCCGGCCATCGACATGTCGCTGGCGTTCGACGCCAACATGGCGCTGGCGCTCAATCCGCTCAACTGGGCTCGCATCGCGCATGGTTTTGGCCCCGCCTATCTGCTGCCGGTCGCCATCAACCTGCTGCTCGGGATCACCATCGTGCTGGCCTCGCTCAGCAGCGCCTTGTTGCCTCGCATCGTGGCGTTGCCGCTGTTTGGCTTCGCCTACAGCTGGTTGATCGTGTTGGCATTTCACTTGATGGGTGGACTGATCCACCAGCGCCACGAGCAGTTTGGAATGGAGCCCGAAGCACCGAAGCTGGCCCGCGCCGCCGGGCAGGATGCCGACGAAACGCTGTTGCAGGAAGTGGCCGCGCTGGCGCCCAGCGACGCGTCTGCCGCCACCGGGCTGCTGGTCGAGCGCCTGCGCGAGCGCAGCGCGCCGGCCCCGGTTCACCTCGCCTACCGGCAGTTGCTGCAACGCCAGCAACTGCGTGACGCACTGCTGGTGCACGGACAGATCTGGATTGCGGCGCTGATTGCTCAGGGCGAGTCGCGCCGGGCTCTCGGCATCTTGCAGGAGTGCGCGGGCCTGGACCCGGACTTCATCCCGGACGACCCGCATACCTGCGGCGAACTGGCCGACCTGTCCGCCCGCCTCGGCATCAGCCGGATCGCCGTGAGGCTCTGTCGCGGTTACCTGCAACACTGGCCCAGGGACACGCAGGCACCCCACTACGGACTGCTTGCCTCGCGTCTGCTTGCCGAACACCCCGAGCAGCACGCGGAGGCCATGCAACTGCTCGACCAACTCGCCTGCGCATGGCCGGAACATCCGTTGCGCGCCGAGATCGAACAACAACGACGACGCCTG
>DASRUB010000094.1:0-2546 GCA_035655635.1 Rhodanobacter sp. | reverse complement strand
GGGTGAGAAGGTGGCGCGAAGCGCCGGATGAGGGTACGGGCGAAGCGTGGCGCTGCCATGGCGAGTGCTGCCGCAGCCCGCTCCGCCCGAACCCTCTCCCCAACCCCTCTCCCGACGGGAGAGGGACTTTTGTCAACTCAGTTTCGACGCCAATCAGATTCCCCTGAACTGAACCCGGGCGCGCATCGACATGCAGGATCGCACCAAGATCGGCTTCTGGACTTGCACCGCGCTGGTGGTCGGCAACGTCATCGGCATGGGCATCTTCCTGCTGCCCTCGTCGCTGGCGCCGTACGGGTTCAACGCGCTGATCGGCTGGGGCATCACCCTGTTCGGCTGCCTCACGCTGGCGCGGGTGTTCGCCCATCTTTCCTCCGCCTTGCCCGGCGCCGACGGCCCTTACGGCTATGTCCGCGACACCCTCGGCGAACTGCCCGCCTACATGTCGATGTGGGCGTACTGGGTTTCGCTGTGGTTGACCAACGCCGCGCTGGCCACCGGCGTGGTTGGCTACATGACGGTGGTGATGCCGGGCTTGTCGGTGGTTCCTCCGGTCTGGTTCGCGCTGGGGCTGGTGTGGCTGTTCGTGCTGATCAACCTGTTCGGCGTGCGCACCGGCGGCGTGGTGCAGATCGTGACCACCACCTTGAAGCTGCTGCCGATGCTGGCGATCGCCGTGCTCGGCGGCTGGGTACTGCTGACTTCGCCGGGCAGCTACGTGGCGCATCCGCCGACCACGCCGATCAGCTTCGGTGGTGTGATGGCCGCGTCCACCATCGCGCTGTTCGCGATGCTCGGGATCGAATCGGCCAGCATTCCGGCCAGCCGCGTCGACAACCCCGGCCGCACGATCCCGCGCGCGACGATGGCCGGCGCCATCCTGGTCGCGGTGATCTACGTTGTCGTCTCGGCGGTGCCACTGCTGCTGATCCGGCAGGATGTGCTCGCCAACGCCAGCGCACCGTTCGCGCTGCTGATGGACCAGTTCGGCCGTGCCGGCTTTGGCCGCTGGCTGGCCTTGTTCGTGGTGATCAGCGGGCTCGGGGCGCTGAATGGCTGGACCCTGCTGGCCGGCCAGCTGACTCGTACCATGGCCGACAACGGCGTCCTGCCGCCGCTGCTTACGCGCAGCAACCGGCACGGTACGCCGACAACCTCGCTGGTGATCACCGGTGTGCTGGCTTCGGTGATGGTGTGGATGAGTTACAGCCACTCGCTGGTGGCCGCGTTCACCTTCCTCACCCTGGTGGTGACGGCAGCCAACTTGCCGCTGTACCTGGCCTGCTCGCTGGCGCTCGCCGTGCTGTGGCGGCGTGGCACGGTCGGCTGCAGCGGGCGCAGCGTGGTGCTGGTCGCCGCGGTGGCCACGCTTTATTTGGTCTATGCCTTCATCGGCATCGGCGGCGAGCCGTTCGTGTATGCACTCGGTCTGATTGCGGCCGGGTTGCCCTTGTACCTCTTCATGCGACGCCGGCGCAGGCTGGCGGTCCCCGCCAAGGTTTGAGCACCATGCGCGACCCCCGCTACGACATCCTGTTTACCCCGCTGAAGATCGGCCCGGTCACCGCGAAGAACCGCTTCTTCCAGGTGCCGCATTGCAACGGTATGGGCCATGCGATGCCGCTGGCGCATGCGGCGATGCGCGAGATAAAGGCCGAGGGCGGTTGGGCGGTGGTCTCCACCGAGGAATGCGAGATCCACCCCAGCGGCGATCTCACCCCGTACGTGGAGGCGCGACTGTGGGACGACCGCGACATCCCCGCGCTGGCGCTGATGTGCGACAAGGTGCACGCGCACGGCGCGCTGGCCGCGCTGGAGCTGAGCCACAACGGCCCCACCGCGTCGAACCTGTATTCGCGCGAAGTGCTGCTGGCGCCCTCGCACCAGCCGTCCAAATACGGCTATCCGTCGCAGGCGCGGGCGATGACGAAGCACGACATCCGCGAATACCGACGCTGGCATCGCGAGGCGGCGGTCCGCGGCCAGCGCGCCGGCATGGACATCATCTACGTCTACGCCGCGCACGACCTGTCGCTGGCGATGCACTTCCTGCAGCGCCGGCGCAACCAGCGTAGCGATGAGTACGGCGGCTCGCTGGAGAACCGCGTGCGGCTGCTGCGCGAAGTGCTGGAGGATACGAAGGACGCCGTCGGCGACCGCTGCGCCGTGGCGCTGCGCTTCGCCACCGAGGAGCTACTCGGCCCCGGCGGCGTCGAGCTCGCCGAGGCGAAGGAGATCGTCGCCATGCTGGCCGAACTGCCCGACCTGTGGGACGTGAACCTGGCCGCCTGGTACAACGATTCGGTGCCCTCGCGCTTCGCCGGCGAAGGCGCGCAGGAGCCCTTCATCGACTTCGTGAAAAAGACCACCAGCAAGCCGGTGGTCGGCGTGGGTCGCTTCACCTCGCCCGACACCATGGTGTCGCAACTCAAGCGCGGCGTGCTGGACATGATCGGTTGCGCGCGGCCGTCGATCGCCGGACCATTCCTGCCCAGGAAGATCGAGGAAGGCCGCGCCGACGACATCCGCGAATGCATCGGCTGCAA
>DASRUB010000093.1:0-2903 GCA_035655635.1 Rhodanobacter sp. | reverse complement strand
CTGGCCGATTGGGATGGCGGCGATCGTATGCTGAAAGTCGTCTGGGATAATGGTAACGGTGCCGCCGGCGACGTTTTACAGAAACTGGTTGCTGCACTGCCGGGCGAGCACCTGGTGCTGAACGGCACGATCGATGGCCGTTTTCCCGCGCATCATCCGGACCCGACGGTGCCGGCCAATCTGGTGGAACTGATTGCCAAGGTGCGCGGTGGCGGGGCTGATATCGGCATCGCGTTCGACGGGGACGCGGATCGGATCGGGCTGGTCGACGACACGGGCGAGATCATGTTCGGGGACCAGTTGATGGTCCTACTGTCTCGCGACGTGCTGAAGGAGCGTCCGGGGGCGACGATCATCGCCGACGTGAAGGCCAGCCAGGTGCTGTTCGATGAGATCGGCAAGGCTGGCGGGGTGCCGCTGATGTGGAAGACGGGGCATTCGCTGATCAAGTCGAAGATGGCGGAGACTGGCAGTCCGCTGGCCGGTGAGATGTCGGGGCACATCTTCTTCGCCGATCGCTGGTATGGGTTCGATGACGCGCTGTATGCGGCCGTTCGTACCCTGGGCATCGTCGCCCGGATGGAGGGCCGGCTATCGGATGTGCGTAAGGCGTTGCCGCACGTGATCAACACGCCGGAAGTGCGCTTCGATTGTGACGATGCCCGGAAATTCGTGGTGATCCAGGAGGTCATCGCCAGGCTGGAAGCCGAGGGCGCCAAGGTGTCGCGGACGGATGGGGCGCGGGTGCAGACTGCGGACGGTTGGTGGCTGCTGCGGGCGTCCAATACTCAAGCGGTGCTTGTGGCGCGGTGCGAGGCGACGACCGCGGCGGGACTGGAGCGTCTGAAGGCGGCGCTGGTGACTCAGCTATCGGCGTCCGGACTGGCGGAACCGGATTTTTCGGGCAGCCACGCGGGACATTAGGGGGCTCCCGACGATCCGGAAGGACCGAAGCGCCGAGTGGTTCACGCTCGCCCGACCATCTCGCAACCCATTGAAAAGATGATAGTTCAGGGCAAGGCTCTAGGGGGCAATGCTGTTGACGCCTGCGGTGTTCCAGCCTGACTCGATGCCAGGCTCGTAAATGATCGGCGTGTTGGCCGAACTGCGGAGACGCCGTTCGCATTGCCGTGCCTCACGAAGGCAAAACGCGCGCATCGGCCCGGCTGGCGCTCGCGCTGCTTCATCGCGCCATTCGTCCGCGCGCACTCTCAGCACCAAGGTATCGAATTCGCCAGCCATGCGTGCCTCCTTCAGGACAGTCGGCATTCCGCTTTGGTGTTCAATCCGGCTTGGAACCTCACTGCACCAGCGCCGCCCAGGCGGCCAGCAAACTGAAAGCCATCCGGCGATGGTATGTAGACGCGCATGGCACCGTCTCCTGTCTCAACGGAGGCAGAGTGCCGGCCGGGGCGTTATTGCACTGTGAGCCGGTGTTGATGCCGTATCCGCCAAAGCCGTTCAGGGTGTGAATGTCTACGTCAGGTGCGCTGCGGATCCTCGCCCCGCTCGTAAATGACCGGCACCTCGGAAGAGGCCCGGAGACGCCGTTCGTATAGACACGCCTCACGAAGACAAAACGTGTCAATCAGCGTTGAATAGTTTCCAGGTAACAGCGTCCAAAAGTTTCCACTTGGTCAGCGCGTTTTCGGCTGTTTCTTACGCTGTTTGAAGCGGAATGAATCGTTGCCGGTTTCCAGGATATCGCAGTGGAGGGTGATGCGGTCCAGCAAAGCGGTGGTCATTTTGGCATCGCCAAAAACCGTCACCCATTCAGCAAAGGACAAGTTCGTGGTGACGATCAGCGAGGTCTTCTCGTAAAGCTGACTGATCAGATGGAACAGCAGCGCGCCGCCGGAGGCCGGGAACGGCAGATATCCCAATTCATCGAGGATCACGGCGTCGGTCTGCACCAGTTGCCGGGCCATATTCCCAGCCTTGCCCTGCTGTTTTTCCCGCTCCAACTGGTTCACCAGATCGACGGCGTTAAAGAAGCGCACGCGTTTGCCCTGATGGATGGCGGCCACGCCCAGAGCCGTCGCCAAGTGAGTTTTCCCGGTGCCCGTTCCGCCGACCAGAATCAAATTATGCGCCGTTTCCATAAACCCGGCGCTCGCCAGTTGCTGGATCTGCGCTTGCGGCAACGGCGTTTCCGCCCAATCGATGCCGGTGAGGTCCCGATGCACCGGGAAGCGCGCCGCCTTGAGCTGATACCGCAGGCTGCGAACCTGCCGATCGGCCAGTTCGGCCTCGATCAGCCGATCCAGCCAAGCCTCGGGTTGCATCGGCCGCCGCGGCCCCTCGGCCAGCAACTCGCTCCAGGCGGTCGCCATGCCATACAGATGTAGCGCGTTGAGCTGAGCCAGGCGGTCAATGCCAATGGGTTTAGTGGAGGACATGGCTCACCTCGCGCAAATGGTCGTAGCGGCCGCAATCGGCGAGTGGTTCGATTTGGAGCTTCAGCATGTCAGGTACGTTCAGCATGATCGGTTGTCCCGGCGCGACCAGCCGACGCATCTCGTTCATCACGACAGATGCAGTGACGACGGTGCCGTCCAGTACCAGTTCACAGGCCACTTCCAGCACGTCCAGACCCACATCTCGGGCCATCATCAGCAGCTCGACGAAGGCCCGGTCCCCCTTGGGCTGTTTGAGGATACGATCACGCACGAGCTGAATGGAGGTCGGCAGAGCCCAGTCGCGGAACGGCACGCCATTGCGCAACGCGCCGGGCTTGCGTTCCAATATCGGCAGGTAATGCCAGGGATCGCAGATCAACTGATCCCGCCCGAAGCGGCGCGCGTGTTCGGCGATCACCGCCCCGTCGGCCACAATGCGCACCTCGGTCGCCGTGCTGCGCACCGATACCGCACGACCCGCAAACGCCGCCGGAACGCTGTAAC
>DASRUB010000092.1:0-5304 GCA_035655635.1 Rhodanobacter sp. | reverse complement strand
TCTGCCGCCAGGCCTCGCCGCGCTGCAAGGCAGCCTCGGGGTCGTGCAGGCGCGCGACCCGCCGCAACAACTGGTGCAGATCACGCAAGAGCGCCTGTGGGCTGTCGTCGTCGCGATGCTGGCGCACCAGTTGATCCAGTTCGTCGAGTATCTGTTGCTGCCGGCCGCGCACACGACGATGGCGACGCCACAGGGAGACCACCACCACGATCGCCACCAGCAGGAGTACAGCGAGCAGCCACCATCCCGGCGCCGGCGGCCACCACGACGGTTCGGCGGGCAGGTGAATGTCACGCAGGATGGGGCCGGCCACATTGGGGCCCGCCACACTGGCCGCCGTCGCAGGTTGTCCGGCGGCGATCATCGCAGTACGCCCGGCCGACCGAACAGGCCAACCACGGCATCGAAGGGATCGGCCGTGGTGTCGATGCTGGCGTGGTGCAACCGCAACGACTTGGCCACCGCCGCCAGTCGAGCGGCGCCGGTCCCGAGCGCGCGCTGGAAGTCGCCGCGCTGGCGCGCGGACTGCAGCACCACTTCGCGGCGCTTGCCCGCATGTTCCAGCGGATAGCGCCCCGCCGGTGGCAGCGCCAGCTCCAGTGGATCCGCCACCACCAGCACGCTGACCGCAGCGCGCCGTGTCAGGTCCAGCAGACGCTGGCGCGCCGGCTCGTCGCAGCTGAACCCGTCGCTGACCAGCAGCACCCGGCTGGCACCATGCGACAGGTGGGCCGCGCGCATCAGTACCTCGGACAGCGGCTGCCGATGATCCGATCGCGGCCGCGCATCCCACTGCGCCAGTGCGCCACAGACCGCCAGCGCGCCGCGCGGACCTGCCTGCGGTTGCAACAGCTGATCGACACCGCCGAACGCGAGCACGCCAACCCGTTCGCCGGCGCGCGTGGCATACCACGCCGCCAACGCCGCCGCCCGCGCCGCCTGCACCGACTTGAAGCGCTGGCGAGTCCCGAAAACCATGCTGGCATGCGTGTCGAGCAGGATCAGCAGGCTGCCTTCGCGATCCTCCTGGAACAGTTTGGTGTGCAGCTTGCCGCTGCGTGCCGTCAGCCTCCAGTCGAGCCGCCGCACGTCGTCGCCAGCCTGGTAGACGCGCGATTCGGCGTAATCCATGCCGCGACCGTACAGACGGCTGGACTGCTGACCGTAGCGCGGCGCGCGGGTGGACAATGGCGCCATCCGGGCACGACCGACGCGTGCACGCAGCGCGATCAGCTCGGCCAGGGCGACCTGGCTGCGACCGTCACCATCCACTCGTTGCAAAGCCACGACGCTCACGGCAGCGGCACGAGACCCAGCAGGCGCGCAATCACCTGATCGGGCACCACGCCTTCGGCCTGCGCCTCGTAACTGAGCAACACGCGATGACGAAGCACTTCGTGGGCGATCGCATGGACGTCCTCGGGCAGCACGTAGGAGCGACCGGCCAGCCAGGCCTGCGCGCGTGCGCAGCGATCCAGCGCGATGGTGGCACGCGGGCTGCCACCCCAGGCGATCCAGCGCTTCAGCTCCGCGCCGTAGCGGCCGGCATCGCGCGTGGCCAGGACCAGCTGGGCCAGATATTCCTCCAGTGCCGGCGCCATATGCACCGCCATCGCGGCGTCACGCGCGTCGAATACCTCGCGCTGGCTGAGCACTGCCTGTGGCTTCGGCGCCGGATGGGCGCGCCGACTGGCTTGTTCGCGCGCCAGCTTGAGGATCGCCAGCTCGGCGGCGGCATCGGGATAGCCGATCGTCACGTGCATCAGGAAGCGATCGAGCTGGGCCTCGGGCAGGCTGAAGGTGCCCTCCTGCTCGATCGGGTTCTGGGTGGCCATCACCATGAACAGGTCCGGCAGTTGCCAGGTGCTGCGACCCACGGTGATCTGCTGCTCGGCCATCGCCTCCAGCAACGCCGACTGCACCTTGGCCGGCGCGCGATTGATCTCGTCGGCCAGGATGATGTTGTGGAACAGCGGCCCGCGCTCGAACTCGAAGCTGCCCGACTGCGGGCGGAATACATCGGTGCCGGTGAGGTCGGCAGGAAGCAGGTCGGGAGTGAACTGCACGCGGTGGAAGTCGGCCTCGATCCTGGTTGCCAGAGCTTTCACCGCGGTAGTCTTCGCCAGGCCGGGAGCCCCTTCCACCAGCAAGTGGCCATCGGCGAGCAGGGCCACCAGCAGGCAGTCGATCAGCTTGGGCTGGCCAATGATGCATTGGCTCAGCTCATCGCGCAGACGGCCGAACGATTGTTGGAGTGCGCCGAGGGGCGCGTTGTCGGGCATATCCATGGCGGGTTCCGTTTCTCTTGAGACGCCGGTGCGACCGGGCCGGAGCGGGCGGATATGACCAGCTCCCGTCAGACCGCCATCGGCGCCGAAAGTTTAATTTGCGATGCGCACGAGCCTGTTCAAGGGCAGGCATACGGAGCGCCGGCATCTCGCCGGCAAGTGCTCTGGCGGGCGGGACGCCCGCGGCTCCCAGTGGCCTGGACAACGCGGCACCAAGAAAAAGGGCGGCCAAAGCCGCCCTTTTCTGTACCGCCGCGTTGCGGCCTATTGCAAGGTGTCGCTGAGGATGCGCGGTGTCACGAAGATCAGCAACTCCGCCTTGGTGGTGCTGCGTTTGGTGTCACGGAACAGCGCGCCGATACCGGGGATATCACCCAGGCCCGGCACCTTGGACACGGTGTTGTTCTTGTTCACTTCGTAGATGCCACCGAGCACCACGGTCTGGCCGTTGTCGACCAGCGCCGAGGTATTCACCTCGCGGGTACTGATCTGCGGCACCTGGCCGTTCGGGGTGTTGACGAACGCGGCCAGCGCATCCTTCTTGACGTTGATCGCGAGGTAGACCCGATTGTCGGCGGTGATCGTCGGGGTGACCTTCAGCTCCAGCACGGCGTCCTTGAACTGCACCGAGGCGGTCGGCGCACCGCCGGTGCCGGCACCCTGGTTCTGGTAGGTGACGTAGCCGATTTCATCGCCCTGGCGAATCACCGCTTCCTGCTGGTTGGAGGTGATCACGCGCGGGCTGGAAATCACCTCGCTGCGACCCTCGGTCTGCGCCGCGGAGAGCTCCAGATCGAGTGCGTAGTTGGCGCCGAGGATGGCGAAGCCCAGCGTACTGCCGCCTTGCGCCGGCAGGTTGACGTTGAAGCCGCCCGGCAGGGTCACCGCACCAGGATGTGGCGGGGCGCCATTGCTGCCGTTGGCGACCCAGTCGTTGTAGGCGTTGTTGTAGGTGACGATGTTGTTGTGCACACCGGTGCCGTAGGTCAACGCGCCATCGCCGGTAGGTGCCGTGGTGATGATGTTGTTGTTGTTGACCTGGGCGCCCGAGATACCCCACTTCACACCCAGCTCGCGGGTGAAGTCATCGGTCGCGACCACGATGCGCGACTCGATCAGCACCTGCTGCACCGGCTTGTCCAGCACCGCGATCAATTCGCGCAGCTGCGTGATCTTTTCCGGGGTGTCGTTGAGCAGCAAGGTGTTGGTGCGCTGGTCGAACGACACGCTGCCGCGCGGCGAGAGGAAGCCGCGCTGGGTGTTGGCGCCACCGCCACCACCGCCGCCCTGCATGCTGCCGGTGGTCAACAGCTTGGCGATGTCCGAGGCCTTGCCGTAGCTGATCGGCACGTAGTCGGTGACCAGCTCGGCAGTGTCCTGCGCTTTCAGCTTGGCATCGGCGAGGTCCTGCTCGTACTTGGCCAGTTCGGCCTGCGGCGCCACCCAGATGACGTTGCCGTTGCGACGCTTGTCCAGGCTCTTGGCGCGCAGGATCACGTCCAGCGCCTGATCCCAGGGCACATTGACCAGGCGCAGGGTGACGCTGCCGCCGACGCTGTCGGAGGCGACCAGGTTGAGCCCGGAGATGTCCGCGATCAGCTGCAGTGCCGAGCGTACCGGGATGTCCTGGAAGTTGAAGGTGACGCGCTTGCCGTTGTAGCTCGGCTCCTTGTCCAGTTTCGCCAGCTTGTCGACTTTGCTGTCGGCTTTCTTCAGTGCGACCTCGACCACGTACTGGTCGGGAGTCTGGTAAGCCGACGTCTCGACATTGCCCTTGGTGTTGATCTCGATGCGCGCACCGCCGCCGTTGCCCGCGCGGGTGACAATGGACTGCACCGGTGTGGCGAAGTCCAGCGTATCCAGGCGCTGCGCCAGATTGGCCGGCAGGTTGGCGTGGTCGATGGAGACCAGCACCTTGTCGCCCTGATGGGTCATCTCCGGCTGGGCGCCGCTGCCGCTGAAGCTGATCAGCACGCGACCTTCACCATTCGGGCCGCGCCGGAAGTCGATCTTGGAGATCTCCGGACCTTCCGAGGACGAGGGCAACCGCTTGGTCGGATCGATCGTCGATGCGGTGGTCACCGCCTGGTTGGCGCTGCCGTTGTTGACCGTCAGCACCAGGCTGTGGCCTTCGACGCGGGCGCGATAGCTCGACGCGCGCATCAGTTCGACCACGACCCGGGTGCGCCCACCAGCGGAAACGGCCGACACACCCGAGGTCGAGCCCTTGCCGATATCCAGGTGACGCGCGGCGGCGTTGCTGGTGTCGGGAAAGTCGACCGCGATGCGCGGCGGATTGTCGGTGGTGAATATCTTCGGCTCCGGCACCGGGCCCGCACCGAAGTCCATGGTCAGCTCGACGCTGCCACCGGGCAGGGCGTCGTAGCTGATGTTCTTCAGCGTGGTGGCGGCAGCCATCGCGCTACTGGTCCAGGTGGCACCGAGGATCAGCAGACCCATCAGCATGTAACGGCTCGCATGGCGCATGACTCGGCCCCGCACGGATTGGATTTGGTTGCTCATTGCATCTGCCCCTGTATTCCTATTTCTCGCCGAGCGCGATGCTGGCGGGACGTTCCATCCAGCCACCATTGCCATTGGATACCAGCTCGACCAGGTCGACATGATCTTCGCTGATGGCCGTGATATGCCCGTAATTCTGGCCCATGTATTCCCCCACATGGACACGATGGATGACCCCACTCGGATCCTTGACCAGGACTTCCATCTTCGGGCCCACGCCGACGCTGCCCACCATCTTGAGGCTGTCCAGCGCAAACATTTCCAATGGCTCCCTGGCGCGGTTGGCATCCGGTCGCGGACCACTGGTGGTGGTGTTCTGTTGCAGCTCGGCCGTACTGGGACTGAACGGATCGCGCCTGTCCTGGTCGTCGTACTTGAACGTCTCGAAGGTCTTGATCACGGGCAACGGCGGAATCGGCGCACCCTTCCTGGCCTTCTCCTGCGCAACCCATGCACGCAGATCCGACATGCCGCGGGTGCAGCCGGCCAGCAC
>DASRUB010000091.1:0-56934 GCA_035655635.1 Rhodanobacter sp. | reverse complement strand
ACGTATCCTGATCGTCGACGACTCCCCGTCGCAATTGCTGGGCATCAAGCGGATCGTCGAGAAACTCGGGCATGAGACGCTTTCTGCCGAAGACGGCGCCGCGGGCGTGGAAGTGGCCAAAGCGGAAAAGCCCGATCTGATCCTGATGGACGTGGTCATGCCGAACCTCAACGGCTTCCAGGCCACCCGCACGATCAGCAAGAACGCCGATACCGCGCACATTCCGATCATCCTGGTGACCACCAAGGATCAGGAAACCGACAAGGTCTGGGGCATGCGCCAGGGCGCCAAGGCCTATGTCACCAAACCGATCAAGGAAGAGGAACTGGTCAAGGCGCTGGAAGAATTCCTGCCTCACTGAGCCGACCCACGGAGCGCCGGCGTCTCGCCGGCATGCTTTGGCGGGCAGGACGCCCACGCTCCCGGCACAGGCGGATTTGCAACCCCGGCAGGCTCCTAGCCCTTGCGGTAGTCCTGGTACGACTTTTCCTCGACCAGTTGCGAGCCCAACTTGAGGTTGATCGCGCGCTTGAACGCCGCGCGCTCGTCGTTGCGGAAATAGACCGAGCGCGCCAACTCGATGAACTCGTGGTCGAACGCCTGCGCGCGTTCCTTCAGGCGAATCTTGTCCTCGATGTCCCACAACAGTTCGTTGACGGCAAACAGGCTGGCGCGTTCAGCGCCGATATCGCCTTGCGAGGCCGCGTCGTTTGCCCACGTGGCGTTGAGCAGATCCAGCTCATTGCGCACGTTGGCCAGCTTGGCTTCGTCGGTCATCCGCCGCGACTTGATTTCGAGGATGGTGATCTTGTCGATCAACTCGCCGTAGGATACCGGGGTCTGGATCAGGCTCATGTCTTGCTCCCTTGAAGTGTGCGTCAAAGCGCCGGGCGGAACGCGCCCTGCTGCACCAGCAAGCAGGCGTTGGCGACGTCGCCATCCATCGCGCGATCGCGGTGCATGAAATCGATCTTTCCACGCAGGATCGCATGTGCCTCGCGCACGCTGGCACCGGCATGGAAATCATCGGCACCAGCCAGGGCGGCGGCCAGCTGCTTCACTTCGGTCACGAACTGGTCGTAATGGGACTGGTCCTCGCGCGGTGCATTGGTCACCTTCGCGGCCACTGCCTGCCAGCCGCCGCGGCTGGCCAGCCTGCGCGCGGCGTTGAGCATCTCCTGGCGATAGTCCAGCGCCTGCCCGGCGGTGTACAGCTCCAATGCCAGCACGTGGCCGAGGTCCTCGGTCATCTCCAGCACGTGGCGTGCCTCGTTGGCACCCATCGAAACGTGATCCTCGGCGTTCGCGCTGGTCGGCACCGAGTACACGCTGGCCGGATGCGCCCGCGTGGCCAGGTCGTTGACCAGGGCGGCAGCGGTGTACTGCACGATCATGAAGCCGGAGTCGGTGCCATCTTCGTTGCCGGTGAGGAAGGCCGGCAAACCATCGTTGGTCGCCGCGTCGACCAGCTTGGTGAGACGTCGCTCGGAAATCGAGGCCAGCACCGGCAGTGCCGCCTTCACATAGCTCATCGCCAGCGCCAGCGGCATGCCGTGGAAATGGCCGGCCGAGATGACCTGTTCCTCGATGAACTGCGCATCCTCCTTGTCGGGGAAGATCAGCGGATTGTCGGTGACCGAATTCAGCTCGATGTCGAATACGCGGCAGGCCTGGCTCCAGGCATCGCGCACCGCGCCATGCACCTGCGGCATGCAGCGCAGGCTGTAGGCGTCCTGCGGCTGGTGTTTCTTGCCGCCCTTGAACGGCAGGAACCGGCTGTAGAACGCCTCGCGTCCGTGGCGCTGGTTGGCCGGCACCCAGTCCCAGCTGATATCGAAGCTGAGCGACTGGTCATCCGGCTCGCTCCACGCCTCGGCACTCCACGACTTGAAGCGCGGCACCAGATGATAGGGAATATCGAGCAGGGTCGAGCCGTCCAGCAACGCGCGTACTCGTGCGGCGGTGTCGACCTGCCCCGGGTGCGGGCGCAGCGCATGCACCTCGGGACGCAAGGCGCCGCTGCGGCCGGCAAAGGCATCCAGGGTCATCGCCGCCGCCAGGTCGGCGGTGTCCAGCAACTGTTCCAGCCGGTCCAGCGCCAGCGTACCGGTCGCCAGCATCTGCGCGGTACCGTTATTGAGTGCCAGACCTTCCTTGAACGACAGCCGGATCGGTGCCAGCCCGGCGCGTTTCAACGCCTCGGCACCGGCCATCTGCTCACCCTGGTAAAACGCCTCGCCACCACCCAGCAACACGATCGCCAGATGCGACAGCGGCGCCAGGTCGCCACTGGCGCCGACCGAACCCTTCTCCGGGACCACCGGCACCACGCCGGCGTTGAGCATCGCGGTCAGCGCTTCGAGCGTGCTCACGCGGATACCGGAATGACCGCGCATCAGCGTGTTGATGCGTATCACCAGCATCGCCCGCACCACCTCGTCGGCGAGCGGCTTACCCACGCAAACCGCATGGGTGATGATCAGGTTGTGCTGCAATTCCTCCAGCAAGCTGCCTTCGGGGCGGTGCGGCCCATCGTTGATCAACGCTGCGCCGGGCAATTCGTCACGCAGCCGATGTGCGCCGAGCAGTTTGTCGGCGTTGCTTCCAAAACCGGTGGTAACGCCATAGATGGGCTCGCCGCAACTGACCTTGTCGGCCAGGAAATCGGCGGCGCGCTGCACCCGCGCGAGCCCGGCCGGATCCAGCGAAACCCTGTCCCCATGGCGCGCCACCGCCACCAGTTGCGCACGGGTGAGGCTGTTGCCGTCCAGAATTATGGTTTCGCTCACCGCAATTGCTCCGATTGTTTGCCGCTGTTCCCGAATCCATGAAATGACGATAGAAGCGCCATGCTTCAGCCCATCGCCCTTCAACCCATCGCCGCGGCCTGCTCCAGCTCCACCCGCAGCGTCTTGATCAGATCGTCGCGCGCCACCTCGAACTGATCCGCACGGCGCAGGTCCTTCACCGTCACCACGCGCCTGGCGATTTCGTCCTCGCCCAGCACGATCACGAAGCGGATACCGGCGCGGTCGGCGTATTTGAACTGCTTGCCCAGCTTGCTGCCTTCCAGTACCACCTCGGTGGCGATGCCCGCGCCGCGCAGTTCGCCCGCCAGGGCCAGGTAGGCTGGCAGTTGCGCCTCGTCCATCTGGGTCACCAGCACGTCGACCGTGCTGCTGGCGTTCTTGATCAAGCCGGCGTCGCGCAATTGCCAGTACAGCCGGGTCAGGCCGATCGAGATGCCGACGCCGGGTAAATGGGACTTGGTGTATTGCCCCGCCAGGTTCTCGTAGCGCCCACCCGAGCAGATCGAGCCGATCTGCGGGTGCTCGTCGAGGGTGGTCTCGTAGACCGTGCCGGTGTAGTAGTCCAGGCCGCGTGCGATCGACAGATTCAAGGCGTAGTGGGATTCCGGGACGCCGAAAGCGTGGATCAGGCCAAGCACTCCCTTCAACTCGGCGCGACCCTGCTCCATCGCCGCCGGCCCGGCGCCCAGCGCGTCGAGCTTGTCCAGGGCATCGCGCAGCGAGGTCGAGCGGATCTGCACGAAGGCCAGGATCTTCGCGGCGACCTCCGCGCCCAGACCGAATGCCTCACCGGTCAACGTGTCGCGCACATGGTCCGCGCCCCGTTTGTCCAGCTTGTCGACTTCGCGCAGCACCAGCATCTGCTGCTCGGCGTCGACGATGCCCAGGCTTTCGAAATAGCCGCGCATCAGCTTGCGATTGTTGAGCTGGATGGTGAACGGCCCGATCGCCAGCTCGCGGAAAACGCTGTAGATCACCGCCGGGATCTCGGCGTCGTAGCGCACCGACAGCGAGTCCTTGCCGATCACGTCGATGTCGCACTGGTAGAACTCGCGGAAGCGTCCACGCTGGGCACGTTCGCCCCGATAGACCCTCTGCATCTGATAGCGGCGGAACGGAAAGCTCAGCTCGCGCTCGTGCTCGGCCACGTAGCGCGCCAGCGGCACCGTCAGGTCGAAGCGAAGCGCCAGCTCCGGCGTCCCTTCCTCGGCCTTGCCGAGCGCCCCGGTCGACTGCACGAAATACACCTGCCGCTCGGTCTCGCCACCGTTCTTGGTCAGCAACACGTCGGCGTACTCGATCACTGGCGTCTCCACCGCGAGAAAGCCGAAGCGCTCGTAATTGCGGCGGATCACGTCGAGCATGCGCTGGAACGCGATCTGGTCGAGCGGCAACAGCTCGAGCACGCCAGGCATGGTGCGGGCCGGGGTAAGCGCCATGGGATCCTCTACTGACGATGGGGGCATTCCGCCGGGCAATGGATAGCGCCGCGGCAGCCCCCAAGGTTAGCAGAACGCCGTGCGCCAGCCGTAGCCACAGTCCCGTCGCGGCGCCGCGACCCGCCACCAGCCTGCGGAGGGAAACACTTGGCGAATCCGCCTGCACGCTGCTAACATCCGCGGCTCACGTGGGGCGGTAGCTCAGCTGGGAGAGCGCTACGTTCGCATCGTAGAGGTCGTGGGTTCGATCCCCATCCGCTCCACCACGCATTGGCAACACCTTCATCAGGCCGGTTGGTCCGCTCCAGCGGACGCCGGCCTTTTCGCTGTCCCCGCCAGGCCCGTGCAGGCGTACCATCCTGCCGACGAGGCCTGCATCTCCATGCGACGCGTTCGAGGCATATGCCCGGGACCGGACCATCCTTCGCCGACGGCTCGACGGACGCACTGTTCGTCACGGTCTACGCACGCCTGAAGGCGATGGCCGCGCGGCAACTGGCGAGCCGCCGGAGCGCCACGCTGGATACCACCGAACTGGTGCATGAGCTGTATTTGCGGATGGGCCAGCGCGAGGCCCTGCATTTCGAGCACCCGGCACAATTCTTCAGCTATGCCGCCCGGGCCATGCGCCACCTGCTGGTCAACCGCGCGCGCGACCGCTTGCGCCTGCGCGCCGGTGGCCAATGGCTGAAGGTCACGCTCGACGATGATGATCTGCGACTGGCTCTCGACACGGCCAGCCAGGCGCTCGCGCTCGACGCAGCGCTTGACGCGCTCGAACAGACCGACGCGCGCGCCGCCCAGGTGGTGGAGCTGCACTACTTTGCCGGGTTGAGCCTGCAACAGGTCGGCGAAACGCTCGGGCTGGTCCGGCGCACGATCGACCGGGACTGGCGTTTTGCCCGTGCCTTCATCAAGGCGCGCATGGGCTGAGGAAGCGGCGTCGCAGTCGACCGGCCGATGGGGTTTATCGCAGGTAGGGTACTTCGAAGAGGCGGTCCACCGTGGATTCCACACCGACACTGCGCGAGTTGTTCGAGACGGCAGTACAGCTGCCTGGAGTGACACGCGAGCAATGGCTTGCCGAGCACTGCGCCGACCCGCTGCTCCGCGCCGAGATCGAAAAGTTGCTCTCGGCCGATACTGCCGGCGGCGAGTTGCTGTTGTCCGGCGATGCCGCCAACGCCGTGCTCGCCATCGGCGACGCCAGCATTGCCGCGACCATGCCGGCAGGCAGCCGGGTCGGTTCGTTCGAATTGATCAAGGTGCTGGGTGAAGGCGGTTCGGCCACCGTGTTCCGTGCCTTTCGTCAGCTCGATGGGGTGCGTCAGGAAGTCGCCATCAAGCTGCTGGCGCGCGGCCTGTATACCCCCGAGGCGCAGAAACAGTTCCGACGGGAGCGCGAGGCGCTGACGCGCCTGCGCCATCCGGGCATCGCCCGTTTGATCGAAGGTGGCGTCACCGACAGCGGCCTCGCCTATATCGTGCTGGAACTGGTCGATGGCCAGCCCATCACGCATTACGTGCACGAACACGAGGTGGGCTTGCGCCAGCGTCTGGAGCTGTTCCTGACTGTCTGCCACCCGGTCGAGGCGGCGCATCGCGCGCTCATCGTCCATCGCGACCTGAAACCATCCAACGTGCTGGTGACGGCCGAAGGCGACGTCAAGCTGCTCGATTTCGGAATCGCCAAGCTGCTCGATGAAGACGCCGGTGATGCCGCCACTGGCGCCCCGCGGGCACTCACACCGGCCTATGCCGCACCCGAACAGTTCGCGCAGACGCCGATCACCACCGCCACCGATGTCTATGCGCTTGGCGTCCTGCTCGGCGAACTGGTCACCGGCAAGCGCATCGCGCCGCACCATTCATACGCGTCGTCGTCATCCGACGACAGCAGCGGTGGGACATCGATAGTCGCGGCGACGCATGGGGCCCGTGCCAGGCTGCGCGGCGACCTCGATCACATCGTGCTCAAGGCGACCGCTGCCGACCCGGAACAACGCTACGCCTCGGCGGGTGCACTGGCCGATGACATCAAGCGTCATCTCGCCCGCCGGCCGGTGCTGGCCCACCCGAGTTCGCGCTGGTACCGCACTGGCAAATTCATCACCCGCTACCGCGCGGGCGTCGTCACTACGGCGGGGTTTCTGCTCGCTGTCTTGGTCGCCCTCGGCATCGCCTTATGGCAGGCCGGCGTTGCGCGCGAGCAGGCCGCCCGCGCCAATGCCGTGCGTGATTTCCTGGTATCGGTTTTCCAGTCGGCCGGAGCTGGCCTGCCCAGGGATCAGCGACCCACACCGGAGGATCTGGTCCGGCAGGCCTCGGCGCGGTTGATGAAGCAAAGCGACCTGCCCGAGGCCGTGCGGGCGGATCTGCTGCTGGCGCTGGCGAAGGTTGCCCGCAGTGTCGGCGCTTACGACCAGGCGATGGTCCTGCTCGATCACGGCGACCCGATCATCAGCCGTCTGTATGGTCCCGACGATGCCCCATGGTGGGATGTCCGCGTATTGCGTGCGGCCGTGCTTGAGGATGAGGCCGATGACGCCCGCGTCATCAGCCTGCTGCAGCCCGCCTACGCCGGGCTGGTGGCACGTCATGACGCCATCGGCATCGAGGGCCTGCGTGTGCTGGGCGATGCCCTGCTGCACAGCGGTCAGATCGATCGGGGCTTGTCGTTGCTGGCGCAGGCGCGCCGGACTGCCGCGCAGGCGCAACTGGTCGATGCGCAACTGTCGGCGTCGATCGACGAGGCGACTGCGCTGCTGGACGCGGAGCACTTTAGCGCGGGTCTGGCGCGCGCCGATGCCACGCTTGCGCTATGGCGATCCAGCGGCGCGCAGGCCAACGCGCGGGTCCTCGATCTCTACGAAAGCATCGCACTCGGCGCCGAGGCCAGTGGCGACATGCAACGGGCGGAGCGCGCCTATCGCGCGGCGATCACGCTGGGTGACCGGTTTTTCGAGAAGCCCAACCCGGCACAGGCATGGAATGTGGGCATGTACGGTACGTTCCTGATCGCCCAGGGCCGCTTTGCCGAGGCCGAGCCGTATGCAACGCGAGGACTCGAGTTGCGCCGGAGCGTATTCGGCCCGGACGATCCGCGCACGATCTACGCGCTGGCCGGCATGGGCAAGTTGCGTTACGGGCAGGCGCGCTATCCGGAAGCCGCCGACTGGTACACGCAGGGCATCGACACCTGCACGCGGCTGGCCATGAAGAAGCTGGTCTGTCCACGGCTGCTGGGCCTGCGCAGCCTTGCCTACGGCGCGGCGGGACAGTTCGACAAGGCCGGCGTGGACATCACGGCTGCGCTCGAGGCGCAGCGGGCCTTCGATGGCGACCACAATCCCAACTACGCGTATGTGCTCGAACAGCTTGCCAACCTGCAGCTGCGCGAGCATCGCTACAACGAGGCGATCGCGACCGCTGACCGCGTGCTGGCCATCTACCGCACGACCAAGGGCGGCATGATCCAGCGCGAGCTCGGCACGCGGATGGTGCGCGCGCAGGCGCTGTTCGTCCTGCAGCGCAACAACGAGGCACTGATCGAACTGCTCGATATCGCGCCGAAGTACGCCAGCATGTTTCCGAGTGGAATCGCCCGCTTCGACATCATGGCCCTCGAGGCCCGTGCGCTGGCGCAGGCCCACCGCAACGAGGAGGCCGCGGTGGCCGCCCGCGACGCACTGGCGATCAAGTCGAGATCGGGAAGCGCGGATCCCGGGCTCGTCGACGAGCTCACCCGGCTGGCGTCAGGCAGGTAGCGACTCCAGCGATACCTCGCCAGGCAGAGCACCATGCGGACCCCGGCCCCCTGCTCCGTCGCCCGAGCGGCGCCACGCTCCCCTCATGTCGCACTTTGCCGGCAGGCGGTGTTTTCCGTGATGCCACGCCCGCCAATGGGTCGAAGCAGGGGAACGCCGCGCAACGACCATCCGAAGGGGAGACCTCGCCATGGAGCTTCATCGCACTATCCGATCCACCGTCGGCCGAGGCCTGCTGGTCCCGGCCATCGTTCTGCTGATGGCCTGGGCCGCCATGCCGGCCCAGGCAGCCAGCGAACAGTCACGACGCGCCGATCCGCTGATCACCGCCGATCCCTCCGGCTCGCTGCAAACCAGCACGCCGGGCGGCAGCATCGACAGCGGCAATCCGTTCTTCCAGAGCCTCGGCAGCAACGGGCGTTCGTGCAATTCCTGCCACCGTCAGGCCGAGGGCTGGACGATCTCCGCCGCGGAGATACGCCAGCGCTTCAACCAGACCAACGGCGCCGATCCGATCTTCGCCCTGGTCGATGGTGCGGTATCGCCGCTGGCGGATGTTTCCAGCGTCTATGCGCGACGCATCGCCTACGCCATGCTGATCAATCGCGGCGTGCTGCGCATCGGCCTGCCAGTGCCGGCCCATGCCGAATTCAGGCTGACCGCGGTGGACGACCCCTACGGCTACGCCAGCGCGCGCGAGCTGTCGCTGTTCCGTCGCCCGCTACCGGCCACCAATCTGATCTGGGACACCGCGATGATGTGGGACGGCCGCGAAACCTTCGCACCGTTCAAACCGCCGATGGACGCTGGCATCGATATCGCCGACATCCACGCCAGCCTGACCTCGCAGGCCCGCGATGCGATTCTCGGTCATGCGCAGGCCATCACCGCCCCCAGCGATGCCGTCCTCAAGCAGATCGTCGACTTCGAATCGCATCTGTTCACGGCCCAACTGGTCGACAACCGCGCCGGACGACTCAATGGCGACGGTGGCATGGGCGGCGCCGGCATTCTTGCCCAGCAACGCTTCTGGGTGGGCATCAACGACGTGCTCGGTGGCGATCCCACCGAAGAGCCGTTCGATGCGAAAGCGATGCGCCTGTTCGACGACTGGAATGACCAGAATGCGAACCTGAGCCTCGATCCGCGCGACCATGCGCGTGCCGCCATCGCGCGCGGCGAGCAGCTTTTCAACAGCATGCCCATCAGCATCAGCGGCGTGGCCGGGCTGAACGATGTCACCGGCGCACCGGTCATCCAGGGCAGCTGCACGAGTTGCCACGACGCACCTAACATCGGCAATCACTCGGTCGCGCTGCCGATCAACATCGGTATTGCCGACGCCAGCCGGCGCACTCCGGACATGCCGCTCTACACGCTGACCCGCTACAGCACCGGCGCAATGGTGCAGACCACCGATCCCGGGCTGGCGATGCTCACTGGAAAATGGAGCGACATCGGCAAGTTCAAGGGTCCGATCTTGCGCGGGCTCGCGGCGCGCGCACCCTACTTCCACAACGGCTCGGCGGCCACCCTTGCGGACGTAGTGAACTTCTACGACACGCGTTTCAACATCGGCATGAGCGCGAGGCAAAAGCAAGACCTGGTGGCGTTCCTGTCCGCGCTGTGAAGTTCGATCTGGGTGCGGATTCGGCGAAGCACGCCCGATCCGCTCCAACACGTAGTTGCCGTGCTGGAGAGATACGCCTCGACCACGAATCTGGCGGACTCCTACGTCCGGATGAAATACGGTACCGCCATCAGCACCACGCCGACGACGAGCAACCAGGCCGTGCCGCTCACGAAATAAGGGAACGCCATCAAGGCGACTCCGCAGATCAGGGGGACGATCGCGCGCTGCTTCCGGCCGTAGATGAAAAAGCCCATCCCGATCGAGCCGAACAGCAGGCCCCACCACAGTGTCGAAGCGTTCAAGGCAACCTCCCCGGTGGCGCACCTGGAACGGCATAGCGTACGCCAACCGCGGCGGGTGACCGCACTTCCCCGGGCTACCGGCGTAAAGTAGCCGCGTCTCGTTCCGTCGGCGGCCCGGTTCACGCGCCGTTGCCTCCACCATGGGTCATCAAAGGGGTTTCCATGAAGTTCCTCGGCTTTGTTGCGTTCGCGTCTTGTTGCCTGCTTGTCCTGCCGCTTCCCGCGACTGCCGTCAGCACCACTCCGGCGTTCCAGTTGGGCGACCTGCAGAAAATCGTGCGCCTGAGCGAACCGCAGATCTCGCCGGACGGCAAACGTATCGTCGTCGTTGTCTCCACACCGGATTTCAAGACCGACAAGCACCAGCAGGAGATCGACCTGGTGGATGTCGCCAGCGGCGCACTGCGATCGCTGACCTGGAAGCGCGAGGAACTTGGCTCGCCGCGCTGGTCGCCGGACGGTGTTCGGCTGGCTTTCATCGCCAAGGACGACAAGACCAAGCAAGGCCAGCTTTATGTCATGCCGATGGATGGCGGCGACGCCGTCCGCATTACTGAAACCAAGCGCGGCGTGGACTCTTTCAGTTGGAGCCCGGATGGCAAGCAGCTTGCCTTCATCACCGCCGATGAGGCGGCCAACGCCAAGGCTATCAAGGCACATGACGATGCGTTCCAAGTCACCGACAACCACTTTCTTGCCCGCGCCGCGCTGACTCCATCGCATCTTTGGGTGGTACCCAGCGTCGGCGGAACCGCCAAACGGCTGACCGAAGGCAGCTTCAGCCTGCAGACCGACCAGCAGGACGGCGCGCCGGAGCCGGCATGGAGCCGCGATGGCCAACACATCGCCTTCGTGCGTTTTCCCGGTCCGTACTGGGGACCATCATTTCACTCGGTGATCGACGTGGTCGACGTCACCGGCGGCGCGCCACGCACGCTGGTCGCCGAGCAGACCGTCATGGACCCACGCTATGCGCCGAGCGGCAGCGCCCTCGCCTTCACGCGCCCCCGCAGCGGCGATCAGAACAATGGCAACGCCGTCTACGTTTCCATCGACGGCCACAGCCGTGACGTGACCCAGGCGCTGGCCCGCAACTTCGACAACTACGCCTGGCTGCCGGACGGCAAGGCGCTGGTGCTGGCCGGTGGCGACGGCACCCATGCGGTGTTGTGGCGCCGGCCGCTGTCGGGCAAGGCCAGCAGGCTCGAGCTGGGCGACGTCGAAGCGGACGCGGAGGTCAGCGTCGCGAAGACCGGCGCGCTGGCCTTCGTCGGCAGCACGGCCAATCATCCTGGCGAGCTGTACGTGATGAACTCCACGAGCACCCAGCCACGCCGCCTGACCAACCTCAACGGGTTCGTCGACAAGCTTGCGCTCGGTCGCACCGAATCGATCGACTGGCAAGGTCCGGACGGCTTCCACGAGGACGGCGTTCTGACCTACCCGGTCGGCTATCAAAAGAGCCAGAAGTACCCGCTGGTGCTGGTCATCCATGGCGGACCCGAGGCCGGCTCCACGGTGCAGTTCTCGCCGTTGCCGCAATTGCTCGCTGCGGCCGGCTTCGTGGTGTTCCAGCCGAATTACCGCGGCAGCACCAATCTCGGCGACGCCTACCAGCACGCCATTTACCGCAACACCGGCGAAGGTCCGGGCAAGGACGTAATGGCTGGTCTCGCGGCGGTGGAGAAACTGGGCATGATCGACAGCAGCCGGATCGGCGTCAGCGGCTGGTCGTACGGGGGCTACATGACTGCCTGGCTCTCCGGGCATTATCCGTCGACGTGGAAGGCCGCTGTCACCGGCGCCGCGCTGACCGACTGGGTGATGGATTACACCGTTTCGTATTACCAGACCGGCGACAGCTATTTCTTCGGCGGTTCGCCGTGGCAGGCAAAGGATCACGACATCTGGCGCGAACAGTCTCCGATGGCTGCCGCCCGGAATGTCACCGCCCCGACCCTGATCATGGGCGACGTGGGCGATCCCAACGTGCCGCTGGTGAACAGCTATGAGTGGTACCACGCGCTGCGCGATGCTGGCGTGCCGGTGGAGTTTTACGCTTATCCGGTGGATACCCACTTCCCGCAAGACATCGTGCGCACCACGGATGTGTATCGGCGCTGGGTCGGCTGGATGAGCCGACACCTGCAGTAATCCGACGCCGCCGATCGGGCGCGCCGTTCAGAAGCGCCCATCGCGAATCATCTCGTCGATCTCGTCGTCACGAAACAGGCGCGAACGGGTAAGAAAACGCACGCCTTGGCCGTTCTCCAGCGAGAACATGCCACCGCGGCCTTCGACTACGTCAATGATCAGCTGGGTGTGCTTCCAGTATTCATACTGCGAAGGGCTCATGTAGAACGGCGCGCCGGCAATCTCGCCCAGCTTGACGTCGCGGTCGCCCACGATGAAGTCGTCCTGCGCAAAGCACATCGGGGAGGAGCCGTCGCAACAGCCACCGGACTGGTGGAACAATAACGGGCCGTGGCGTTGGCGCAACCGTTCGATCAGGGCATCGGCGCTGGCTGTGGCAATCACTTTTTCGACGCTGGTGGATGGTGACATGGAACTCTCCTGCATGAAGCGTGTACCTAACCGGCGGTGGAATGCCGCCCGCCCAGGCAAGCACAACCACGAAAATTTCCACTTCGGGAATGCATTTGCATCGTCGCCTTGATGACCATACTGTCGGCTTCATTTCGAGCCCCCGTGGTTTGCGCCATGCCGCCACCGCATCGCGCGCTTTGCCTGCTCAAGTGACGACATCATTTCACTGGCCGCGGTAGATCAGCATGACCTTCGACTTTTTCGCCTCCTCGAATGTCAGCGCCGATCTGCCGTCCGGGTAGCCATTTTGCTGCAGCAGGAACGCCATGATTTCCACATAGTCCTGGTGGGCCAGGCTGCCCGGCTCGGTAGCTGGCATGTTTTGCGACAGGATGGTGAAGATGTCGCTGACGTGGAATTGCGCCTTGACCGAGGCGAAGTTCGGCCCCTTCAACGCCGGCCCCGCGCGACCGGCCAACGTGGGCCCATGACACTGGGCACAGTTTTCCAGGAACTTCTGCTTGCCGCTGTCGGCCTGCGCCTTGGTGAACAGCGCCGGTGGCGGGCTGTCCGCCGACGGCTTGAAAGCATCCCCGCAGCGGCGCTCTGCCCGGCTTCCCCGCCGCGACCACCATAGCGATGCCGAAGGCCGGCGCGGCGACAGCTGCGCGCCGCCCGCCTCGGCATAGGGCGAAAGCAGGTGCACCAGTTCGCTCGATGCGGCAAGTGTGGCAATCGCCCGCTCAAATGCGGCCGCCGCGCTGGCATGGCCGGGGACGTACAACGCCACCAGGTTGAACTGCGCATGTGGCTCCTGCAGTTGGTGGTAGCTGAACCTGGCTGCCTCGCGCTGCGCGGACAGATGGCGCACCACGCTGGGCTGCCACAGCATGGCAGCCTGATCAGTACCCATGCGCAATGCCTCCAGTGCGTCGCCGTCATTCAGATGAACGTCTGCCTGCAACGTGGGATGCTGTGCGAAATACAGGTTCGGTGTGGTCAGATAGGTGACGGCGACCTTGCTGTTACCGGGCAGGCTGTCAAGAGTGGTCGCCTTGCTGCCGTTGGCCGTCACCAGCACGAAACCGGTGTGGCCATACGGCGTGGTGGCCTGGAGTCCGGACGGCACGGCGCCCTCACTGGCATCGACCGGAAAGCCCAGCACCAGGTCACAGCTTTGCCTGGCGAGTCTGCTGAACTCCTTCGGGGCGAACCCGTCGTCGCCACCGTCGTCGCTATTGAACGCGTGGACCTTCAGCGTATTGCCCTCCTGCGTGGCCACCGCCTGGGCCAGTTGCCGGTCCATGTTGGCGGTCGGGCTGGCCTGGTCAATGCAAACCGACAACTCGGCCGCCGCAGCGGCGCCGCCGTACATCAGTACGGCAGCTATTCCGATGAGGCACAGGTGAAGGCCGGCATGGAAACGATGCTTGTTCATGATCCACCTCCGCTTACAGCGAGAACACGTACAGGTGACCGCCCAAGGGGATGTTCAGCACAGCTGGATCTTTCGCCATCTCGCCGCCCCAGATCGGCGTGGCCCCGCCCCAGCCGGCGAAGATCGACACGTACTGCTTGCCGTTCACCGTCCAGGTGCTCGGCACGCCGATGATGCCCGAGCTCATCTGCGGGCTCTTCCACAGGACCTTGCCGCTCTTCGCGTCGAACGCATGCAGGTAGCCATCCGCGCTGCCGGAGAACACCAGACCACCGGCCGTGCTCAGCATGCCGTCGTTCCAAGGCAAGGCGGACGGATGTGTCCAGACCTGCTTGCCGGTGTTGACGTCAATCGCCTGCACGTCACTCCACTGACCCTTGAACGCGGGATCGGCAACCACCTTGAAGCTCTCGCCGAGGAACGGCAGGCCGGCCTTGTAGCTGACCGTGGTGCCCTTGATCGTCATGCAGGTGTGGATGGTCGGCACGTAGGCCAGATGCGTTTGCGGATCGACCGAGATCGGCCACCAGTTCTTGCCGCCCAGGAAGCTTGGACAGGTAAGCACTTCCTTGCCGAGGGCCGGGCGCATGGCCGGGTCGGTGGTGACCTTGCCGTCCTTCTCGCCGTTGACCGAGGTGGCCGTGGCAAACTTCTTCATGTAGATCAGCTTGCCGCTGGTGCGGTCGATCGCGTAGAACCAGCCATTGCGGCTGGCGCTGACCAGCGCCTTGTGCGACTTGCCCTGGTAGGTGACATCGGTGAGTACCGTCTCGTTGGTGCCGTCGTAGTCCCAGGTGTCGTGCGGGGTGTACTGGAAGTGCCACTTGATCTTGCCGGTGGCCGGATTCATGGCGACGACCGAGTCGGTGTAGAGATTGTCCCCCGGACGCAGCGTGGCCAGCCACGGGCCGGGATTGCCGACGCCCCAGAACAAGGTATCCGTGGCCGCGTCATAGCTGCCTGTCAGCCATGCCCCGCCGCCGCCCGTCTTGTACGCGCCCTTTGGCCACGTATTGCCACCGGGTTCGTTGGGCGCGGGAACAGAGTAGGTCTTCCATGCCTCCTTGCCGGTGTCGGCATCTAGTGCCTCGATGAACCCGCGCGCACCGTACTCGCCGCCGGACTCGCCGACAATCACCTTGCCCTTGACGATCAGCGGCGCCAGCGTCATCGCGTAACCGATGTCGGCCGCAATCAGCTGCTTCTTCCAGACCACCTTGCCGGTAACCGCGTTCAGCGCCACCACATAGTTGTCCAGCGTGGCCATGTAGACATTGTCACCGTACAGCGCGACGCCACGATTGACGACATCGCAGCAGATGGTCTTCAGGCCCACCTGGGACAGATCATGCTGGTACTGCCACAACAGCTTGCCGGTGCTGGCCTGGAACGCGAGCAGGCCATCTTTCGGCGTGGTGATGTACATGAAATCGCCGTTGACGATCGCCGGCGCCTCATGCCCCTCGTCCTTGCCGGTCTTGTAGTCCCAGACCTGCTTCAGGCCGGTGACGTTGGTGGTGTTGATCTGCTTGAACGGTGCATAGCCGTCGCTGGCGTAGTCACGCCGGTACATCAGCCAGCCATTGTCGTTGGCTGCGTGGTTGAGGCGAGCGTCGGTCACCGCCGGGTAATCGGCGGCCAGCGCACCACCAGCAAACGCCAGCATCGCCAAGAACATGCCGCTCTTGCGCAAGGTCATCAGGTTTTTCATGTGAATCTCCCGTGTTTCGGTCAGGCAAATCAGAAGATGAGGAAGCCGTCGCTGGACGCGCCATTCGTGCGTGAGGTGTTGCCGGCAAAATCCTTCGAACGGGTCTGGTTAAACTCGAAGCTCAGCGTCACGCTCTTGATCAGCGCGTAGTACGGACCCGTCATGACCTTGCTGTCGGCCTTGAAATCCGACGTGTTGGCCAGGTCGCCCTGGTTGCGGCTGATGCCACCGTTGAGGCCAGGCTCCAGCTTGTCGGCGAGCCGGAAGGTGCCGTGCAACAGGTAGTTGGAACCCTTCGCGTTTGGCGTCCACTGCTCCGGCAGCCATGCACCGAAACCTGGTGCCACCGCCACATCCACCGGTTGCAGATTGACAGCCTGCGCAGGCTGTGGGTCCCCGGCCCAGGCTTGCGTCGACATGCCGAGGCAAAGCCCGAGCGCCGCGACCACGACACGACGACACGATGCGTCGTCGCCGCCACGACCGGATCGTGTGCTGGCGGGCGCAACCTGCTGGCGTGCTGGATTCATCGGGATACCTTGCATGGGCAACAGAAGATCCTCACCGCAACGGTGCGGCGATCATCTGCAGAGGTGGTGGCGAGGCGGGCGAACGGCTGACCGCCCGCTCGCAAGCTCAGAAGAAGCCGAGCTTCTTCGGCGAGTAGCTGACCAGCAGATTCTTGGTCTGCTGGTAGTGGTCGAGCATCATCTTGTGGTTCTCGCGACCGATGCCGGACTGCTTGTAGCCGCCGAATGCAGCATGCGCCGGATAGGCGTGGTAGCAGTTGGTCCACACGCGGCCGGCCTGGATGCCCCGGCCAAAGCGATAGGCGCGGGTGCCATCGCGCGTCCAGATGCCGGCGCCCAGGCCGTACAAGGTGTCGTTGGCGATCGCAAGGGCGTCCGCGTCGTCCTTGAACGTAGTCACCGACACCACCGGGCCGAAGATCTCTTCCTGAAATACCCGCATCTTGTTGTGGCCGAAGAAGACCGTCGGTTTCACGTAGTAGCCGTTCTTGAGCTCGCCATCGAGCGTGTTGCGCTCACCGCCGATCAGCACCTTGGCACCTTCCTGCTTGCCGATGTCGAAGTAGGAAAGAATCTTTTCCAACTGCTCGCTCGACGCCTGGGCACCGACCATGGTCGACGGATCCAGCGGATTGCCCTGCTTGATCGCGGCAACGCGCTTGAGCGCGCGCTCCATGAATTTCTCGTAGATCGACTCATGGATCAGCGCACGGCTGGGGCAAGTGCACACTTCGCCCTGGTTGAAGGCGAAAAGAACGAAGCCCTCGATCGCCTTGTCGAAGAAATCGTCGTCCTCGGCTGCGACATCGGCGAAGAAGATGTTTGGCGACTTGCCGCCCAGTTCCAGCGTGGCCGGGATCAGGTTCTGGCTGGCGTACTGGCTGATCAGTCGGCCGGTGGTAGTCTCGCCGGTGAAGGCGATCTTGGCGATGCGATTGCTGGAGGCCAGCGGCTTGCCGGCTTCCAGGCCGAAGCCGTTGACGATGTTCAATACGCCGGGCGGCAGCAGGTCGCCGATCAGCTCGGCCCAGACCAGGATGCTCACCGGGGTCTGTTCGGCCGGTTTCAGCACCACGCAGTTGCCTGCAGCCAGCGCCGGGGCCAGCTTCCAGCACGCCATCAACAACGGGAAGTTCCACGGAATGATCTGGCCGACCACGCCCAGCGGCTCGTGGAACTGGTAGGACACGGTGTCTTCGTCAATCTCGCCCAGGGAACCTTCCTGCGCACGGATGCAACCGGCGAAGTAGCGGAAATGGTCGATCGCCAGTGGCACGTCGGCGTTGAGCGTCTCGCGGATCGGCTTGCCGTTGTCCCAGGTTTCGGCGTAAGCGAGCAGTTCGATGTTCTGCTCCATCCGGTCGGCCATCAGGTTGAGGATGCGGGCACGCGCGGCAGCCGGGGTCTTGCCCCATGCCTCGCGGGCCGCGTGCGCCGCGTCCAGTGCCGCTTCGACGTCGTCCTTGTCCGAGCGCGGGATCTCGCAGAACGGGCGGCCGGTAATCGGCGTCACGTTCTCGAAATATTTGCCGTTGATCGGTTCGATCCAGCGGCCGCCAATGAAATTGCCGTAGCGCTGCTTGAAGGGAACCTGCACGGCGAGATGTTGCTGTTCGAGCTTGGTCATGGCTGTCTGCTCCGCGTCTGATGGAAGGTAATGACTACACAGCAGATGTCGTGCCAGACCGTTGCCTTGGTAGAATTGCTGCACCGTGTCAGGACGCCCAACCTCGCACTAAAAGGACATTCGCGTTCTATTGCGGCGCCGCACCAACGACGGTCGGGCGACTCCGTTGCATTTCGCCCTTCGTTGTGTTTTGTATCGAGACACCCTGTTGCGAAGCTGTCGCAAAATGCGACACCCGAGGCATCCCATGCGCCTACCTGCCTTGACCGATTCAATTCGCAGCGCACGCCGCAGCTTTTTCGACAGCGGTACCGAACCGCGCGGTCTGGTTCCCGAAAACATTCTCGCGTCATGGCGACGCTGCCGACAGCACGGTCTGCTGGCAGACGCGCGCCCGGACGCTGAACCGGCGGAACAGCATGCGTTGAACGAGCTGCAGGAACAGCACGAAGTGCTGCGCCGATTATGCCGACCGGAATTGCAGACCCTGTACGCCAGCGCCAACCAGGCTGGAAGCATCGTGATACTGAGCGCCCCCGATGGCTTCATCCTCGATGCCGTGGGCAATGCCGATTTTCTCGACAAGGCGGCTCGTGTCTCGCTGCGAGTCGGCTCGCCATGGAGCGAATCGGCAACCGGCACCAATGCCATCGGCACGGCATTGATTGAGCGCTGCGCGGTCGAAGTGCGCGGTGGCGAGCACTACTACTCGCCGCATCGGATTCTCAGCTGTTCGGCCTCGCCGATCTTCAATCCGCTGGGCGAAGTCGTCGGCGTACTCGATCTGTCGGGCGAAGCCTCGTTGCACCACCTGCACGCCTTGGGCATGGTGCAACTGGCGGTCGAGCAGATCGAACATCGCCTGTTCGAACATCATTTCGATGGTGCCGACATCGTGCGCATCCAGCCCGATCCCGACCTGCTGGGCACGGCGCGCGAGGGCATGCTCGTATTCGAGGCGCACCGGCTGGTCGCCGCCAACCGCCACGCGCTGCGCCTGCTCGGGGTCGGTTGGGAAGAGCTGGGCCGTCGCCGCTACGACGAATTGTTCGCCTCGGCACTGCCGCGTCCGGGCAGCCTGACCAGCATGCGCTGTCAGAGCGGCGAGATGCTGCATGCCACGCGCGATGCACTCAGGCACAACAGCGTTTCCTCACGCGTTTCGCGCAACCCGAAATCGCGCTTGATCCGACTGCCGGAGCCGGTTTTCTCGGCCAGTCTGGAATCTGAAATCGATCGCAGCGTGCGCCTGCTGGATGCCGACATCCCGCTGCTGCTGCAGGGTGAGACCGGTACCGGCAAGGAAGTGGTGGCACGGGCACTGCATCAGCGCAGCCAGCGTGGTGCCGCACCCTTCGTGGCCGTCAACTGCGCCGCATTGCCGGAACACCTGATCGAATCGGAATTATTCGGCTACATGCCAGGCGCATTCACCGGCGCACGACGCGAGGGCTCCACCGGGCTGTTGCGCGAAGCGGATGGCGGCACCCTGTTTCTGGATGAGTTGGGCGACATGCCGCTCGGCATGCAAAGTCGGTTGCTGCGCGTCCTGCAGGAACGCGAAGTCACGCCGCTGGGCGGGAGCCGCTCGCATGCGATCGATATCACCGTGATCGCCGCCACTCACCACGACCTTGCCGATGCGGTCGCCCGCGGTGAATTCCGTGCCGACCTCTACTACCGGATCGCGCAGGCTACGCTGTGCCTTCCTGCCTTGCGAGATCATCAGGACCCGGCCACCTTGATCAGACAGCTCTGGCACGCGCTGGGTGCCGAGCAGATTCCGATGTGGCTGCATGCCGATCTGGTCGAGGAGCTGTCCGGCATGCCATGGCCCGGAAACATGCGTCAGCTGGTAGGCCTGCTGCGCAGCCTCATGGCGCTCGGGGAAAAGAGCGCCACCCTCACCCACGCCGATTTGCCTGCCAACCTGAGAAGCTCCGGTGCACCTGCCCCGGCGCCGGAACTGGCACCAGCAGATTTGGCCCGCAATCTTCACGACATCGAGCAGCAGGCGATCGACGGGGCCGTTGCAAGCTGCGACGGCAACGTTGCCGCCGCCGCACGTAAATTGGGGGTGAGTCGAAGCACCATCTACCGACGCCTCAGCGAAGTGAGTCCAGCCGAGTGACAACTACGGCCTCAGCCGCCTGCCCGAGCACACTCAAGTAACGGCACGATATGGGCCCGCATCTGCTGGTACGGCGATGCCGCCAGCCAATGCGCGCGATCGGCTCGGAAGGCCTGATCAAACAATGGCAGATCACGTGCCTGCATGGTCCGCGCTACATCCAGTGGGCCGCTGTCCAGCGAGATCGTACCTAACCAGGGCATGGCACCCTGCGCCTTGGCCGGCGTCGGCGAGGCGCTGAGCAAAGGCGCCAAGTGCCCACCGGCGGAAGAGGCTGGCTGCAAACCGAATGTCTCGCCATACAGTGGCAGATGCCTGGCCCGCATGATCTGCTCCACTCCGAAACTGGCGCTGTCCCGCGCAATCGTACCCAGTCACGGCTGCGCGCCATGCGCCCGGGCCAGTGCCGGGTCTGCACTCAGTCTGCCAGGCGGATCAAGCGGATTGAGCAAACCGCGCGAGTTCGGGAACAAACGGCGCGTAGGACCGCCAGCGCCCGACCGATGTCCTGTAGACGGGCTGACGCGCCTGCCAGACGCTGGCGGACATGACGGGCGCCGCGTCATTTGCAGACGCCGCAACCGCAGGCCTCGTCCCGATAAAGTCGCACAACCTGGCCAGGGTTGCGTCAGGATTGTCGACCAGCGTTTCGTAATCGAGTTCGAGGATCGGCAACTGCAACTTCTGCTTCCAGCACCGCAGCAATGCATCGTGTCCGGACATGCTTATCTGCATGTCATCGAAGTCATAGGCGAAGCCAAGATCGGGATGCGCGAAGTCCTGGCTCCACAGTGACAGGACGGTATCGGAGCGGCCCCGACGCAGGTGGATCACCCGGGCATTTGGGAACATCGCGGCGACGATATGCAGGTAGCGGAAATTCAGCGGGTCCTGATCGAGGAACCACGTGGCTGGCGCGTCATCCTGGACCGCCAGCGTGCGGTACAGGTTGGCCGCTTCCGCCACGGCGGCACTGCTGGCCAGATGCCCGCCGGCGATCAGCTGATCCGCGATGAAACGCAACGTGCGCATCTCGCCCCGATCGCGGGCACCGGTCGCGCGTGCCAGCAACGTCGCGGTCAGCGTGGTGCCGCTACGCGGCAACCCGACGATGAAGACGGGCACGAAGTCGCCGTTGTACGCCGTGTTTGCAACCGCCACCTCGTCGCGTGTTCGCGCGGCGACGAACCGCTGCCAAGCTGCGCCATCCCATTGCCCGGTCGCACGGACCATCGCGTTGGCCGAGCGCAGCGTCGCTGCCGCGGCCGCGTAATCGGCAAGATCATTTTGCGCCTTGGCCAGGGCGAAGCCTGCGGATGCGCGTGAACGCGGGTTGAAACGCGCATCCGCGAAGTGCCGCGCGAACCATGCGATCTCGGTATCCGCAACATCGCCATAGCGCCGGGTATTGGCCAACGCACCCAGCACATGGTGCCGGCCCAAATCGATGCCGGAGTCCAGCGCCATCAGGTACCGAGTGCGTGCAGTTTCGAAATCGCCCACTTCCCGCGCGACGTTACCCGCCAGCATCAGCAAGTCGGGCGAAACCGCGCCGCGCACCAGCGCTCCTTCGCAAATATGCTCTGCGGCGGCGTGCCGATCGCATTGTCGGAGAAATTCCACGCAGCGCAAACTCATGCCCTGCTCGAAGCCGCTCGCCCGACACAGAGTGAACAACGTTCCGGCCGCCGCGCTGAAGCGTCCCTGGCTGCGCTGCACCTCGGCAAGAAGAATGCCCACGTCTTCCCGGTCCGGTTCCAACGCGTGCAGTGTGCAAAGCACCGCCTCAGCCTGCGCCGGCTCATTGCCCTGGAACAGCTTCCTCGCCTCGGCAAGCCGGGCGTCGCGGAATGAGGAGGTGGTGGCCTGCATGCTCGAATCCGGGATGGGTGCGCCGTTCATCATACCGAGTTCTCTTGCAGCAGCCCCGACGCCGTGGCATCCATCAGCCGAGGGGCATCATCGAAAGCCGATGCTCAGCGAAAACCGCGCCTCTTCGTCAGGGTCTCGACAACGGCTCCGCACAGCAGGTCGTCGCGGTCGATCCGGACCATGGTGACTTGTCGATGGCGATGGCCGCGGGAACGCGTCGCCGAGGCAAGCTCTTCCACGCGCAGTCTTCCCAAAGGGCGTCTGCAAGGCAGACGCGCTGTCGGCAACGCACATGCCCGCAAGCTTGCCTCGTCGAAGAGACTGAACGCGATTCCTTCGGAGATGCAGCTGTGCAGGACCATCCCGGGATTGCAGTCCCAAATGCCTCGATGGGTCAGGCGAGGTATGCGTCGTCCCCGAGGCGTGAGAGCGGTCTTGCAGCAAGAGTTTCCACCGCCCGCGCGAGCGCGTGGAACCTGACGCGAAAAGTGAGATATGGTTGACCAAGCCCGCTTCGGCATTGCATTTCCGTGCAACTGCTGAAACGGGCTTTCGCAGATCTATACAGGATGCCTTGACTGAAGTTCTTCTCCGGATCCAGTGCTTTATCGCAGCGGCGGCACGCCCCCTAACATGAGGAAACACCCGTGGAAATGAACGACTCGATGCACTCAAATCGCCGTAATTTTCTGAAGACATCTGCACTGGGCATGGCGGTGCTGCCGGCGGTCATGCTCGGCGGCAAGGTTTTGGCAGCCGAGCCTGCCGCCGGAGCCGTCAAGCTGCCGCCGTCCATTTTGGCGCTGAAGTCGGTGACTTCGAAGATCGTGCCGATCACCGACGCCGAACGCAAGGCGCGCCTGGCCAGGGCGCAGCGGCTCATGGCGGACAACAAGATCAACGCCGTGTACATGGACGGTGGCAGTTCGATGGAATATTTCACCGGCATGCACTGGTTCACCAGCGAACGCCTGATGGGATTTGTCTTGCCCAAGTCGGGAGATCCGATCTACATCACCCCTGCCTTTGAACAGAGCAGAGCGCTGGAGCAGATCAAATTCGGCCATGATGTCCGGATCTGGCAAGAACACGAAGATCCCTACCAACGGCTGGCGCAGGTGATGTCCGACCTGCATGCTTCGACCGGGACTCTTGGTATTGAAGAGCAAGTGCCATATTTCCGCGCGTCGCGCATTGCCGAGGCATTGCCGCATGCGAAACTGGTCCCAGCGATACCGGTCACCGGCGGCTGCCGCTCAGTCAAGAGCCCCGCCGAACTGGCACTGATGCAGGTTGCCAACGATGCGACGCTGGCGGCATATCACGCCATCTATCTGGGTCTGCAGCCGGGCATCACGCAAGACACCGTGCGCGATTGGCTGGCCGCAGCCTATGAACGTCTGGGCGTGCCCGGTGGCGCAAGCATCAACGTTGGCAAATACACGGCGTTGCCGCATGGTTCGATCGTGCCTCAGCGTCTCGCCGAAGGCACGCCGCTGTTGATCGACGGCGACGCCATGGTGGAGGGCTACCACAGCGACATCAGCCGCACCTTCGTCCTGGGCAAGCCCAGTGACAAGATGAAAAAGGTCTTCGACATCGTGCTCAAGGCGCAATCGGCAGCCCTGAAGGCTGCGCATCCCGGGGCAGCCATGGAATCGATAGACGCGGCTGCACGCAAGGTCATCGTCGACAATGGTTATGGCCCGGACTACAAGTATTTTGGCCATCGCCTCGGCCATGGCATCGGCATGAATGGCCACGAGTGGTATTACCTGGTGCGCGGCAACAAGCGCAAGTTGGAAAGGAACATGACCTTCAGCGACGAGCCGGGCATTTACATTCCCGGCGAGTTCGGCGTGCGCCTGGAAGACGACATGTACATCACTGAAAACGGCGCGAGCCTGTTCACGCCGCAGAGTCCTTCGCTCGAACATCCGTTCTCGTAGTCGCGGATATGTTGCCGTTAGCGCGCCATGGTGACTGCCCTGCTTTCTAATTCTGTATCCCATGACCGGGGCATCGTGTGAGCCGGTGCGCCAGTCAGTGTGGCTCGAACTGTATTGGGCTGACGTATTTCATTACCGGCTGTAGCCGGTGCTTTCCGGCAGGTACTGGCGAAGCCCGTTGGCGTGCTTGTTTTTTCCACGCAGCAAGGGCTTCGCGGGTAGCAAACGCAGATCGACAGGCACGTATCAATTTCCGGCTTCGGGTGTTACGCCAGCTCCGCGCCTTGGTCGCAGGCAAGGCGTTGGAGGAGGTGTTCGGGTGGCGTCGCAATCTTCGCAGCAATGGCATCACGGAACGCCCCAGCCACTTGGTCGGCCAAATTGGCTCCGTTCTTGACTCTCACACCGGAATTGTGACCCGACCCTCGGGGCAGGTGCAGCCGTTGAACGCCAGGCAACGCCAGAAAGAACATGGGGACGTGGGCGGTTGGTGTGGCTCCGATTGCGTCGAAAGCCAGGTGCGGCACACGCAAGCAAACAAGCAGGATATGCATCAAATTCGAGAGGCAGACGCCACCAAGAGCCCCCGCCTCTGCGTCACCCGGGCGAGTGGAAGCGCAACACATCCCCCGATCTCGGACTTGCTGAAGCCGTGCTAAGTTCCATATCTGCGGTGCAGCTTTTTCAGGGAGGGACTGACGGGCCCGGCTGCGCCGACACTAGGGTCAATTGAATACAGATCAATACGCTGAGGACGCCTGTTTCCACGTCGCTGACGCACAGGCGCAGTTGCCCTTCTTCCGACGGAGAGACTCATGAAACATCTTGCTTGCAGCGTTGCCCTGGCTCTTGCCGCTTGCATCATTCCGGCTGCAGCCATTTCGTCGCCATCGACACCACCCCGCCCGCTATCGGCATCGGCATCGGCATCGGTATCGGATCCCGCCAGCTACCCCGCCAACTATGCCGAGCTCACGAAGCTGTTCGCGGATTGGCGGAAATTCGTGCTTCCGCTGACCGTCGACTTCAAACCCGACTACTCCGTCGCGGCGATTGCGGCGAAGAAGGCAGAATTTCCACAATACCGCGCACGCCTGCAGGCGATCCACACTTCGCGCTGGCCCAAGGGCGCACTGATCGATTACAAGCTGGTCCAGGCGGAGATGAACGGCCTCGACTTCGATTTCCGCGTCTTGATGCCGTGGGCGCGTGACCCGGGCTTCTACGCGACCGTGCTGGCCGACCGCAGTGACGTGCCGGTCCAGGAGGGTCCGCTGGCCTATCCCAATATCAACCTTTACGACTTCAAATATCCGCTCAACGCCTCGGATGAAAAGAAGCTCACGGCCATGCTGGCTGCGGTTCCGGCGAACCTGAAGGCGGCCAGGATCAACCTCAAGGACAGCAACGCCAGGGGATTGTGGCTGTATGGTGATCGCGCTTTCAAGGAACAGAGCGAGGCATTGTCTGCACTGGCGGCCGGCACGCTGGTCATGCGCACGCTGGACGGTGCGGTTCCAGCGAACATCAAGGGCGCCAGTCCACGGTTGCTGACCGCCATTCGCAATGCCAGGACGGCGAGCGACGAATTTGCCGCATGGGTGGCCGCTGAGGCACCAAAGAAAACCGGCCCGGTCGGCGTTGGCAAGGAGAATTACAACTGGTACGCCGCCAATGTCCAGCTCATTCCGTATGACTGGAATGCGCAGAAGATCCTGCTGCAGCGTGAACTGGACCGCTCTCTTGCGTCACTGAAGCTGGAAGAGTTGCGCAACCGCGACCTGCCGCCGATCAAGGAAATCACCGACCCGGCCGCGTATGACCAGATGGCGCAAGCCAAGGCGGCCTATCTGATGGATTTCCTGCAAAAGACCGGGTTTGCCGGCGACGAACCGTATCTGCGCCCGGCCCTCCTGGCACAGGCCGGGACATACACACCACCGGCCCAGCGCAACTTCTTCACCCACATGACAGCGCTCGATCCGTTGCCACTGGACTCGCACTCGACACACTGGCTCGACCTTGCCCGCCTCAAGCATGAGCCTAATGCCAGCCCGATCCGGCGCGCGCCTCCCCTGTTCAACATGTTCGACGTCCGCTCCGAAGGTTTTGCCACGGCGTTTGAGGAAATCGTGATGCAAGCGGGGTTGTACGACAATATTCCGCATGGCAGGGAACTCGTCTGGATTGCTCTGGCGAATCGCGCGGCCCGCGGTCTCGCTTCGTTGCATGTGCAGTCAAACGAATGGGATCTGGCGAAAGCTGGCAGGTTCCAGGGCCAATGGACGCCGCGGCACTGGTCGGATGCCACCAGCAAGCTGGTTGGATTCGAGCAGTTGCTTTACGCTCGCCAGCCCGGTTATGGGCCCAGTTACGTCATTGGCAAACTCCAGCTTGATCATCTCATTGCCCAGGTTGCCTTTGAAGACGAGCAGGCTGGACGTCCGTTCGTGATGAAGAACGTGATGAACAAGATCTGGGCAGCGGGCATCATGCCCGTGCAGCTGATCGAAACCGAATTGACGGACGGGCTGGTCAAGGACTGAAGCCATCCGCCCTCGGGCATCGGCACCGGCCGGGCGAATAGTCCACCCTGTGCCTGCATTTGCTTGCGCAGCACCGCGCCGATTTCATCCGCCTTGGCAACCACGACCTGGCGGGTGCATGAAGTGCACTTCTCAGCGCTCGCATGCGAGACCGGCTGAACCAGGGATTTGTTCTTTGTGCTCGCATGTCGTGCTACGGTCTGAAGACAACCCGCCGCCATGAGTGACTTACGATGACGACACACCATTTCCTGCATGCATTCGCTTTTGCCGCCATGATCGGTCTCGTTGCGGTGGCCGCGGCGCCTGCCCATGCGCGGAACCAGTCGGCGAACGATTCGATTCGCTTCATCAATCCGCCGACGCTGTCCAGCGCGCCGCGGATCGCGTCCAAGCTGGTGGAGATTCCGCCAGGGAGCCGGCTGATCTATATCTCCGGATTGGTTGGCAACGATGCGAAAGGCAAGGTGGTGGGGCCTGGAGACATGCACGCGCAGGCCAAACAGGTATTTGAAAATATCCGGCTGGCCTTGGCTGCAGCCGGTGGAACGTTCAAAGACGTCGTCAAGCTGAATTTCTATGTCACCGACATGTCCAGAGCCGATGAGGTTCGTTCGGTTCGTGCGCAGTACATCAATGCCGATGCACCACCAGCCAGCACCCTGGTCGAGGTCAGCAAGCTGGCCGCGCCTGAATACATGGTGGAAATCGAAGCGGTGGCTGCCATCGCGCCATCGCAACGATAACGGCAGGACCCGCAGCCGGGACGCTGCCTTGCGACGAGGAGCGCGCAGGTCGAGTCCGGATGCGCGTCATGCTCGCGGGTTCTTCCCGCTCCCGCTTGCGCACGCATTCTGCCTGGTTGTCGAAGGTGATCCGATCATCTTCGCGGTCACGATTCCGGTCGCGCAGCAGAGCCCTGGACGTGCGAGATGCACAGACGGTTGGGAGCGTTGCGCTCTTCGCGCAGCCAAGAAAAGTGTGTCCGGGAAGTTTCGGATCAAGGCCGAATTGCCGAACGCGCGCGCAAGGGAATGATGCCCTCCTCCACCGGACGCAGGTCGGATCGGTGAACCGGGCCGTGCGCGTACCTGTGTGCGCACCGCCGAGGCGAGCCGGGACGTCGCAACCTCGGCCAGTGCACGCACAATGCTGCAGCCTGCTTCAGGGTGACTTGCCGAGCCAGCGCTCGAAATACTCGTAGAGCTTCCGGTAGCCGTAGCGGGTCTGTGCCGTTCCCTCGGTATCCCAGCCGTGCGGGGCGTTCGGCAGCACCACCAAGTCAACATTCTTGCCTTGCAGGATCAAGCGCTGGTACAGCGTCACGGAATCCTTGAACAGTACGACATCGTCACGCATGCCATGGAGCAGCATGAGATGGCCCTTGAGATCGCCGGAGCGCAGGAACGCCGAGGATTTTGCGTACTGTGCTTCATGACCCTGCGGCGCCATCATCACCTGCATCTCTCCGGTCTGGGCATGGAACAAGCTGGTTGCGGGAGCCGCAGCCACTCCGGCCTTGTACACCTCCGGATAGCGGAACATCGACATTGCGGTCAACAGTCCTCCGTAGCTGCTCCCCCAGATGCCGATGCGCTCCGGGTCGGCATAGCCCTGCGCGACGAGATAACGCGTGGCGCTGAACAAGTCGTCCACATCGATGCCACCGTAGTCCTCACCGATGCGCTGACGGAACGCCTTGCCGTAGCCCGCGCTGCCGCTGATATCGACGTTCATGATCACGAAGCCTTGCTGGGCGAGGAACTGGTCCAGCCCCCAGGTCGGATGGAACACCCGACCACCCCATTCATTGTGCACGGTGTTGCTGTAGACGGAGCCGAGGATCACCGGATATTTCTTGTTCGGATTGAAGTTCGGCGGGAGGGTAAGCCGGGCATGGAGTGCGGTGCCGTCATTGACGTTTCTGAAGACGACGTATTTCGGCCTGAGCCAGTGGTACTGGCTGAATTCCGGCAGGGGCGAGTGCGTGACCCGGTGAACGCGGGCCGCTGTCGCGTCCGTACTGGCCGTACCTTGCAGATACAGGTCCGGAGGTGTCATGTCGTTTGAATAAAGATCGGCCAGATACTTCCCGTCTGGTGAAACCAGCGGGTGATGTGCTCCTTCAGCCGGGGTAACCGGTTGTGGTGCCCCACCGGCCAGCGGCACGCGATACAACCGGCGCGATTCGGCATTGCCGGCGTTGGTGACCACGAACAGGGCGTGCGCGGTTTTCGACACCGTCGCCGAGAATACTGCCCAGTCGCCGGCAGTGATGGCCTTCGGGACGCCACCGGCAACTGCCTGGTAATACACCTGGTAGTCGTTGTCGCGATCGGAGATGAAATACACGCCCTGGCCATCCGGAGCCCAGTCCGCCCACCAGTCCGCGCTCACGTTGTGCGGGTCGGCTTCGCGCAGCAGAAGCTGTGACCGCCCGGTGTCCGGATCAAGCAGCAGCAGGCGCCGGTCCTTGACATACAAGTCGCTTTTGTCCACGAGCAGACGCTCGTTGTCCGGTGACCAGCGCACGCTGAATATCTGGTCCAGCGGATTGTTGCCCAGATCCATCCACTGCACCTGACCTCCCGTCGAGGCGATCACACCGAGGCGCCGGGATGGCGACGGCTCGCCGGGAAACGGCCGCTTTACTTCAACCAGCCGGGTTTCCTTGCCAAGATAATCCGGAAGACCGCGCGTCGGCACCTGCGAGGAATCGGCTTCCACGAAGGCCAGGCGCTTCCCATCACCGGACCAGACGAAGGACTCCACGCCGACGTCGCGTCTACCTGGGGCAAGAACCCGGTGCAGCGTGGGTCGAGCCCCGGCAAAGTCCACGATCCACAGCTCGCCGGATGACAGATACGCCATGGCGTTGGCGCTTGGCGACACGGCGAGGTCCGAGGCAGCCGCAGCCGCTGCGGTGATTCGCTGTGGGGGCTCGCCTGGCAACACCTGGTACAGGGAGCCATGCAGGTTGAACACGAGGCGCCGACCATCGGGCGCCCAGACGACTTCCGAAACGCCGTGATCATTCTCGGCGCGCTCGGCCTGTTCGAGCTTGGCCATGTCGGTGCCCGGGTTTGCCGGACTGTCCGGGCGCGGCATGCGGGTCACGCGTACCGGCTTGCCTCCCGTGGCGTCTGTCATCCAGACGTCCATGAAGTTTGTCCCCTCGTTGTTCCACAGAAACGCCAAGTGACGGCTGTCGGGTGACCACTGGGGGTCCTGCGGAGCGGTGCCGATGATCCAGGGCAGGCTATACAGCCGCTCGATCGTCAACGCTCGGGGCGTGGCCACACTGGCTGCTGCCGGTTCGAGGGCGTTTGCCGGAAGGGAAATGACGAGGCCGTACAGCGCGACGCAGCCGAACAGCAGTCGATATTGCAGGGTCATGTCTGGGAAGGCTCCGGGTGATGGACAAAGCTGTCTGGGAGGAGGTTTGACGCCAAGCATAATCAAACGCGGGCATCCCTGCCCCGGGTGGCAGCACGCCATTTTGCGGTGCGGAGCTGATGGTCACAGACGCGGGCTCCGGATCGTTGCCTGGGCGAAGCGGTATCGCCTTGGCATTGGGCACCACGTCTGCCGGGACCCCATGTTGACGATCTTTGCCGATGGTCACCGACACTGGAATTGGAGCTTCCACGTTCGTGGCCGCGAGCTGCTGGACATGGATGTGGAACCTGTGGAGGCGGCGCTGGCGAGCGCAGCGAAAAAGCCAACGAGGTCACGAGTACACTTTTGCGAACGCACGTCCAGGACGGCCGGTCGATCCGGTGGCGCGGTGCGGAGTGCTGCAGTGGCGTATCGATGGCGCTGAGGAACCGTCGCAGCATTGGCGCTCGGATGCTGGAAAGACCATGGAGGGCGTGGGGACGCGTATCAACAGGCGATATTTCAAGAGGAAAGCTCCATGACGAACGTGGCTCGTGCCGTCTTGCTGCCCGTGGTCCTGGCGCTTGGGCTCATTCCAATCAACGCCTGGACGTTCGCGGCGTCCGCTTCCGTTTCGCACGAACAACAGGGACTCGATCGCCTGTACGCCGCTTACTGGCAGGACTGGTCGACGCTGGAAGCAAGGTCCAACGAAGCCTTGGAGGACTCCTGGGATCACGACGCGACCGCGATGCTGAGGCACTATCAGGCGTCTCTCGTGAATTTCGATCCAGCAACGCTGCCCGAGCAGGACCGCATCAGCTACGAGATGCTGAGTTACCAGTTGGCGCAAAAGCTTTCGTATTACGGTACCGGCGTCTACGTGACCGCACGCATGCTGCCGATCAACCAGTTCACGGGGCACCATATGGAATTCGCGCTCGACCAATCGGGCTCGGGTGACTACAACTTCAAGACGATCGCGGACTACGACAATGCGCTGAAGTTGGCCGATGGCTACGCTCGGTGGACGGACGACGCCATTGCGCGCATGCAAGAAGGAGTAAGCAAGGGTGTGGTGCTGCCGCGCATCGTGGTCGAGCGCGTCCTGCCGCAGCTGCAGCAGTACTTCGGGTCGGCACCCGAGAAAACTGTCTTCTGGCAGCCGATCATGAAGTTTCCTGCCGGCATTCCAGTGGCTGATCGGCAACGCCTGACGAAGGCGTATGCAGCGAAGATCCTCGATGTGATCGAGCCGGCCTACCGAAAGCTCTATTCGTACATGCACGACGAGTACCTGCCGCACGCCAGTGCGAAGCCAGGCCTCGGGGCGTTGCCAGGCGGCGCGGCACTCTATGCATACGACATCAGGGTGAACACCACGACTGAGATGACCCCGACGCAGATTCACCAGCTGGGTCTTGCGCAAGTCAGGGAGATCACGAGGGAATTGCAGGATGCGATGAAGACGGTTGGCTTTCACGGCTCGCTGGCCGAATTCCTGGCACACGTGCGCTCAGACAAGGCTCTCCATTTTGAAAATCCGGACGAAGTGGTGCCGGCCTACGACGCTGCCCTGGCGCGCATCCTGCCGACACTGCCCAAGCTGTTCGACGTCATGCCCACGGCAAAGCTGGAGGTCAAGTCGATTCCGGAGGCTTCTGCCAAGGTCTATCGAGGCAATGGCGATTATCAGCAGGCGGCCGCGGACGGTTCGCGGCCCGGCATCTTGTGGATCAACCCGTATGCGCCGGGGATCAAGGACAAGTTCATCGTGATACCGACGATGCTGCACGAAACCTATCCCGGCCATCATTTTCAGACCTCTCTCGCTCTGGAGATCAAGGGACTGCCCTCGTTCCGGCGGCTCGGCTTTTTCAACGCCTATGGCGAGGGGTGGGCGCTTTATTGCGAATCCCTGGGCAAGGAGCTCGGGCTGTATGAAGACCCCTGGCAGTACTACGGATATCTGCAGGACATGATCCTGCGTGCCAACCGCCTGGTGATCGATACCGGTATCCATGCCATGGGCTGGAGCACCGAACAGGGGATCACCTGGATGATGGACCATTCATCGATGACCCATGCACAGGCTGCAGTCGAGGTCGAGCGCTATGTGGCCTATCCGGCGCAGGCCCTGTCCTACAAGGTAGGCCAGCTGGACATCGAAGCGCTTCGAAGCAAGGCATCGAACGCGCTTGGGCCACGCTTCAACATACGCGAGTTCCACGACCAGATTCTGCTCGGCGGCAGTATGCCACTGGCCATTCTCGACCGGAAGCTGGACCGATGGATAGCGAACACAGCAGCGCACAAGTGAGGACGAGACTGGATTGATAGCGCACTTTGGCGCAGCCATTCCGGTCGGCGGCGAACGCCCTTGTCGCAGCCGCAAACTTGACGAGCGGACCATGAGTTGGCCCATCGGTCCACACCGGGCGAGTGACAGTGAACAGCGGTGTTGTTCGAATGTTAATGCACTTCCGATACCGCGACGCGCAGCAGCTCGTCCTGCGCACCGAGCGTGCACCGGTCGAGCCCGATGACCCGACTGGTCGGTCTACAATCGCCTGTGCGACAAATGGATCAGGACCATCGGCATTCGCAAAGCCTGCCCCAACCCGCCAGGTGCGCCGTGACGTTCCGGGAGCGGGAGCGCAGCACCAACTTGCGGCCGCAGCGTCAGGATCGGTGCGCCTGGGCATGCGTACATTCCTCCCAGCGGTCGACACTGAGTTCGCCTTTCGTCAGTTGTCGTGACGGTCCAGTCCTCCCATGGTCACCGCCAGAAGGAACACATGTTTTGCGGTACGGATCATCTGCGGGACGTCAGCCCACTCGCTGGGCTCTCCGCGCTCGCCGCCGCGCTCGCCGCCCAGCCCGATCGCCGGTGTCCCGCCGCCGATGGCTATATTCATGTTCGACGAACCCAGGTCACTGAGCTTGGGTGTCATTCCGAGGTGACGCGCAATTTGTGCCGATGTCTGCACCAGGTCACCGCGTTCCATCCCCGGAATTTGCCCGCCGGGCGTCTGGTCAACGACCTGCATCTCGAAGGAAACTCGGGTCTGTGCAGACACCTCCTTCAATATGCTCCGGACATCACCCTCCATGGAGGTTACCGCGCTGCCATCGCTGGAACGGACGTCCAGCGAAAACCATCCGGAGTCGGGCTTGTGGTTGAACACGGCGCCGCTCTGCAGGATCGCCACGTTGACGACATTGTTCCGGCCGGCGTAGTGCTTGTCATAGGGTAGTTGCAGGATCCGGTCGACCGCCCTTCCGATGCCCTGGTTGACGTTGGGCAAGCCGCCCATGAGCGTGTGGCCGGCAGGGCCGTGCGCGATCACCTTCCACCAATGAATCGTGATCGCCCCATACGAAATGCTGCGTCCGTCACCCAGCACCTCCACAAAAGCGGTGACCCGCGCATGATCGCGCTTGTACAGCGCACGCATGCCGGTCAGACCGGTCTCCTCCTGGACTACAGCAGCAAAGACCAGGGTGCGTTCAGGTTTCAGGCCGGCATCCAGGAATGCCCGTGCCGCAGCCAGCATCGATACGGTCGTCGTCGACGTATTGGAACCGGGGCCGATGACCCGGTCACCCTTGGCATGTAGGGGTTGCTTGGCGGCTTCCTGATGGTCTGCGACCGTCTTCAAGTCATCCAGGGTCGAGACAAACACGATGGTGCCCTCGCCGGAGCCTGGAATGGTCCCGGTCACATTGTTGACCGCGTCGACCTGCACATCCTGCAAGCCGATGGCCTTCATTTCCCGTGCTACTTCCGCAGCACGCTTTTGTTCCTGTCCGGAGGGCGAGATGATGCTGCCGATCTTGATCAAGTCATCGACCTCATGGCCCCGGTTCTGTTCGATACTCTTCAGCGCAGTTTCCACGCGCGGCGACGCAAGAGCCTGGTCAAGCGACATTCGTCGCGACTGGGCCTGGGTCGGGGACTGAAACGCAAACAGGGCAACCAACACACAAACGAGTTTGGGCCACATTTGTCGTTTGCGGTTCACCACAGACTCCATCGAAGATTCGTTGTCCATTTCGGCCTCCTTGTAGGGATGCACAGCGCGGACGGTCCGCGAGCGTACCCATTATTGACAGTTGTCGCTTACCACCTGTCACGCCCACTCCACGGTCGCTGACTCAGCTACACCAGCGACAGCACTTGAGGATCAGGGCGACGCACAAGCCTGCTGGATCGGACGCGTGGTGGTACTACCGCGTTCCTCGCCATTTGCCCGGTCACCCGGAAGGACACGCAGCGATGGTGGCGACATCAATGCTGATGGCAGCATCGCGTCGGGTTAAACGCAGAGCCGTTGCCTCATGGGGTTTTGCCGGACTTCCATCGATAGAATTCAATGATGTATCCACCTGGATCGAGCACGCGAAACTCCTCATAGTCACCGTGTGTCCGGATTCCATGTTTGAAATGTCGCGGATCCTCACCGTTATATGGATACCATTCGATGCCGCCGATCTTGCTCACGTAGTCATGCCATTGTTCCAGTGCGCCAGTTTCAATCGCCAGCATGGCGCCCTTGTTCTTTACAGCCTGGAGCGCGCCCCTGGATGCATCGACCAGCGCGATTTGCATGCCCTTGCCGACTTCCACGATGACCACCCAGCCATCGTCGTAGATGACCGGAAAGCCCATCTCATCCACATACCACTCTTTCGCGGCCGGCAAATTGTTGTAATAGAAATTCGTCACCACGGCGTTTATCGGAGGCGGCGTTCTGACCGGTTGGCTGGCAAACACTGGCCATGTGAAAGCGGATATCAGCATCCAGCACCCGGACGACAAGACGTTACGTACACGAACCACGATGGGCCATCTCCTCGAATGTACGGGATGAATCTGCTGGGTAATTGGCAGCCGTCGGGTCATTCTGCCATACACCCATTACCCGGATGCTGACCGTCTACCGCTACATCGAGCCCAACCAGTGCGAGCTTCGATGGTGAGCCTACGATGGTCAGGCGTACGCGCAAACCTTGCGTTGATTGAAGACACACTGGTAACGCCTTGCACGACCCACCTCGGCCTGGACATTGATCCGCAAAGGCGTACACACGCCTTTTGCACCCTGCGTTCTTTTATGGTCGGTATGGCGGTGTCGCGGCGCACGCATGAGCACCGGCTGGCTACACGGTTTCTACACTGCTATGGTTTGAGACAAGGGTACTTCTCCATACAGCCTCCGCGAGTTGATCGCCAATGTCGATTTCACGCCTGCTTGGCCTTGTCACTTGTGGCTTCATTGGTGCCGCCACTGCCTTTGCCACGTTGCCTTCGGTCGCCAAGGCAGAATCCGGCAACAGGCCCCAAAGCGATCAGTCCTCGATGTATTACGCCGAGATGCACTGGCGCGAAATCGGACCGACCCGAGGTGGCCGCGCCAGGGCACTGGACGGGGTTCCAAGTCGGCCGAACGTGTTCTATGCCGGCTACGACAATGGTGGCGTCTGGCGCTCGACCGACTACGGCGCGAACTGGGTACCGCTGTTCGACCACGAACCGACCGGCTCGATCGGCGCCATCGCGGTGGCGCCCTCGGATCCGGACATCATTTACGTGGGCACGGGCGCCGGCATCATCCGCCCGGACCTGTCCGTGGGAGATGGCGTGTACAAGTCCACGGACGCGGGCAAGACCTGGACCCACCTGGGCCTGCGCGACACGCAGATGATCGCAAACATCGCCGTCGACCCGCACGATCCGAACCGCGTGTTCGTCGCTGCGCTGGGCCACCCGTACGGCCCAAACGAGCAACGCGGCATCTTCCGCTCCACCGACGGCGGCAAGACCTTCACCAAAGTCCTGTACAAAAGCCCGTATGTCAGTGGCAATGACGTGCGCATCGACCCGCGGAACCCGAACATTGTCTACGCCGGACTCTGGCAGCAGCAGCAAAGCTATCTGGAAGGCCCGGAGTTTGGTGGCACGGAAGGCGGCATATTCAAGTCCACCGATGGCGGCAGCACCTGGAAGGAACTGACGAACGGCCTGCCCGCAGGCGTGATCGAGGCAAATCTAAGCATCGCCCCCAGCCAGCCGAGCACGATCTATGCGATGGTGGCCGGCACCGTCGGCAAGGTGGCAACTGCCGAGGAAGGCACGACCGGAACGGTAAATTTCTACAAGTCCAGTGACCGTGGTGAGCACTGGCATCTCGCCGCGCGCGATCCGGAAAACGCCGGCTCGTCGCCGAACGCCGTACCGGACCCCCGTCCGGCCGTGCGCATCGGTGGCGGCGACCTGCCGACCCTGGCGGTGGACGGCAAGGACCCGAACGTCGTTTACAGCGCCTCGACCGTGTTCTGGCGTACCGAAGATGGCGGCGTGACCTGGGCTGCGGTTCGTGGCGGCCCGAACGGGGATGATTACCAGAAACCGTGGGTCAATCCGAACAACCCTGACATCGTCTTCGTCGTTGCCGACCAGGGAGCGACGGTTTCGGCCAACCGCGGCGCGTCATGGAGCAACTGGTACAACCAGCTCACCGGAGCGATGTATCACGTGTCCACCGACGATGCGTTTCCCTACCGCGTGTGCAGCGGCCAGCAGGACTCGGGTTCGGCCTGTGTCGCCAGCCGCTCGATGGACGGCCGCATCACGTTCCACGACTGGCACTCCGTGAGCATCCAGGAATACGGCATTGCCGCGAGCGACCCGAAAGATCCCGACCTGGTATTTGGCAGTGGACGCAACAACGTCACCTTGTACAACCGCAAGACCGGACAGACCACCTTGGTCGGACCATCGCGCGAGCAGCGCGGCATCGATTACAACCGCAACGTGCGCACGATGCCCCTGCTCTGGTCGCCAAAAGATCCGAAGGTGCTGTTCTACGCATCGAACGTGGTGTGGAAGTCGTCCGACCAGGCCCACAGCTGGACACGCATCAGCCCTGACCTCGCGCGACAGACATGGCAGACTCCAGCCACCGTCGGCAAGTATGCAAACAAGGTCAAGCCAGGTCTCCAAGGCAGCATCACCGCGCTCTCGGCATCCCCCCTTGATGTGAACGTGCTCTGGGCCGGCACCGACGACGGCAACGTCCAGGTGACCATGGACGGTGGCACCCACTGGTCAAACGTGACGCCTCCAGCGATCAAGCCCTGGACACGCATCTACAACATCGAGGCCGGCCATTTCGATGCAAAAACCGCGTATGCAGCAGCCAACACCATGCGCATCGACGACATTAACCCGCACCTGTGGCGTACGCATGACGGCGGCAAGACCTGGACCGAAATCAACAACGGCATAAGCCCGGGCGTATTGACCAACACGATTCGCGAGGACCCACGCAAGCCCGGACTGCTGTACGCGGGCACGGATACCCAGGTATGGGTATCGTTCGACGATGGCGACCACTGGCAATCGCTGCGGCTCGACATGCCGGCGATTTCGGTGCGCGACCTGCAGGTGAAGGACGATGCCAAATGCGGATGTGCCGACCTGATCGCCGGCACGCATGGCCGCGGCTTCTACATTCTCGACGACGTGACGCCCTTGCGACAGGTGGCCGATGCACGCAAGGCCGGGACCGCCTATCTGTTCAAACCGCAAACGGCCACGCGCGTGCGTCTGGTGACCTACGATTCGATGCCGTTCCCGCCGGAAGTCCCGTCAGGCGAAAATCCGCCAAATGGCGCCATCATCGATTATTACCTCGCCTCCGACGCCTCCGGGCCGCTGACCATCGACATTCTGGATCAAGCAGGCAGTGTCGTGCGGACGTATTCGAGCGAACTCGAGCGCAATCCGGACCCGGCGCGTGATCCCGCTGCGTACAACAAAGTTTGCCAGGCCAAACCCGATTCACCGGACTGCAGCATCCCGCTGTACTGGCCCTCGCCGATCAAGTCCATGCCGACCAGCGCCGGCATGCATCGCATCAGCTGGAGCCTGCGCTACCAGCCGCTGGCTCAGGAACGTTCTCCCATCCAGCGTCCGATCGTGATCCCGCATCGCAGCTCAGTGCTGCCGAGCTCACCGTGGGCACCTCCCGGCAACTACACCGTTCGCCTCACGGTCGATGGCAAGACGTATACGCAGCCGCTGACGGTGCGCCTCGATCCGCGGGTGACCACGCCTGCTGCTGCGCTGGCCCAGTCAGAGAAGCTCTCGGTTGAAATGTACGAGCTGGCGCGCAGGACGCTGATGGCCTATGGCCAGGCCCAGGATCTTGTCCAGGAAGTGGGCAAGCTGGAGTCGACAGAACCAGCTGCCAGCAAATCGTTCAAGGCCAGCGTCGATGCCGTGGCCCATAGCAGTGGTCCGCGCGGGTACGGCCTGCCCTACCCGACACCAGCCACGTTGAAGGACGTGAGCGATGCCGCCTTGGCCGCGTCGCTGGCGCTGGAGACGGCGGACACCGCACCCACGGCGGCGCAAATCGAAGCCTGCACCCAGGCGCGCCAAAAAGCGCAATCAGTGATGGCCAAGTGGGACAAGGTGAAGGGCACGGGCCTGGCAGCGTTCAACGCCCGGCTCACGAGCAAGGGCCACCCAGCGCTGGCATTGCCGCCGCTCAGAATGCCTGCGTCACTGCCCAGCGACGAGAACGGCAACCTGATGGAGCGGGAACAATAGAGCGGAAGCCTGGCCACTCATGGAGCGATATTGCGGCGCGATTGCTCCTCGACGAATGAGGGAAAGCCGTGTCCCTTGGTGACGGAACGGCCGCAGCGACGTGTCTGGACAGGCGCGTCGCCAGTCCCTGTCCCCGAAAACCGGGATGCGTGCCCAAGTCCCGATCAGCGTGCTTGCGCCCGGAGCCGAATAGCAAGAGCTCACTCAAGCGAACCTTTTCGGCCTTCCACTTGTAGAGCTGGTTCCGACGGATAGCCAGATCGATGGGGAACTCGGATGCGGCCATTCGCCCGCATCGAGCAACTTGATCGCTTCACGCTTGAACTCTGGCGTAAATTGTTGACACTTGAGCGACTGACAACTCGCAGGGATGGTCCCGTTCAAAGCTGTTCGTCAAACCCGGGTCTTCTCAACCTGGCGCTTTTAGCCTGCGGGAAGCATCGTTTGTGGCAGCATCGCTTCCGCTTCCATTTCCACGAGGTACTCTTCCCCGATCAGTTTGGCACCGATCATCGTATTGGCAGGCTGGATTCCCCTGAATCGCTCGCCATGAACGCGGGCAAACTGTTCCCAGTCTGCGATGTTTTTCACGAAAACCCGGGTACGCACGACATCCTGCAGGCTGCCTCCCAAGGACTGGATGGCGCCCTCGATCTTGTCGATCACGAAGTGCATCTGCGATGCTGGATCCGAGCCGCCGATGTGTCGGGTTCCCAGCGTGGCGGTAGTTCCCGACACCAGAATTCGATCCGCCACGCGCACCGCCCTGCTGAAGCCGGCCACTTCTTCCCATGTCGTCCCCGTGAGCACCTTTTGCCGTCCGTCAACGCCAGAAGACTGACACGCATAGGGCGTCGCTACCGCATCCACGTGATGGCTCAAGTCGCCGGACGCGGTCAGGAATGGCGGCTTTCGGTATTCATCGCCACAATCGCCGGGTATCCGGCCCATTCCCAACACTGCCTTTCGAATTTTGCCACTGCTGGCGTCGTCCAGCGACTGCGTGAGCAAAGCCTTGTTTTCCGTGATGTGCTCACTCCGACCCAGCCGTGCGCCAACGATCACGCCGCCCACGCCGGGCTGTTCGAGTATGTAACGGCTGGCCAGATTGGCGATTGACATACCGCTTGCCAAGCTCACCTCGTGAAGCACCTGCAGAAGTTCCTGGAACCTTGTCCAGCCGCCGGCTGTATCGATAAATCGCTTGTACTTCATCTGCGACCAAGTGAGTGCAGCGTCGAGACGCGGCTCGCCTTGGTTCAGCCATTTCCCGGAGAGAAAGCCGCCGGCGACCGTTCCGAACGCAAGCAGCTTGATGCCGTGGCGCAGGCACGCCGCGGTCATTGGCCCGGACGCTCGCTGGTCGAGCAAGGAGTAACACACCTGATTCGAGGCCACCTCGATGCCACTGTGCACGACCATTTCCAGATGTGCGGTATCGAAATTGGTTAGTCCCAGATGGGCGATGAGCCCTTCCGCCTTCAGTTCGTTCAACCAGTACAGACAATCCAGCCACGCCGGGTCCGCATAGTTCCAGCTGTGAAACTGCAGCAGGTCTATCCGCTCGGATTGCAAACGCCGCAGTGACTTCTGCACGGCTGCGCGAACATCCTGTTTTGTGATCACGCCTGGCGAGGGCACCCATTTGGTCAGCAACTGCGCGTTGCTCCCACCGAAACGCGCGTGAAACACACCGGCTATGTCTTCGGCCGATCCGTAGTGGTCGGCCATGTCGAACGTGGTCAATCCGGCATCCAGGTACTCCTTCATGGACAGCGCGGCCTGCGCAGGATCGAGCACGTGTCCGTCGCGCTCGAGGTCGGCAACTTGCCACAGGCCCGTTACGACCGGACAAATCACCAGACCCGGGGCTGGGTCGTGGCTTGTGTTGGTGTTCATCGGAATCCTTCAACCTTGGGGCAATTTGGAAAAGAGCTCGGTCGTATCCACGCCCGAAGCGCGGAGCCTTCTCCAGTAGTACAGGAAAATGACCGAAGCAATCAGCATCACGAGAAGCCACGGAACTGTCGAGTGGAAATACCACGCGCTCACCGTCGTTCCGAGGTCGCTGACAATGTGGACAATCAGCAGGAGCGAAAGACATAAAATTCCGGAAACGGCCAGCGAACGCTGCAGAGCCAGCGACCGCACCACCGTGACTCTCGCGGCGATCTCCGGGTTGTTCCGTGGCAACAACAAGACCGAGACGCACATCAACAGGTAATTGACCAGCATCGAGGTGACCATGATGTCGATGCCTAGAAAAAAATCGCCAGCAAAATGACTGCCCAGGACACCGACGGTCGCCATGAGTCCGCTCAGGAGGATGGCCATGTATGGCGTGTGGTGCGTGGGGTGGATCGACGCAATGGGCGCTGGGAATATCCCGTCCTCGGCCCACGCGAACATGAGCCTCGACACCGACAGGATCATTGCGGGCAAATCGTTCAACAACGCGATGGAAGCACCGAGAACGATGGGCACAGCCCAACCCGAAGACAGCACGTAACCCAGCAGACCAGGCGCGGTAACGTCCCCGCTGCGCGCCTGCTCGGCTACAAAACTCCATGGCACCGTGTGGTACACCGAGAACGTGAACGCGACATAGAAAAGCGTGACCGCGACGATCGCGATGCCGATCGCCCGCGGCAGTGCGCGCGACGGATCCTTCGCTTCACCGCCCGCTTGCGCAATCGAGTCGAAGCCGATGAAGCTCGAGAACAAGACGGCGGAGCCGGCAGCCAAGGTGGACCAGTGAAAGACGGCGCCCGTCGGCACGAGGATTCGGTTTTCCTTGTGCAGGATCGCTGCGGCGAAATCCTGGTGATTGAAGGACAGCCCGGCCACTATCACGACCCCGCCTAACAGGAACATCAGGACCATGAGCGGTATCACGATGCGCTCATACAGCTTGACTCCCCGAATATTCAGCCAGACGAACGCCCACAGGATGACCAGCGCGACAGTGACGCGGACTACGCCCCTGTCCAGTACACCAGCGAGCTGGTTCAGATCAAGCAAGCTCGCGATGTCGCGAAAAAACGGCACGACCAGATAGGCCACCACCCCGATCGCAATGGACAAGCCAAACCATTGCGAGAAGCTGGCCACGAAGCCGAAGTAGGGTCCGAGTGCGCGGCTTGCGTAAACGTAGCTCCCGCCAGCGCGCGGCATGGCCGAGGCGAGAATCGCGTAGGCAAAGGCGGCAAGTGCAGCGGGAATCGCGGCAAGCAGGAACGCCGGCAAAACGTAGGGACCGATGCCGGGCACATTCCGCTGGATCATGAACGGAATCACATAAATCGAGGCGCCTATCATCGAGCAGATGCCCGTGGCAGCCAGGCCTACGAGGCCGAGTCTGCGGTCGAGCGACGTTGCTGACGTGGATGTCATAGTGCGAAATTCCGCAAGAAGTGTTCACGATGCGGCGGATGCGAGTCGGCCGGGCGTACCGTCTGTCCGCGGTAATCTTGAAGGTCGCACAAACTCGGACGAATGGCCGGCAATATAGTGTGGTGCGGTGGTTGATTCAATCAATGGCCATCGGCTGGCTCCGCCGGTGAACAGCTTGCGCTGCTGGATCGGTCCCAGGCTTGCTGGATCGGCGTCAGGTTCACGTTCCCGCAGACGTCCGCGGCAAGCATTCACAAGACACGGCGACGGGAGATGACATGACGCGAGCACTCCCAGTTCGTTCCTCAACCGATGGCCTGACAGCCACGACTCACGCTGCCCGGCGTGCCGCAGCACACGATGCGCCGGCACCTGCCAAGCTCATCGCGCGCGTCCTGGTAGTGCAAACCGTCGGCACTGAACCTGACCCAATAGCCGTTCTGCAAGGACGCATCATCGCCCGGGCCTCCTCTGTCCTCGAGGACGAGTAGCTGCTCCACCACCACAGGCTACCGTGATTGACGGCAGGTGAAAAAAACCGAGGTTCCCTGTAGCTTTCTGACCAGTGCAACCCAGTTACTCAGTCGTAGACTGTTACGCAACCGCAGTGTCATCGATATTCAACAAGCCGCCGCCATCGCCAGCAACCCACCAAGACCGGGCATTCCCTGCCACCCGCGTGACGTACGGGTGTCTGCTGCGTCTTGCACCGAAATTGAATCGGTCGCCGGATGACACTTTCCACTGAGACCGATGCACCTTATCCGAGCCTCGCGCGCGCCTGCACCGTCGTATTGATCCTGTTTGCGACGGCGGTACTCGCGTATACCGACCGTCAGGTACTCAGCCTGCTGGTCGATCCGATCCGGCACGATCTGCACATCAGCGATACGCAGATGAGCCTGTTGCTGGGTACCGCGTTTGCCGCGATCTATGGCGTCGCGGGGGTTCCGCTGGGGTTTCTTGCCGATCGCACGTCGCGCCGCAACCTGATCGTGGCCGGTGTGCTGATCTGGAGCGTGGGCACGCTCATGTGCGCCGTGGCGCCTTCGTTTGCGATGTTGTTCGTGGCGCGGGTCGTGGTCGGTCTCGGCGAGGCAGTGCTCTCGCCGGCGGCCATCTCCCTCATCAGCGATACGTTCGAGCCCAAGCGACGCGGGCTCGCGGTCGGCACGTTCTTCACCGGCATCGCGGTCGGTATCGGCGGCTCGATCCTGATCGGTGGCGGCGTGCTTGACCTGGTGCGCGATGGCCTCTTTGCAGCAACGCCCGTTGCCCACTGGGCTCAATGGCGGCTCGTGCTTCTGGCAGTGGGCCTGCCCAGCTTGTTGTGGGCACTGCTGCTGCTTGCCATCAAGGAACCGGTACGCAGGCAAGATCAGATCTTCGAGGAGAAAGTGCTGCCTGGCGAAGGCCACGACTCGCTGTTCCGGATACTGCGGCGGATGGCACCGGTGTTTCTGGTCGTTGCCGTGGCATCCATGGTCGACAATGCCGTCGGCGCGTGGGCGCCGTCGCTGTTGATACGGCAGTTCGGCCTCGATCCGGCCAGGGTCGGCGTTGAACTCGGACTGCTGCTGATGCTCGGCTACGGCGGCGGCATGCTGGCGGGCGGCGCCCTGGCCGACCGCTTCGCCATCTGGCGCGGACGCAACGGCAAGATCGAACTGTGTTGCCTGGCCGTGGTGGCCACCTTGCCGGCCGCCGTGATGATCAACAGCCACAGCGCGTCCGGCGTGATGTTTGCCGTACCGATCTATTTCGCGCTGTCGGCCGTGGTCACCGCCTCCGGCCTGTCCGCGATCCTCGACGCGACACCCAATCGCATGCGCGGGCGGGCCATGGCGATCAGCTTCTTTCTCAATGTGGCGCTCGGCGCGGGCTTTGGCCCGACTGCAGTCGCACTCGCGGGAGACCATGTGTTCGGACCCGGCGCCGGGCTTGGGCCGGCGATCAGCTTTACCGTAGTCGTTTCTTATTTGTTGGCAGCGCTGGTGCTGGCAGCCGCCATCCGAGCACGGAGATCCTGATGCAACAACCTGACGATGACGCCTTCGAACTGTACGACCTGAGGGTCGAAGTGGTGGCCCCTCCCGGCGCCAAACTTTACTGCTCGGCCACGGCGGGCGACAGTTTCGAACTGCGCGGTGAATTGCTCCATCTTCCGGATGGACAGGGATTCTCCATCTATTCGCTGGCCGCGGTCCTCCCGCTGCTGGCGGCAAAGCAGCGGGTGACCGATGCGAATGACTGGATGAGCACCGATGCCGAAGTGGCCTGCCCCGATCCGGGCTGCCCATCGCGCCTGCGCATCACCCGGCTGGGCCGCCGGCGCTTTCACCACGATGAGGTCACGGCGGTACGGACGCCCGCGCCATGACGCTGTCGGAAACTTGTGAAATCAAGCCGGGCTATGTCATTTCGCGGATCATTCGCGGCGGCTGGCAACTGGCCGGCGGACACGGCGCGGTCGAGCGCTCCCGGGTGACCCAGGATCTCGCGGCCTTTTACGATGCTGGCGTGACGACGTTCGATTGCGCCGATATCTACACCGGCGTCGAGGAAATGATTGGCGACTTTCGCGCGACCATGTTGCAGAGTCGCGGCCCGCAAGCGCTGGACAGACTCAAGGTCCACACCAAGTTCGTCCCGGACATCGACCTGTTGTCAACGATCACCGCGCAGGACGTGCGCCGCATCATCGATCGCTCCCTGCGGCGCCTGCGCATGGAACGCCTGGACCTGGTGCAGTTCCACTGGTGGGATTACACCCAACCGCGCTATGTCGATACCGCCTTGCATCTGCGCGACCTGCAGGCCGAGGGCAAGATCCATCTGATCAGTGGAACCAATTTCGACGCCAGCCACGTACAGCAGATTGCTGATGCCGGCGTCACCTTTTCCACGGTGCAAGTCCAGTACTCGCTGCTCGATCATCGACCTGCCGGACGCCTCACTGAAACCTGCCGGCAATTGGGAACCAGGTTGCTTTGCTACGGCACGCTCGCCGGCGGCTTCCTCAGCGAAAGCTGGCTCGGCAAGGCGGAGCCGACCGGTGTGCTGACGAACCGGTCACGGGTCAAATACAAGCTCATCATCGACGAATTCGGTGGCTGGGATCTGTTCCAGAGCCTGCTGGAGACACTCAGCGAGGTGGCCGAGCGCCACGGCGCCAGCATCGCCAATGTCGCTTCCCGTTATGTGCTGGAGCTGCCGCTGGTCGCCGGGGTGATCGTGGGCGCAAGCCACGCCGGCCACCTGGAAGACACGATTCGACTGGGCACCCTCGAGCTTGCTGCGCAGGACCGCGACGCCATTGATGTGATCCTCGCCCAGCGCCGCGGCCCGGATGGAGACGTGTACGCACTGGAGCGCGATCGCAGCGGGCCGCACGGCGCCATCATGAAGTACAACCTCGGGGATGCACCAGGTTCAAAACACCCAGCGGAGCCGTAGTGCAAGTCGACGCGGGTCGCGCTTGCGCCGACTGGCCCGCACATGCCTGAACCCTCCAAACTCGGGCGTTTCGCCATCGCTGCGTCGTTCTCTTCGATCCCCGCTGCGCCCATGCCCGTAACTCCCGGTAACGACTCGACTGTCCGCCCGGTAGCCTTTCGAACATGCGTCGGGCGATGAGAGGTGTCGGTGATGACACCTCTGATCGGTTGTCCGGGTCCGTATCTCGTTGCTGCCATTTGACCGGTCAGTATTTCCAGCTGGTGAGGTCTGCTCCCTTGGGCGCGGTATCTTCCATCTGCTTCAGAATGGTGGGCAGATACATCGTGTTGTAATGCAGGCGGCCCAGCGCGTTGGGACTTTCGCCATTCCAGCAATGCTCGGCACGATCACCGTACTCCACCGCGCCCTCGTAGGCTGGTTTGGCGTTCTTCAGGAAGTCCTCGGTCAGATACACCGCGTCGTTCAGGTAGTAGTTGTCCATGTCGCCGACGAAGATGTGGATCTTGCCCTTGAGCTTGGGTGCGAGGGTCTGCCAGTCGCGTTCCATGATGTGGCGCAGGTCGTAATTGTCCTGCCAGTACTTGGCGACCGTCGGGTTGATCTCGCCGGTGCGCTTGTTCCACAGCGGGTTGACGTAGCCATCGTTGCCCATGGGCGAGAACACGGCATCCCAGACGTCCCATTGCCCGCCGGAGCGGTTCTTGTCGCCTAGCACCAACTCCAGATGGTTCTCGTCCTGGGTCGTGTACTGGACCTCGCCAAGGTAGTTGCGGTGGGCCGGGCGCTGGACGTTGTTGAATGTGCCGATGTTGTAGTACATGTTCTTGTCGGTGTAGATGTTGGTCAGCATCATCTTCCGAAAATCGATCGGATCCGGACAGGCGGCGAACGCACCGTTGTACTGATCCGGGTACTTCACCTGCACGCCCAGCGCTTCCCAGCCGCCGGTCGAGCCGCCGTAGAGGAAACGCGCCCAGCCCTGGCCGAGGCCGTGGAATTTCTTCTCGAGCGCGGGGATGAACTCATACGTGATTGCATCGCCGTACGGGCCTAGGTTTTCCGAGTTGACGGCGTAGGAGTCGTCGTAATACGGATTGGAATGATCGATCTCCACGACCAGGTAGCGCGGAAAATCGTCCGAGATCCACTTCTGGTAGAACTTGTACGCTTCTTCCTGCTCCATGCGGTTGTAGCAGGGCAAGTTGAAGCGCTCGCTGTACTCACATTTCAGGTTTTCATCGGGTGGCGTGGTGCGAAAGCCACCTACTGTCATCGGGAAGTGCCCTTGGTTGACCATGAGCGGGTAGCGTGCATTCGGGTGTTCGTCGAATCCCTTCGGCACCAGAACGTGCCCGGTGATATAGGTGTCGCGCCCCCAGAACCTGGACAGCTTTTCGCTGCGGAATTTGAAGTGACGAATGAACTTTGTGTCCTTCTCGGCCACGATCGGCGGGTTGACCTTGTCCAGGGTAATGTTGATCTCGCCGCTCTTGGCTGGATCGAAGCTGATCTGCTGCGGCGTGCTGACCAGGTTGCCAGGCTCCATTCGCCAGTTCTGACCTGCGCCGCGGGCCGCAGGCAACTTCACCGTCTTCCCGTTGCCCAGATGATAAGTGTCATAACGGTGCAGCACTGCCTGGACAAAATAACGTCCGGCTGGCACCTGTTTCAGATCTTCCTTTGGATAGCCAAAGGTACTGGTGTCGATTTTCGCACTTTGCCCCGCTTTGAGGCCATCCACGGTAACGCCGAATATCTGCGCGGCCTTTACGCCCGGGACGACCTGCTCGCGCGGTTCAGTGGCGCCGTTGGGGGTCAGGATGAGGATGACCCGGCCGTCAAACGGACCCTTGGCAGCCGATGACGGGATGGTTACACGAAAGGTTTCGGCTGTTGCGGATGTTGCCAGAAGCGCCAGTCCTGTGGTCGCCAGTTTGACTAGTGTCTTGTGCATGGTCATACAGCCTCTGGTTGTTGATCATGAGTTTCAGGAGTCCGATGGAATCAGGGTGAACCTGGTTTGCCGACCGTCCAGGAAATGGACTTTCTCGCCATCGAACCAGGCATCTTCTTCCTGGCGGAACTCGGCCTTTTCACCGTCCCATTCCGGGACACCCTTGTAGGCGACCAGTTCGATCGACCACGTTGTATTGGCATGCACCGGATATTCGCCGTGATCGTCACCGTTCTGGTTGTCCCACATGCCGATCGCCGATCCAGCGGCATGACCGTGATAGCCGGTCGGGTGCGAGTAGATCGACGGGTCGAGTCCGTTGGCGATCGCCTTTTTGCGTGCAGCAGCGAGTATCGAGTTGCCGCTGGCACCGGCCTTGAACGAGGAGAGCAAGGCATCCTGCACCCCATTGACTGCCTTCAGGCCAGCGCGCAGACCGGCCGGCGCATCGGTCTCACCCGGCTTGAGCACATACGCAAGGTGCTGCGTGTCCGTGTTGAGGCGCAGGTAGGTGATGCCGAAGTCGGTCCACAGCATGTCGCCCGGCTGGATCACCGTGTCGCCATCGAGCATCTTCTTCGCCCCTTTGCGCTGGACCGCGATGGACGGCTGGAACCATGTATCGATGCCGAGATTCGCCATGCGCTGGCGGTAATACCAGACGACGTCGTCGGTGGTGGTCTTGCCCGGGGTGATCACCTTGCGCGAGAACGCTTCGGCAATCAGCGCGTGGGCGGCGCGCACGATGCCCGGATAGATTCGCAGCTCGGTCGGCGTGCGTGTTTCGAGCCAACCGATGGCCAGAGGCTCGGAGGAGACGACACGAGAGCGATACTTTTGCGGCAATGCCGCCATCATCTCCTTGTGTTGGCTCAGAGTCATCCCGTCCGCGAATGCGAACATGCTGGAGGTGTTGATCGCGATGTTGGCCGGATCACGCGCCTCGACGATATCAGCTACCGCTTTCCACTGGTCGGGCTGCTTGTCGGGATCCCAGGCCGGCTTGAACAATCCGCCAACACCGTAGCGACTGACCGTCAGCCTCTCGATTGGCTGGCCGTTGCCGGGATTGTAGAAAATCAGGATGGTGCGGCGGCGGGCATGCAGGCTTTCCGCATCAAGCATGGTCGCCACGACGGGTTCTTCGAAATACTCCCGTGCCATCAGGATCCACATGCTGGCGTCGTTGTCGCGCATCAGTTTCGGCACGACCGTATCCAGGCGCTCGGCCAGAATTTGGTTGACGACTTTGGCGCGATCCCGAAGCGGCAGAATCGCCGGCAACTGCGGATCGGCCTGCTCGGTGTCGCTCATGGGCACGACCAACGGCGTGGCCGTCTGTGCGACGGCAAACATGGGCATAAAAAAAGCGGCAGTCGCAAAGACTGCCGCATAGAGGTGTTTGTCGAATCCTGTGGAATCGGCAGGTCGTTTCATGTCGGCCCCAGTTTGATCAATGACGCTCGATAGTGGATGAGGCTTTTGATGTTTGTCAACCAAGCGGCGACGCATGCACCAGCGGGCCACCCGTCTGCATATGCGGCGTGCGCTGGCCCGCGGACCAGTGCCTTCACTCTCGCGCTGTCCGCCCTTGCGACAGATTGAATTGCGCGCCGGCACGCCTCGCCGACGTCTCGGCATCGTCACGAGAAACCGGGCATCGCGTCACGAGACAGCCAGCGGCCCAGATGTCGCCAGCATGTATTCGCGCTCGGCATACAGCTGCCTTGTGCCTAGGCGCCGACCCAGTGTCTTCTTCGGCGCTCCGTGCCATGAACGCGCCAGATGGATCAATCCGGACGCCTGCCATGAATCGGGAAACCCAGACTCCGGCCTCAGGTTTTGTGCTCTAATCGCCCGAGGTCAGTAATCAACTCGACCGTGACTTCGGATTTGTGGGATACGTAATGTACTTCACTGAGAATGGCGCGCGCTGGTATAGCTCCAGCGCCCCTGACTCGAACACCCGTTTGGCTGAATTCAGCCGTGTCATGGACATGCAAATGTGCCGAGGCGAGGGGACGCGTCCATGGTTGTATTGCTGACCTTGCCGGCGCCATGTGAGTACCGCCCCGGCAAAAGCACTGCTTTGTTTGAAATTTTTGTTCTGCGGTGAACTGTAAGCTGTCTGTCCCAGTAACCCGTACCTTCCTCTTCAACCTGGAGTGAGACCATGATTCGAATGACGACCAAGCCCCTGCTTCTGGTGGCTTGCCTGGTGGCTGCGTTGGGTGCGACTTCCACGGCCAACGGTGATCAGTCAGCGGGTGACATGCTCGGATTCAGCGCGAACACCGCGGCCAAGCAGCAAAGCCTGGAAAAAAGCTTTGACGCCCAGCTGCAGTCGTCGGACATCAAGAGCTGGCTGAAGAGCATGTCCTCGGAGCCGAACCAGGTGGGTTCGCCGCATGACAAGGCGAATGCCGAGTTCGTGCTCGCGAAGTTCAAGGAGTTTGGCTGGGACGCACATATCGAGACTTTCAGCGTGTTGTATCCCACCCCGAAAAAGGTGCAGCTGCAGCTGATCGCACCAACTCACTATGACGCCGTGTTGCACGAGACGCCAATTCCGGGCGATCCGTCAACCGACATCACCAAGAATGTGTTGCCGCCCTACAACGCTTACGGCGGCGATGGCGATGTGACTGGCGAACTGGTCTACGCCAATTACGGATTGCCGGACGATTACGCCGAATTGGCCAGGCGTGGCATCGACGTGCGCGGCAAGATCGTCATCACGCGCTACGGTGGCGGCTGGCGCGGTCTCAAGCCCGAACTCGCGCAGGAGCACGGCGCGATAGGTTGCCTCATCTACTCCGACCCACATGAAGACGGCTACTTCAAGGGTGATGTCTATCCCAAGGGCAGCTGGCGTCCGGACCAAGGTGTGCAACGTGGTTCAGTCGCCAAGATGCAGCTATATCCGGGTGACCCGCTGACGCCGAATGTCGGCTCCACCAAGGATGCCAAGCGTCTTGCGATCAAGGATGCCGCGACGATCCTGAAGATCCCCGTGCTGCCGATTTCCTATGGTGATGCCACGCCACTGCTTGAGGCGCTTGGTGGACCGATCGCCCCAGACAGCTGGCGCGGTTCGCTGCCGATGGCCTACCACATGGGTAGCGGCCCGGCCAAGGTGCACATGGTGGTCGAATCGGACTGGAGTCAGAAGACAATCTATGACGTGATCGCCAAGCTCAAGGGCTCGACGATGCCCGATCAGTGGATCATACGTGGCAACCATCGAGACGGTTGGGTGTTTGGCGCGGAAGACCCACTGTCCAGCCATGTGGCCATGCTGGAAGAGGCGAAGGTGATGGGCGCCATGTACAAGAAGGGCTGGCGGCCGCAACGCACGATCGTCTACGGCAGTTGGGATGGTGAAGAGCCCGGCCTGCTCGGTTCGACCGAATGGGTCGAGACGCATGCCAAGGAACTGAGCCAGAAGGCGGTCCTGTACATCAATACGGACGGCACCTCGCGCGGTTTTCTTGGAGCTGGCGGCAGCCACTCGCTGCAACATCTGGTCAACCAGGTGGCAGCAGACGTTACCGATCCAGAAACCAACGTGAGCGTCGAGAAGCGACTGCGTGCGCACTTGATGTCCGCTGGCCACGAAGGCGGGTCTGCCGAAGCCAAGGCCATGGCCAAGGCTGCTGCCTCAGGCGGCGACTTGCCGATCAGCGCCCTGGGATCAGGGTCCGACTTCACCCCGTTCCTGCAGCACCTTGGCATTGCCTCGCTTAGTGTCGGTTTTGGCGGCGAAGGTGGAGGCGGCGTCTATCACTCCGCTTACGACACGTTCGACCACTACGCGCGCTTCAGTGATCCTAAATTCGAGTACGGAGTGACCCTGGCCAAGGTCGTTGGTCGACTGGTCATGCGGATGGCGGATGCAAACGTCTTGCCGATGCGTTTCAGCGACTTCAGCACCAAGCTCACCGAGTACATGGGCGAGTTGCATCAACTCGTCGCCAAGACGCGTGAGGCCACCGAGCATCAGCACCAGTTGCTGGACAGCGACGCGTTCAAGCTCGCGGCCGATCCGATGGATCCGGTAGCTCCCCCGGTGCGGGAATCCGACATGCCGCAAATTGACCTGAAGCCGCTGGATGAGTCGATCCAGAAGCTGGCGCAGAGCATGCAAGCCTACGACGCGGCCTACAAGAAGGTGCAGGATGCCGGCTACCAGATGCCGAAGGAGCAGGAGCGGCAGCTGAATGAGTTGATCGGACGCATGGAGGAGTCGTTGACCGATCCCGCGGGCCTTCCTGGGCGGACCTGGTTCAAGCACATGGTCTATGCACCTGGCATGCTCACCGGCTATGGAGTGAAGACCCTGCCGGGCGTGCGTGAAGCTCTCGAGTCGCGCCGCTGGGATGAGGCGAACCAGTACGCTGGCGTCACGGCCAAGGTCATCGACGGCTATCGGGCGCAGATTGAAAAGGCTACGGCACTCCTCAACAAGTCGTAAAACGGGTCAGTGCGCCCGTTTGCATCAAGGCCGGATGTTTAGACGTGACCCCGCAGTGCATTGACGCCCGCAAGAGCCGTCAATGCACTGCGGTCGGATCGCGTTCTTGTGCAGAGTTCGTGGCTTCCACGACTGTTGCCGGACCCAGTTGGTGACCGGCTCCCGGGGCAACAGCACCGCATCGGGCTGCACCACGCGTGAGGACGCGATACCGCTGTCTCGCCACCTGCTCGACTGCACCGCCTCTCGTCGCCGCAACCCTCGTTGCTTTCATGGCGCTCTATCAATATCCGCAAGTCAGAAACGTGGGACAAGGTTCATCTGGTCGCCGCTCAGCGGGACTCGCTTTTTGTTCCTGAAACGAGACGGCCAGGCTTGCTCATTGATGCGCCCGCCGCCCTCGCCGGTCGCCCCCTCAACGCCAGTGGGCTCGGTCGACCTCCGGTAGTCCGGCACGGCGCAGCCTGATGTTCAGTTGCGCCACATCCTTGGTCTTGAACTGGTCCAATTGAGCAAGGGTCGTGCTGACGATTTGTCGCACCTTGTCCAGGCCGGAGACTCTTGCAGCGGTGGGCGCGCCGCTGCTCTCCTGGGTTGTTTTCGAGATTCCACCCAAAATCTGTGCGAGTCCCATCAAACTGCTCGTGGCCGGCGCCGCATCACCCACGCCGGTCGTATCCGGGAGCGGCGGAGGTGCATGGCCTTGGATTTCGCGTGCGTTCTTGTCCACGACAGCGATGTCAGCGGCGATTCCCTTCTTGCCTGACGCCTGCCGTTGCAGACTCTGAAGTTGCGTGCGCAAATGTGCCACATCGATTTGTGCCTTGGCCACCTCGGTTTGCAGACCAATGATCTGCTGCATCATCCGGGTTTGCGCCTGAAGTGCGGCCGGATCCTGTCGGGTGCTGGCATGCTGTTCGACTGTCAATGGCTGGGTATAGCTGTTTCCGTCCACGGTCAATTTGACCGTGTACTCCCCGGGCAGGACCCGGTGGCCGCCGAAGCCGTGCGCTCCCGTGGCCATGGCGCGCAGATCCCAACTGAAGCGGTGCATGCCGGCCGCAGCCGGTAACGGCGGCGGATTGCTTCGCCAAATCGCCGGTACGTTCATGCTCTTCGGATCTACCTCGGGGTACTTCGTGTCACTCGAGTAGTGCCGGATGACCTTGCCGCCTGCATCGAGGATGTCCAGCGTGAGTGGAGCTTTGGTCGCGGACTTCAGGTAGTAGTCCAGCAGTGCACCCTTCATACGCGGCGCACCCGACGCAACGTCGAGTGGAGTCAGGTTGGTGGCTACGACCAGGTTCGTGTCACGGTTGGGCCGGTCGTCGCCCGGTCTGAGGATCGCCAATTCCGGCTTGAACAGGTGGACGTTCGACTGGGCAATGGCGCTGTCGAGCTGATGCAACGGGTTCAGGTCGTCCAGAATCCACAGCGAACGGCCGAAGGTGGCGATCGCAACGGAATTGCCATGGAAGGCGAAATCCCGAATTTCCACCACCGGCAAGTTCAGTCGCAATGACTGCCACTGGTTGCCTTCATCGAAGGATACGTAGACACCGATGGACGTACCGGCAAACAGCAGGCCCTCGCGATCGGGGTCCTGCCGGACCGCCTGTACATAAGCATGGGCAGGAAGGCCCTTGGTCACTTCCTGCCAAGTCTTGCCCCCATCACGCGTGCGCAACACGTGTGGCGTGAAGTCGTTGAGGCGATGCCGATCAATCGCCGCGTAAGCGGTATTTGCATCGAAATGCGAGGCGTCCATCATGATCACCTTGCTCCAGGCGGTGACCTCGCGTGGCGTGACGTTTTGCCAGTGACCCCCGCTGTCACGGGTAATCCAGATCTGGCCGTCATCGGTGCCGGCCCATACCGTGTCCGCCTGCAGCGGCGAAGGCGCAATCGCGTAGATCACACCCCAGTGCGAGTCCCCGGTCTTTTGCAGGTAGCTGGTATCGGCCGCGGTGGCCGGGTCGAGATTGGCCGGGACACCAGGATGTGCCCGTGTCAGATCCGGGCTGATCTTTTGCCAATGGTCCCCTTTGTCGGTGCTCTTGAACATGAACTGGTTGGAGAAGTACAGCGCGTGCCCTTCCGCCAGCGAGAATACCGTCGGCAAGGTCCACGTATGCCGGAATGCGACGCCGGGATAGGCCTGCCACGGCGTCACCACTTTCTTCACGCCGGTGATCTGGTTGCAGCGCGTCAGCGTGTTGTCATTGAGATCGTAGAGCAGCGTAGTGGCGTAGAGGTCCGCCTTGCTGTCCGGATCCATGGCGAACATGTCGCTTTCACCTCCGGTGCAGGTACGGGCCCACTGACGATAGGTGATGCGTCCGTCGGGCACGTCCGTGACTACACCCCAAGGGCCGCTATCCTGCTGCGCGCCGTACACCCAGAACGGATCACGGTTGTCGGCGATCACGTGATAGAACTGGCCAGTCGGCTGATTGTGCCAATCGCTCCAGTTGCGCGTGCCGTTCACACTCACGATGGTGCCTTGGTCACTGCTGAGGGCCATCCGGTCCGGATCGTCGGGATTGACCCACAGGCGATGATAATCATCCCCACCGGCTGTACCCTTGATCGCGTCGAAACTGCTGCCGCCGTCGGTCGAACGGTAAACCGACGTGTTCATGATGTAGAGCTTGTCCTGGTTTTTCGGATCCACCGTCACGCGATCGAAGTACCACCCACGGCCCCAGATACGTGCCTCGCCATCGGCCAGTTTCCAGCTGGCGCCCGCATCATCAGAGCGATAGAGACCACCCTGGTCGGCATCAAGAATGGCGTAGACACGATTGCTGTTGGTCGGTGCCACGGCCAGTCCGATCTTGCCCAAACCGGCGGTCGGCAAGCCGTTGGTGAGGTGGGTCCAGTTCACACCGCCATCGGTGGATTTGTAGACCCCGCTGCCAGGACCATTCGCGGGCGGGTACACATTCCACGGCGGACGGCGTGTTGCCCACAGCGCCGCATAAATCACCTGGGCGTTGTCCGGCGCGAACGTGATATCGATCGCGCCAACATCCGGACTCTTGTACAGCACCTTTTCCCACGAGCTGCCACCGTCGGTCGAGCGGTAGATTCCCCGCTCCGGATTGGCGGCATACAGGTTTCCAAGTACTGCAACAAACAGGCGATTCGGATTGGCCGGGTCCACGATGATGTGGCTTATGTGCATGCTCTTGTCCAGGCCGATATGCGTCCAGCTCTTGCCCGCATCGGTGGACCTGTACATGCCGTCGCCATAGGAAATCTGCGAGCGCGGATCGGACTCGCCCGTGCCCACATAGACGATATCGGGATTGGACGGCGCCACCGCGATCGCGCCAATCGAGGCAATCGGTGCGCTATCGAAAATCGGGTCCCAGGTGATGCCCGCGTTGTCGGTCTTCCATACACCACCGTCGACCGCTCCGGAATAGAAAACGTTGGGCTGGCTGGGGACCCCCGCCACGGCCACGGTGCGACCGGCGCGGAACGGTCCGAGCAAGCGCCACTGCAGGCCGGAAAGCAGGCTTGGGGCGTACGTCTGGGCACTGACGGTCACCGGAAACATCGCGGCAACCATGACGGCGACGGATGCAATCTGCAGCAGGTGCCGTGCGCCGGCTCCAATGATCATGTGAGCTCTCCCGGTGAAATTAGGTACAAAGATTGGCCCACACGGAAATCAGTCTGCTGCGTTGTTGCATGCCAGCCGCAGGCAACAACCAGTCGCTGCACACCGATGCATGCTGCCGCATGGACCGGTTCTGCCGTGATACGACAAGCAGCAGACCGTTTTCCTGCGTATCCAGACAGGGGGAACATCGCGCAACGCGTTGCGATCAGTGGCCAAGCGCGGCGAGCACCCGGCGATGCAGCTCGGCGACCGTCGACATCTGCTGCATCGTTGGTGACGCCAATGTCGACACGGCACCATATTGCCCGCCATAAATGGAGCTGTAGGCTTCGCCAAGCTCCGAATTCAGTTTCCGCAAGGCGTCAACCTTGCTGCCCTTGGCGTTTGCTTCCTGCAAGGCGCCAAACGTACGGTTCATGTCATCGACGAGCTGGGTCGCCAGGTCAAATTGCTGGGCGAGCCCTGCGACTGGTGTATCGACTCGCGGATCCATGCGCAGCGTCAGAGGTTGCGTATAGGTCTTTCCGCCCACAGTGAGCTTGACCGTGTATTCACCAGGGACGGCCGAGGGTCCCGACGGTCCAAGTGGCGTGTCATGCAGGATCACTGAAATCGGTGCGCTCGGGCGCAACGATTTCGGCGCCGGATAGTTCAGGTCCCAGACGATGCGGTGCATGCCTGCGTTCGACGGGAGTGCGAGAGGCGGACGCAGCCAATAGGCCGGGAAGTTGAGTATGTCGGGATCAACCGGCTTGGGCTTATCTGCTGAGGACAAGTGGAACGCGAGTCTGCCGGCCGCATCGCGGACTTCCAATGTCAACGGTCCCGGGGCGTCTGCTTTCAGGTAGTAGTCGAGGATTGCGCCGTCGGGCGGATTCTGCCCTGCGGGTGTCTCTTTAGGCATCTGGGTGTCGGTATAGGTGTTGCGCAAAACCTGGTAGGCAGCGGCCGGTTTGTAGAGATAGCCTGGATCGGCCGCCTCGGCACCTGCGATCTGGCGCAGCGGGGTGATGTCATCGAGGATCCAGAACGAACGGCCATGCGTGCCCAGCACCACATCGTTGTCGTGGATCACCAGGTCGCGCATCGAGGTCTGTGGTAGGTTGAGCTGCAGCGACCGCCAGTGATCGCCATCATCCGCCGAGTACCACACGGCGCGTTCCGTGCCCGCGATCAGCAATCCCTTTTGTTCGGGATCCTCGCGCACCACGTTCGCCGAGGCATTGTCGGGCAAGCCATTGACGATCAGCTTCCAGGTTTTGCCGCCATCGTGGGTGCGGTAGATGTACGGTTTCAGATCGTCCAGGCGGAAGCGGTTGACGGCGGCGTAGGCGGTCTGGTCGTCGAAATGCGAGGCGACCAGCATTGACACCTTGCTCCACGACGTCATGCCTTTGGGCGTGACATTGTCCCAATGCTTGCCAGCGTCACGGGTGATCCAGATGAGACCGTCATCGGTACCGGCCCAGATCGTATCCACGTTCTTGAATGAAGGCCCGATGCTGTAGATCACGCCGCGGTGATCGAGTGGGTTCTCGCGGGTGCCGAACACTCCCAGCGTGGATGGCAAACCCGGGTTGGGGCGTGACAGGTCGGGGCTGATCTTCTGCCAGCTCTGGCCGCCATTGGTGGTCTTGAACAGGACGTTCATCCCGTAATACAGCAGGTGCGGATCGGCCGGTGAGAACAGCAAGGGCGCCGTTCGGTTGGTACGGTACTGGTC
>DASRUB010000090.1:0-16055 GCA_035655635.1 Rhodanobacter sp. | reverse complement strand
GGCGCGAAAGCCGGTGAGATGGGTGCCGCCGTCGCGCTGCGGGATGTTGTTGGTGAAGCAGAACATCGTCTCCTGGTAGGAGTCGGTCCACTGCAGGGCCACCTCCACCAGAATGTCGTCCTGCTCCGCCGTCAGGCTGATCACATTCGGGTGCAGCGCGGTCTTCATCTGGGCCAGGTACTGCACGAACGAGCGGATGCCGCCTTCATAGGCAAAGGTGTCCTGGCGGCCTTCCCCGCGTTCGTCTTTCAGCTCGATGGTGACGCCGGAATTGAGGAAGGCCAGCTCGCGCAAGCGCTTGGCCAGGATGTCGTAGTGGAAATCGATATTGCTGGTGAAGGTGGCCGGGCTGGGCAGGAAGCGCACCAAGGTGCCGCGCTTGTCCGACGGCCCCACCACTTTCAGCGGATACAGCGGTTCGCCGTGCGCGTATTCCTGCAGGTGTTCGAACCCATCGCGATAGATCGTCAGCCACAGGTGCTCGCTCAAGGCGTTCACCACCGACACGCCCACGCCGTGCAGACCGCCGGAAACCTTGTACGAATTGGCGTCGAACTTGCCGCCCGCGTGCAGCACCGTCATCACCACCTCGGCGGTGGAGCGGCCTTCTTCCGGATGGTTGTCGACCGGAATGCCGCGGCCGTTGTCGCTGACGCTGACCGAGCCGTCGTCCAGAATGGTGACCACGACCTTGTCGCAATACCCCGCCAAGGCTTCATCGATGGCATTGTCGACGACCTCGAACACCATGTGGTGCAGGCCGGTGCCGTCATCGGTATCGCCGATGTACATGCCCGGGCGCTTGCGCACCGCTTCCAGGCCCTTGAGCACCTTGATGTTGCTGGAGTCGTAGTGGGATTCGTTGAGGGGTTCGTTCATGCGGTGACGTGTTCCTGGCGCCAGCGACCCGCCCGACACGGCGCCGTGACAGGCCGGACAGGGTTATGCAAACCGGTGGGGATGCAACCCGTCGATTATAGCAGGGCTGTCACTGCACCTTGTTCCACGTGGAACACGCGGACCGCCTGGCCATTCAGGGTCGAAGGCAGCTCGGTACCCGTCAACAACACCTGGGCGTCGGCCTCGCGTAGTTGCGCCACCACGGACGCCTGATGCGCCTGATCGAGCTCGGAGGCCAGGTCATCCATGCAGACGATCGGCCATTCCCCACGATGCTCGGCGTACAGCGCTGCCTGGGCCAGCAGACAGGCCAGTGCGGTCAACTTTTCCTGCCCACGGGAAAGATGCTCGCGTAGCGGTGCATGCTCGAACGACACCGACCAGTCCGCACGGTGGGCGCCGAGCGTGGTGTGTCCCTTCGCGAAATCTCTGGCGCGGTGCTCGCGCAGCTGCGTGGCCAGATCCTGTTCCGCCAACCAGCCTCGCCGGTATCGAAGCTCAACGGTGCCCAACTCGGGCAGCAGCCCCGCCACGCTCGACTGCAGCCGCGGACGCAACAAATCCAGATACGCCCTGCGTTGCGTATCAATCACCCGGGCAGCGTGCGCGAGTTCGGTTTCCCACGGCGTAAACAGCTCCTGCGCCGGACTGCCCCCTTGGCGCAACAAGCTGTTGCGTTGTTTCAAAGCCCGCTGGTAGCGACTCCAACAGGAAAGGAAATCCTGTTCCACGTGGAACACACCCCAATCGAGATATCTACGGCGCTCCTCCGCAGCCCCGGCAATCAACGCGTGAGACCCTGGCTCGAAACACACCACGGCGCATTCGCGCACCAGCTGGCCAATCGCCACGCTGTCCCCGTCGACCTTGGCCTCCCAGCGAGGGCCTGCCCGACCCAATCCAAGCCGGGTGGCTCGCCCATCGGCATGGCGCAATTCGGCAAACACCGACAACCGGTTCATCTTCCGCTGCAGCAGCGCTTCCCTCGCCCCACTACGAAACGAGCGCGCGTGCGACAGCAGGAACACCGCTTCCAGCACGCTGGTCTTGCCGGCACCGTTGGCTCCCACGAAGGCGTTGATCCCCGGATCCAGCGCGAGACTGATGTCGGTCAGGCAGCGCAACCCGTTGATGCGCAGTTGCTCCAGCCTCACGAAGGCCCCCCGCACAAACAGCAACGCCGGGATTCCTGCAGGAAACCCCGGCGCCTCGAATCGGCATACCGCAAGACCTGACCCATACGGCAGGCGTCAGAGCCGCAACGGCATGATCACGTGACGGGAATGGTCGTTGTCATGCTCCTGCACCAGGCAGCTCGATTGCGCGTCGCGCAGGCTGAGCCTGGCCTTGTCTCCGCGCAGGGCAGCCAACGCGTCGAGCAGATAACCGACGTTGAAGCCCACGGCCAGATCCGAAACATGCGTATCCGCCTCCACCTCCTCCACGGCTTCTTCCTGCTCCGGGTTGTGCGCCACGATGCGCAGCTTGCCGGGGGAGAGCTCCAGGCGAACGCCACGGTATTTCTCGTTCGACAAAATCGCCGCGCGCTGCAACGCGCCGCGCAGAATTTCGCGATCCAGCGTGGCGGTTTTGTCGGCACCCAGCGGGATCACCGCCTCGTAATCGGGAAAACGGCCATCGATCAGCTTGGACGTGAAGGTCACGCCACCGCGCCGCAGGCGAAGATGATTGCGGCCGAACTCCAGCTCCACCTCGCCATCGCCACTTTCCAGCAAGCCGATCAGCTCGTTGACGCCCTTGCGCGGAATGATGATCTGACGTCGCGTGCTCACCGAACTCTGCAGTTCCGTTTCCTTCATGGCCAGGCGATGACCGTCGGTGGCCACGCAGCGCAAGGTGTGTTCCTGCAGGTCCAGCAGCATGCCGTTGAGGTAATAGCGCACATCCTGATTCGCCATCGCGAAAGCGGTACGTTCCATCAGGTCGCGCAACACTTCCTCGGGCAGAGTCACCTTTTCCACCAGTTCAATCTGGTCGACGGTGGGGAATTCACTGGCGGGAAGCGTGGTGAGCGTGAAGCGGCTGCGGCCAGCATGCAATGACACCCTGTCGCCGTTGAGCTTCACTTCGATATGAGCGCCATCAGGCAGGGCGCGCACGATATCGAACAGTTTTCTCGCCGGGATGGTGATCTCGCCGTCGGAAAGCTTCTCCGCCTCCGCGGTGGCCACCATCTCCACTTCGAGATCGGTGCCCGTCATGGAAACCTTGCCATCGGCCACCTTGAACAGCAGGTTGGACAGGACCGGAAGCGTCTGGCGTCGTTCAACCACCCCAACCACTTGCTGCAGTGGTTTGAGCAGGGCTTCACGTTGAATACTGAATTGCATGAGGGCTTCCCTATACCTGCTGTTCTGTTCTTAAAAGAAGTGTAGTGGTAGCTGTAGGTGCTGTGGAGTAATGGTTTTAGTAGAAACATTAGCTATAAATCAACCACTTATGCCTGTTCTTGCCTGTGCGGCAATGGCCCGCCTGGCAGTGGATCATTTGTGGATAACTTCATGCCCCAAATGATCCACCTATTATCCACAGCTTCAACCCCTGCCTGTCCCTGGCTATCCATGGGCATTGTGCCGTATTCCTTCGAGCGCTTCAGCCAGTCAGGGTACGAATCAACTGCTCCCAATCCTGGCGCATGCGTACATCGGTTTCGACAAACTTGCGAATCGTCTTGCAGGCGTGCATCACCGTGGTGTGGTCGCGCCCCCCGAAAGCCTCACCGATCTCCGGCAGGCTGTGTTCGGTGAGCTCCTTGGACAAGGTCATCGCGATCTGCCGCGGGCGGGCCAGTGAGCGCACCCGTCGTTTGGAGAGCAGGTCCTGCAGGCGCACGTTGAAGTATTCCGCCGTGGTTTTCTGGATGTTGGCAATGGTGACGGCCTGGGCATGGGTAGCCAGCAGGTCGCGCAAGGTCTCCTCGGCAAAATCCGTGGTGATCGGCTTGCCGTAGAAGTTGGCCCGCGCCGCCAGCGTATTCAGAGCACCCTCGAGATCACGCACGTTCGAACGGATGCGCTTGGCCAGCAGCATCGCCACGCTTTCGTCCACCGCCACGCCCTTTTCATGCGCCTTGGCCAGCAAGATCGCTGCCCGCGTCTCGAAATCCGGTGGTTCGATCGCCACGCTGAGGCCCCAACCCAGGCGCGACTTCAGGCGGGGCTCGAGCTTGTCGACCTCTTTCGGATAACGGTCGCAGGTAAGGATGATCTGCTGCTTGGACTCGAACAACGCGTTGAAGGTGTGGAAGAACTCTTCCTGGGTGGTGTCCTTGCCGGCGAAGAACTGGATGTCATCGATCAGCAGCGCATCGACGGAGCGGAAGCGCCGCTTGAACACGTCCATGCTCTTGGCCCGCAAGGCCTCGATCATCGAGCCCACGAACTGTTCCGAGCGCAGATACATCACCTTGCAGCCGGGGTTGCGTTCCAGCATCAGGTTGCCGGCCGCATGCATCAGGTGGGTCTTGCCCAGGCCCGTGCCGCCATACAGCAACAGCGGATTGTAGGCACGCCCGGGATTGGTCGCCACCTGCATCGCCGCCGCCTTGCCCAGCTGGTTGGACTTGCCCTCCACGAAGGTCTCGAAGGTGTAGTGCGGGTCCAGGTTGTGCTGGAACGGTTCCGCCGCGGCCGTGGCAGAGCCGGGACGAGGCGTCGCCACGGACGGCTTGGCGCTGGCGGCGCGCGGCGAGCTGGAACCCACTTCAAGGCGCACCGGCCATGGCTTGCCCAGCAGCAACTGCAATACCTGTTCGATACGCGGCAGATAGCGCTGGCGCACCGTGTCCAGCGTGTATGAGTTGGGCGCAAACAGCTGCAGGCCGTCGACGTCATCACGCGCCTGCAATGGCATCAACCAGGTATGCAGGTCTTCGGCGCTCAGATCGCCTTCGAGGCGCTCAAGGCAGCGCCGCCACAGATCACTCATGAATTCAATCAGCCACAGCGTGGGAGCGCTTGCGCGCGGGGTGATCGGCTAGTCTAGCAGCAGCCCCGATGGCCCCGAGCTCGGAATAGCCATCCGGATATCCCCAAGCTGGGGGCCCAACCCATTTGACAGCCCGGACGGGAACCGGACATACTCTCCAACCTTTTTATCCACATTCCCTTCGGAGCAGACCATGAAGCGGACCTTCCAGCCAAGCAAGCTCAAGCGCGCACGTACGCACGGTTTCCGTGCCCGTATGGCGACCGCCGACGGCCGCAAAATCATCAATGCCCGTCGCGCCAAGGGCCGCAAACGCCTGATCCCGTAATCAACGATCAAGCGTCGGCGACGGGCGCCGTGGCCACCGCCGCCTTGCCGCGCGATGCGCGGCTACGTCGGCCAGGTGACTTTGCCGCCTTGCGAAGCAGCAGCGGACGCGCAGGCGGCCGCTGTTTTCATATGCGTTATCGCGACAACGGACTCGGTCATGCCCGGCTTGGCCTGGCGATATCCAAGCGGGTTTCCAAGCGCGCGGTCGAGCGCAACCGGATCAAGCGCTTGTTGCGCGAATCGTTCCGGCGTGTGCGCCACCAGTTGCCGCCGGTCGACCTGATGGTGATGGCGCGTGAGCAGGCCGCCGGCGTGCCCGGTTCCGAGTTGCTGCGCGAGATCGACGGCCTGTGGAACAAGCTGCTGGCCAGCCGTGCCGACCAGGCCAACCCATTGAAGCGGGCCGACGACACCTCCACAATCGAGCGTTGACCTTTTTTTCCAGCCTCCGCGGCGAGACCCTCGAGTCGTGGCGTTACCCGGATCTGCTACGCGATGAACCAAACGCGCAACTTCCTCTTGTTCGCCCTGCTCGCCGTGGCGTACCTGTTGTTCATGGCCTGGGAAAAGGATTACGCGCCCCAGCCAGCGGCCATCCCGGGCAACAGCACCACCACCCAGGCGACGGCGAGCCCGGTCGACGGCAGCGTGCCTTCCGCGGTTGCCACCACGGCGAGTCCCGCCACGCCGACCGGGGCCGCCAACATCGCCAGCGACTCGGCCCAGGCGGGGCAGGCGCCTGCGCAGCTGATCACCGTCGATACCGATGTCCTGCATCTGCAGATCGACACGCGCGGCGGCAGCCTGGTGCATGCCGATCTGCTGGCCTACCCGAAGGCGGCGCCCACCCATGGCCATCCGAACCCGCCGCCGACGGTCCTGCTCAGCAACGATCCCACGCACTACTTCGTGGCCCAGAATGGACTGGTCAGCAGCAGTGACACCTCGCCCGCGGATCAGCCCAATCACCTGGCGCTGTTCCACAGTGCGAAAACCAGCTATGCCATGACGCCCGGCCAGAACGAGCTGCAGGTCGAGCTGACCTGGCACGATGCAGCGGGGATCCAGGTCAGCAAGACCTATACCTTCAAGCGCGGCAGCTATGTCGTCGGGCTCAGCCAGCGCATCGACAACGGCACGGCCCGCACCTGGCAAGGCAATGCCTACCAGCAGTTGCAAGCGGTGGCGCCGCCCAAGCCGGGCAGCTGGCTCAGCAACTACACCGATCCTGAGTCGCGCAGTTTCCAGGGCGCCGCCTGGTACACCGGCGAGAAGTTCGAGAAGCTGACCTTCAAGGACTTCAGCGAGAAGAAGGATGCGCTGGACAGCCAGATCAAGGGCGGCTGGGCGGCGATGCTGCGCCTGTACTTCGTTACCGCCTGGATTCCACCGGCCAACCAGACCGACCACTACGTCACCCAGACGATCAACCCGGATAGCGAACATCCGCGCTACTTGATTCGTGCGGTCAGCCCCTCGATGAGCGTGGCGCCCGGCCAGAGCCTTACCAGCCAGGCCCGCCTGTACATGGGGCCGAACGTGCAGGGCACGCTCGACGCGGTCGCTCCCGGCCTCGACCTGACCATCGATTACGGCATGTTCAAGGCGATCGCCGTGCCGATGCACTGGGTCTTGTCGCAGTTCCACGCGATTGCGAAGAACTGGGGCGTGGCGATCATCCTGCTGGTGCTGCTGATCAAGGGCCTGACCTGGAAGCTCACCGCGATGCAGTACCGCTCCAGCGCGCGCATGCGCAAGCTGGCGCCGCGCATCCAGGCGCTGAAGGAGCGCTACGGCGACGACAAGCAGAAGATGCAGCAAGCCACCATGGAGCTGTACAAGAAGGAGAAGGTCAACCCGATGGGTGGTTGCCTGCCGGTGCTGATCACCATGCCGGTGTTCTACGGCCTGTACTTCGTGCTCGAATACAGCCTGGAACTGCGTCACGCCGCCTTCCTGTGGATCCCCGACCTGAGCCATCCCGATCCGCTGTATATCCTGCCGGTCATCTACGCCATCGTGATGCTCGGCACGCAGTGGCTGAACCCGGCGGCGGCGGGCATGGACCCTACGCAGGCCAAGATGATGAAGGTGATGCCGTTGCTGTTCACGGTGCTGTTCGCCTTCTTCCCCGCCGGCCTGTGTCTGTACTACGCCGTCAACGGCCTGGTCGGCCTCGGCCAACAGTGGTGGGTGACCCATCACATCGATCGCGCGGCGCCACTCACCACGGACTGAGCACGTTCGGGTCGCTGACACGCAGCCGCCGCGACCGAACCCGGTCGCGGCGGCTTTCGTTTAGAGTCTTTGTCATGTCAGATCTCGCCACCGACACGATCGCCGCCATCGCCAGCGCTCCGGGCGCGGCCGGGGTTGGGGTGGTGCGCGTGTCCGGTCCGGCCGTGCCGGCGATGGCGCTGATCCTGCTGGGAAGCACGCCGCGGCCGCGCTTCGCACATTTCGCGGCGTTCCGTGGCCAGGCAGGCGAGCTGATCGATCGCGGCCTGCTGCTGCACTTCCCCGCTCCCGCCTCGTACACCGGCGAACACGTGCTGGAACTGCAGGGCCATGGCAGCGCCGTGTTGCTCGACCTGTTGCTGCGCCGCTGCTGCGAACTTGGCGCGCGCCTGGCCCGTCCCGGCGAATTCACCGAACGCGCCTTCCTCAACGGCAAGCTCGACCTGGCCCAGGCCGAGGCCGTCGCCGACCTGATCGCGGCGCGCTCCGAGGCCGGCGCGCGCGCCGCGCTACAGTCGATGGAAGGCGTGTTCTCGCGCAAGGTGGAGGCGTTGCTGCAGGAGCTGATCAGCTTGCGCGTGCACATCGAGGCCGCCATCGATTTCCCGGAAGAAGAGATCGACTTCCTGGCCGACCCGGCGATTGCTCGCCAGCTGGAAAGCGTGCGCGTCGAACTGGCCGCCTTGCTGCGCGAAGCCCAGCGCGGGCTGTGCCTCAACGACGGCCTGCGCGTGGCGATCATCGGCCGCCCCAACGCCGGCAAGTCCAGTCTGTTGAATGCGCTGACAGGCAGCGATCGCGCCATCGTCAACGCCGCCGCCGGCACCACCCGCGACGTGTTGCGCGAAAATCTCAGCCTCGACGGCATCGCGCTGGAACTGGCTGACACCGCCGGCCTGCGCGAAACGGAAGACGAAGTCGAACGCGAAGGCGTACGTCGCGCCCGCGGCGAACTGCAACGCGCCGATGTCGCCATGCTGGTCACCGATGCCGAACACGCCAGCGCCGACCTCGCCTTCTTCGCTCCGCTTCCGGCCCACGTCGAACGCATCGTGCTGATCAACAAGATCGATCGCGACAACCTCGCCCCGCACGTCGAACAGCGCGACAACGCGCGCTGGCTGTGGACGTCCGCCAAGACAGGCGCCGGCCTCGACGCCCTGCGCGACCATCTCAAGCAACTCGCCGGCGCCGGCAGCGGCGAAGGCGCCTTCAGCGCCCGGCGTCGTCATGTGCTCGCCCTGCAGCAAGTGTCCGCCCATCTGGATACCGCCGCCGCCGAACTGCTGACCCGCCGCGCCGGCGAACTCGCTGCCGAGGAATTACGCCGCGCGCAGCACGCGCTCGGCGAAATCACCGGCAGCTACAGCAGCGACGATTTGCTCGGCGCCATCTTCAGTTCGTTCTGTATCGGGAAATAGCCTGAATCGTCGGCCCACCTACCGGGTTCAACGCAATGACGGGTGAGTACGATGGTCCGGAATATCGAGGCTGGATTCCTCCGCGGAACAGCCACATTTGTCACTCCTGACATCTCAAGGAATGCCCAGATGAAGGCTCCTGTCCAGGTTCTTTCCCAACGACTCGCCGCTCTCGGCGCAAGCGGTGCTTTCGCGACCCGCTTTGCCGTCGAGGCCGATCCGCAATTGCATGTCGAATCGGTGGGCAAGGTACCGCTGCCGGTGACAATCCACACGGCCCACCAGCTATGTGCGGCGGCGCAACCCGCGCAGCACGGTTACAAGGATGAGACGCGGCTCGATCCGCGCGTGCGCGATACCTGGGAGATCCCGGCCAGCCGCATCCGCTGCGATTCGCCGCAGTGGCAGTCCGTGCTCGATCGCGCGCTGGAGCGCATACGGCGCGATCTGGGACTGCCACCCGGCTGTCGGTTCAAGGCCGAGCTGCACAACCTGCTGGTCTATGCGCCGGGCCAGTTCTTCGCCGTGCACCAGGATTCGGAAAAGGCCGACGGCATGCTGGGCACGCTGGTCGTCACCCTGCCATCGCGCTTCACCGGCGGCGAGTTCGTTGTTTCGCACCAAGGGCAGACGCTGCGCACCCGCAGCTCGGCCAGTCGGCTGGGCATGGTCGCGTTCTACGCCGATTGCCATCACGAAGTGCGTCCGGTGAAGCAGGGTTATCGCGTCGTGCTGACCTACAACCTGATCGTGCAGGGCGAAGCGCAGGCTGCCTCTGTGCCGACGCCGGTCATCACCGCCTTGGCCGCCGCAGTACGCGCCTTCTGGCACACGCCGGCACCTCCGCGCTGGGCGGGCGACGCCGCCGGCGAACCACCAGACCGCTTGGTCTACCTGCTCGATCACCAGTACACGCAAAGCGGCCTCTCCTGGACGCGCCTCAAGGGTGCCGATGCGATACGCGCCGCGGCGCTGCAGCGCGTGGCCGAACAACTGGATGCCGAAATCTTCCTGGTGCTGGCCGACGTACACGAAACCTGGTCGGCCGAGGACGACTATCAGGGCGGTGACCATTGGGGCTACGCGGACGACGATGAAGAGGCGTCCGACGATGAGACGGACGATCCGGCCTTGGGCGAACTCATCGACAGCGACATCGAACTGCGCCACTGGATCGCCCCGGATGGCAGCAAACTGGCGTCGGATGCCAACGGCGTGGTCGACAGCGAGCTGTGTTTCACCCGTCCCTCGGTTGATTGCGCGCCGTTCCGATCCGAGCACGAAGGTTACATGGGCAACTACGGCAACACGGTCGATCGCTGGTATCACCGTGCAGCCGTGGTGATGTGGCCGCGCGAACGCGCCTTCGTTATCCGCGCCCGGCAATCGCCGCGCTGGGCCATGGCGCAGATCGCCGACCGGTTCAAGGCCGGCGATCCGGCACAAGCGCAGGCATGGGCGCGGTCCCTGCTGCCGTTCTGGAAGGGGGCCGTGGCCGGAGCGGATGGTACCGCCCTGCTCAATGCCACCTTGTCGGTTGCCGCAGCACTCGATGATGCAGATGTTGCCACCGCGCTGCTGGCACCGTTCTCCCTGCAGCAACTGGTGCCGAAGATGGCCCCACGGCTTTTGCAACTGTTGGGTCGCCACGGACTGGCCTGGTGCAGCGAACGCCTGCGCCAGTGGGCTACGTCCCGGCAGACACCCGACGCCCAACTGACCTGGCTGGCGCAGACCTTGCCGACACTGATCCATGCCTGGAGTACCGCGACGGTCGCGAACGGCCCGGCATTGGTCGGCGCCCTGCTGGAAGAGCGCTGGCGCTGGTTGCAGGCGCATATCGGACAAGTTCAGGTACGCGCTGCCGGAACGGCCCGGATACAGGCGCTGACCGACACCAGCCCGGCCCTGCTGGCGTCGATCCGCGCCAGCCGCACCACCGGACAGTCCGATCTACAGAACGAGATCATCGACACCCTGCTGTCCGAGGAGCTTCCCTTGCAGGTGCCGCTTGACGTATTGCGCACCGCCGGGCCGGATGCCGCCGACCTTGCGCTCGTGCACGCACACTGCATGCAGGCACTCGCTGCGCGACTGGCGCAGCCCGAGCGTACCGACGATGACTGGTCGATCCTGCCACCAGCGGAGTGCACCGGCGAGCTGGGTGAGATCCTGGCGCGGTTCCTGAAAAATCCGATGGAACGACGCCTGGAGTGGCCATTGGCGAAGGAACGGCGGCAGCTCATCCACCGGCTCATCGATCGCCACGAACTGCCCGTACGGCACGAAACCCGGCGCACCGGCCGGCCCTATACCCTGGTGCTGGACAAGACCCGTGAGCTGTTCAAGCGCGCCGCGGCCGAGCGCCAGCTATGGGCGAAGGAGCTGGCTTGGCTGCAGCAGACAGCGAACAGGTTTTCCAGACCGGGCGCGACGCCGTGAGTCCGCACGTGGCGGCGCTTCGACTCCGCGCGCTTCGCGGGCTACGCTCAGCGCGAACGGCTGGAAGCTGGGGACGAATGGGTAAGTAAGTGCCATTTGGGTCGCGGGCATAACCGATGTGGGCGAACGACCCAAGAAACGACCCTGAAGGCTACCCAAAAACGAATTCTGGAATGGCTGCGGGCGGGGTCGGAATCGCTCGCCATCCACGAGGGGCGCGTCGAGACGTACCGGGTACCACGGATTTAAGGGGGAAATGAATGAACACCATCGGCCAGTGTGGAACCGCCATCCGGCAGCCTGAAGCACGTCTCAGCAAGTTGCGTCAACGCAAGCCAGGCATGATGCAAACGTCGCTTGCCGAACGGATTCAGCAGCCGCTGGACGAAACCGCATGAACAATCGTTACCAGGCGGGTGAATCGCAAGGTGCTCTTCAACCTGGTTCGCATGATCAGGTTCTGCACAACAAGCTGGGCGTGACCACGCCGGAGGACATGGCCGAGCTTGAACTGATGCTGCTGCAAAAGCTCTACGAAGCCGTGTTGGCCGACGTTATCGCCCAGCGCAGCACTTACGCTGGCGCATTTGAAAACCTGGCACCGGCGCTGGTTGGGCAATGTCTACGAATGGGCCGGCGAAGAGCGGTCGGTCAACATGAGCAAGGGTGGTTTCCATTTTGCCGTTGCTGCGCAGATTCCACGTCTGTTGACGCTGTTTGAGCGTGACTGCCTGGCGCGGTTCACGCCCTGTCACCGGCTTGAACGCGAGGACCTGATCGAAGCCATTGCCGTCACCCACGTGGAATTCATCCTGATTCACCCCTTCCGTGAAGGCAACGGCCGCTTGTCGCGTTTGCTCGCGGACGTCATGGCCGCGCAAGCCGGACAGGGATCGCTGGATTACAGTGCTTGGGATGCCGACAAGATCGGCTACTTCACGGCGATCCAGGCTGGTGTTGCAGGAGACTACACACTCATGCAGCGTTACGTGGAGCTGGCGTTGTGAACTTGAAATAATGGATTTCAGCGTGCCAGCGTGCCGTGGCTGAACTTGCTGTTGCCGGCGCGCAGCTTGCGCTCGATCAGCGCAATGCTTTGCCCGGTTTCAATGGCGGTGGAGCTGGCCACGGCACGAATGATCGCCTGCTTGTCCGGTATGTTGGACGGGCGCGCGGGCGTGGCTGGGATAGCAGGCTTGGCCGACTTCATGAGCCTTATTCTACCGTAGTGGTGTCGGCAAAACGCGCTGATCAGAAGTTTCAGGTCTGCAGAATCGAGTCAGTACCTGCACGACTGGCGCTTGCGGCGCGATCTGCCCAACAAGTCACCGCTGGCGCACGAGGCGTGGGAATACTGAAGCAGCCGTGTGAAAGCGACGTGGCGTGATCCAGCTACCGGGTTTGTCGTGTCAAAAGCGTTTGCACTTCGTCGAGTCGCGGCATGCCGCCCTGAGCGCCAAGCTGGGTGACTGACAGCGCCGCGGCGGCGCAGGCCTTGCGCACGGCTTGGGCCAGGCCTTCATGCAGGAATAACGCCAGCGCGGCGTTGAAGGTGTCGCCGGCGCCGGTGCTGTCGACCACGTCGACGTCGAAGCCGGGTTGGCGGGTCGCTTCACCGTGTTCGCGATACCACGCGCCTTCGCGGCCGCGGGTAAGCACGATCGGGCACGGCGCGGCCTGCATCAGCGCGCGAAAATCGGTGTCCGGGTCGGCGCCGAGCAGGATCGCCAGCTCGTGCTGGTTCGGCGTGGCGTAACGCACCAGCTTCAGCCAGTCGACCGGCAGCTTGCGCGCCGGCGCGGGATTGAGGACCACCGGGACGCTCAGCCGCGCCCCAAGTCGCACGGTGGCCTCGACGGTTTCCAGTGGAATCTCAATCTGCACCAGCACGACGTCGGCGCGGGCGATCAGCGAATGCGCCTTTTCGACTTGCGCCGGCGTGACGCGGGCGTTGGCGGCGGGCACCACGATGATCTGGTTCTCGCCGCCGGCAATCGTGATCGACGCGGTGCCGCTGGCCTCGTCGGGCAATTGCGCGACGTGGTCCACAGCGACGCCTTCGCTGGCCAGCCCCTGACGCAGCTGCTGGCCGAAGGCGTCATCACCGAGCGCGCCGACCAGCGCCACCTCGGCACCGAGCCGGGCGGCAGCCACCGCCTGGTTTGCACCCTTGCCACCGGGCACGGTGACGAAGCGTTCGCCGAGGATGGTTTCGCCCGGGCCGACGAAGCGTGGCGCCTGGGTGACCAGGTCCATGTTGATGCTGCCGACCACGACAATGCGCGTCATCCGTTGCTCCCCGGTTCGCGGGCTTTCAGGGTGGATCCGAAAGCTTACCTGTTGGCGTGGCGGGTGGGAGCGAGCGCCAACGAGATGTCCGTGTCGGTGGCGAATTCGGGTTCGCTGCGCTCATCCCGGGCTGCGGCGCCGCACTTGTAGGAGCCCGCTGGCGGGCGATGCTTTCCCGAATCCCGGTTCTCAACAGACGAAGGTCTGGTCATCCCGGCTCTCAGCAGACGAAGGTCTGGTCATCCTGCCAGAAGAGCATCGCCCGCAAGCGGGCTCCTACGGGGCGATCTCAGGGCGAGGGCAGGCGGCCGAGGCCGCTGGCGTCACTGGGCAGCAATGCCGGCGCCGGACCGGCCACGGCCAGCAGGGACTGCGCGTAGCTGTCCTCGATGCTGACGGTGGAGACCTCGTCCCAGCTGAAGAACGACACTTCGCGCATCCATTCGGCGTCCGGGCTGAGTTCCTGCATGTTGAAGCCTTCGTCCTCGACGCTGGCCAGCCGGCCGATGTAGCAGACCTCGGCCTCGTCCTCGCTGTCCACGTGCACGCCGATCACCTGGGCCTGCGCGCCAGCAGCCTGGATCACCTCGCGGATGCCATCCAGCGGAAAGCCGCGCGGCATGCGCGGCAGGATGTGTTTCAGCGCCAGTGCCTTCTCGAAGAACACGTGATGCTTGTCCGGCGACTCCAGTTCGGAGACGTCACGGTGGCGCATCACGTACATGCCGTCGTAGGTGATGCCGTCGCCAACCACCCAGAGCAGGAAGAACTCGCGCCCCACTCCGCCCACATAGCCACAGAAGCTGCCGTGTTCGAGATCTTCACGCCACAGTCGGACCAGCGTCTGCTTCTGCTGCGCTTCGCGCAACTGAGCGCGCTGACCGGTGCTTTTCAGTTCGATGACGTTGTTCACGGCACCCATTTTAGCAGATCGGGTCTACGCCGCCGGCCTTACAGGATGTACCGGCTGAGATCCTCGTTCCGGACCAGGCTTGCGAGTGAATTGTCTACACGTTCGGCGTCGATAACGTATTTTTCGCCGGACTTGTCTGCAGCTTCAAAGGAGATATTTTCCAGCAGGCGTTCCATCACCGTGTGCAGGCGGCGCGCGCCGATGTTCTCGGTGCGCTCATTGACCTGAAACGCCACCTCGGCCAGCCGGTCGATGCCGGAGTCGGTGAACTCCAGCCCGACCCCTTCGGTACTGAGCAGGGCCACATATTGTTTGGTCAGCGCGTTATGGGGCTCGCGCAGGATCCGCTTGAAGTCCTCCACCGACAGCGCGGACAGCTCGACCCGGATCGGCAGGCGGCCCTGCAACTCGGGAATCAGGTCCGACGGCTTGGCCAGCGAGAACGCGCCCGAGGCGATGAACAGCATGTGGTCGGTCTTGATCGGGCCGTACTTGGTCGACACGGTGGAGCCCTCGACCAGCGGCAACAGGTCGCGCTGCACGCCCTCGCGGCTGATCCCCGCGTGGCCGTGGTCGCTGCGTTGGGCCACCTTGTCGATCTCGTCCAGGAACACGATGCCGTTCTGCTCGGCGTTCTCCATCGCCTGCGCCCGGATCTCCTCGTCGTTGAGCAGCTTGCCGGCTTCCTCGTCGATCAGCAGCGGCCGCGCGGCCTTGATCGCCAGCTTGCGGGTCTGGGTCTTGGCACTGCCGAGGTTCTGGAACATCTGGCGCAGCTGCGCGCCCATCTCCTCCATCCCCGGCGGCGACATGATCTCCACGCCGACGTTCATCGCCAGGTCCAGCTCGATCTCGCGTTCGTCCAGCGCCCCTTCGCGCAGCTGCTTGCGCAGTTTCTGCCGGGTATCGCTGTCGATCGCCGGGGCGGCGGGCGCGTCATGGCTCCAGTCGGCCGGCGCGGCATGGCGGCGCGGCAGCAGGGCGTCGAGGATGCGATCCTCGGCGTGATCCTCGGCTTGCGAACGCACGCGCTTGATCGCCTGTTCGCGGGTGAGCTTGTAGGCGCCGTCGGCGAGGTCGCGGATGATCGACTCGACATCCTTGCCGACATAGCCGACCTCGGTGAACTTGGTCGCCTCGACCTTCACGAACGGCGCGTTGGCCAGGGTCGCCAGCCGCCGCGCGATCTCGGTCTTGCCCACGCCGGTGGGGCCGATCATCAGGATGTTCTTCGGGGTGATCTCGTTGCGCATCTCCGGCGGCAGCTGCATGCGCCGCCAGCGACTGCGCAATGCCACCGCCACCGCACGTTTGGCATCGTTCTGGCCAATGATGTAGCGGTCGAGTTCGTTGACGATTTCGCGGGGGGTGAGTTCACTCATGGCTTCGCCGGGATTGGGGATTGGGGATTGGGGATGACCAGACATTCGTCTGTTGAAAACCGGGATTCGGAAAGGCGGGTGTGTCGCGAGGGTGTGGGATGCGGCCCTTACGAATCCCGGTTTTCAACAGACGAATGTCTGGTAATCCCGTCTCCCGAATCCAGTCCATCGACGAGCAGCTCTTCGATGGAA
>DASRUB010000089.1:0-7545 GCA_035655635.1 Rhodanobacter sp. | reverse complement strand
CAATTCACCTGCGCACACTGTCAAAGATCGTTTCGCCTGCCACCGTTGCCGATGACACCCCGCAGACCTTTCGTCCCGGGTGAGCCGCCCATTCTACATCGCTTTACCGGACCGTCAACACCTTCGCGGGGAAACTTTTCGGCGTGGTTTGTTGCGGACGGCTTCGACGAAAGGGCGTGCCGTCGAAGGGGCGAGCATCATAGCGCCACCTTGCTTCCGTTGGAAGGGCTTGCATGAAGTTTCTTGGACGATTACGTCCATTCGGGAACGAGGTTGTAGTCAGCCACAAGCACTGGTGGGCTGATCCGCATTCGCCCCGTCCCGCGGTCAACCCATGGTCATCCGGCTGAAGTGTTCGCAAGCAGGCCCAGCTTGCTCGATGGCTCGGTCGGCACCGATGAGCGTGCCGCCAGCCTGGTGGCCAGTTCTGACGCCGGAACAGCCACCGCCGGCTCCGGCAACAACCCCACGCGGTAGGGAATGAGCTGCTCCGGGCGCAGGTGTTCCAGTGCGTCCCAGTCGTCTTCGAAGGGAATGAACTGCAGCATGTGATGCTCCTCGTCTGGCGCGGCACCGATTGTGCGCAGGAACATCTGAACAGATGATTCGGCCGATGCCCTGATCGAATCTGGCGGTTTGCAGGCGGGATTGTGCGTTCAGTCGAGCTCGATCATCTCGAAGTCGTCCTTGGTGGTGCCACAGTCCGGGCAGGTCCAGGTCTCGGGCACGTCCTCCCAGCGCGTGCCGGCCGGGATGCCTTCGTCCGGCACGCCTTCGGCTTCGTCATAGATGTAGCCACAGACGACGCACATCCATTTGCGCAAGGCGGTGACTTCGGGGGAACTCTGGCTCATGGTCGGGCTTCTTCGGATCGCTACGGGAATAGGACATTCTCGCAACTCAATCGACAATACGAAAGCACAACGATCCCATTCTGCCGACAGGCACGACCTACGGAGGCTCGCACTTGAATACTTTTGCCGCACTCGCAGGCGCCGGCCTGTATGCAATCACCAATGGGCCGCGGCCTGATTTGCTGGATCGCGTGGCGGACGCCCTGGCCGGCGGTGCGCGGCTGCTGCAATACCTGGACGAGGAGTCTGGCGATGCGCGCCGGCATGCCGAGGCGGCGGCGATCCGGAAGCTTTGCCATTTCCACGGTGTGCCCCTGATCGTTCATGAGGATCTCGACCTGGCCCAGGCGGTCGGTGCCGACGGCGTACACCTCGCATACTCGGAGGACGGGATCCGGGCGGCGCGCGCACGCCTCGGGCCAGCCGCGATCGTGGGGGTCGCCTGTCGGGATTCGCTGAAGAATGCGTGTGTCGCCGCGCAGGGCGGGGCGAATTACGTATCTTTCGGCGCGATGTTCGCCTCGCCAACCAAGCCGTTGGCGGCGATCGCATCGATTGACCTGCTGAGGCAAAGCGCCGCGCTCGGCGTGGCACGGGTGGCGATCGGCGGCATCACGCCGGACAATGCGCCGTTGCTGATCGAAGCGGGCGCCGACTACGTCGCCTCGATTTCATCGCTGTTCGGAGCCACCGATGTGCGCCATGCGGCGCGCCGCTTCGCCCAGCTGTTTCCCCAGTCCAGCCATTGAGAACCTGATGACGACCAATCACGAGCTGTTCCAGCGCGCACTTCCATTGATGCCCGGTGGCGTGAATTCGCCAGTGCGCGCGTTCAAGTCGGTCGGCGGCGAACCGTTCTTCACCGAACGCGCCGATGGCGCGTATCTGTGGGACGTGGAAGGCAAGCGCTACATCGATTACGTCGGCTCGTGGGGACCGATGATCGTCGGCCACAACCATCCCCTCGTACGCGAAGCCGTCGAACGCGCGATCCGGAACGGGCTCTCGTTCGGCACGCCGTGTGCCGCCGAAGTCAGCATGGCCGAGACGATCACCCGCCTGATTCCGTCGGTGGAGATGGTCCGCATGGTCAACTCCGGCACCGAGGCCACGATGTCCGCGATCCGGCTTGCCCGTGGCGCCACCGGCCGCAGCAAGATCTTGAAGTTCGAGGGTTGCTACCACGGCCACGGCGACAGTTTTCTGGTCAAGGCAGGCTCCGGTGCGCTGACCTTTGGCGTACCGACCTCGCCGGGCGTGCCCGCTGGCAATGCCGATCTGACCCTGACCCTGGCGTACAACGACCTCGAGGCAGCCAAGGCCCTGTTCGCCGAACAAGGCCACGAACTGGCCGCACTGATCATCGAGCCGGTCGCCGGCAACATGAACTGCATCCCGCCGGTGGAGGGGTACCTGCGAGGCTTGCGCGAGCTGTGCACGAAGTCGGGCACGGTGTTGATCTTCGATGAAGTAATGACGGGATTCCGGGTAGCGCTCGGCGGCGCCCAGGCGCACTACGGCGTCACGCCTGATCTCACCACGTTCGGCAAGATCATCGGTGGTGGCATGCCGGTGGGTGCCTACGGCGGGCGACGCGACCTGATGCAGCAGATCGCGCCATCCGGGCCGATCTACCAGGCCGGCACGCTGAGCGGCAACCCGGTCGCAATGGCCGCGGGCCTGGCCATGCTGGAACTGATCCAGGCACCCGGTTTCCACGACCGGCTCGCCGCGCGCACACGACTGCTGGCCGATGGACTGCAGTCGGTTGCCGATGGCGAAGATACCGCGTTCAGCACGAACCGCATCGGAGGCATGTTCGGGCTGTTTTTCAGCGCCGAAGAAGTTCGCAGCTACGCGCAGGCGACGGCCGCGGATGCCGCACGCTTCAACCGCTTCTTCCATGGCATGTTGAAGCGTGGCGTGTACCTGGCACCCTCGGCATTCGAGGCCGGCTTCATGTCCAGCGCGCACAGTGACCAGGACATTGCCGACACCCTGGAAGCCGCGCGCAGCGCCATGCGCGAGGCGCGGCCCTGATTCACACGTGCCTGATTCACCAGATGCCGCTATTCGGCATGGACGTCCACGGCTCGCGCGGCGGCAGATGGCCGTCCTGCAGCAACTCGATCGAGATCAGGTCGGGCGAGCGCACGAAGGCCATGTGGCCGTCACGCGGCGGTCGATGGATGGCGCAGCCCATCGCCTGCAAGCGCTCACAGGTGGCGTAGATGTCCTCGACTCGGAACGCCAGGTGACCGAAGTTGCGCGCCGAGCCGTAATCCTCCTGCGAACCCCAGTTCCAGGTCAGCTCGATCTCGGCCTCCGGGCTGTCCGGCGCCGACAAAAACACCAACGTATACTTGCCTGCTGGCACTTCCATGCGACGTACCTCACGCAGGCCGAGACCCTCGCAGTAGAAGCGCAATGAGGCGTCGAGGTCGCGCACGCGCACCATGCTGTGCAGGTATTTCATCGGAATGCTCCTGATCGATGGGTTGTCGCGAAAATCCGTCTCAGCCTGCCGCAAAGTCGCTCAACGCCGCGTGCAGGCGGGCGAGGCCCTCGGTCAGCTCTTCCTCGGTGATGGTCAGCGGCGGCACGAAGCGCAGCACGTCCGGCCCAGCCTGCAGCAACAACAGGCCATGCGCCGCGGCATGATCGAGGATCGCACCCGCCCTGCCTGTGTACGCATCGGCCAGCACCGCCCCGATCATCAGGCCGCGGCCGCGCACTTCGGCGAACAGGTTCAACTCATGATGGATGTGGGCCAGCCCGGCGCGCAAAGCCTTCGCCTGACGCGCCACATTGGCCAGCACCGCGGGCGAGGCGAGTTTGGCCAGCGCGATGCGGGCCACCGCCGCGGCCATGGGATTGCCGCCGAAAGTGGTGCCGTGCGCGCCGTACTGCATCACCTCGGCCACCTTCGGGCCGGCCAGCATCGCACCGATCGGAAACCCACAACCCAGCGCCTTGGCCAGGGTGACGATATCCGGCGTGATGGCGTCGTCGGTATGGGCGAACAGGCTGCCGGTGCGACCCATGCCGCACTGGATCTCGTCCAGAACCAGCAAGGCATTGTGTGAATCGCAGAGCTCCCGCACGCGCTTCAAGAAACCCGGTGCGGCCGGAACCACGCCACCTTCGCCCTGAACCGGCTCCAGCATGACCGCCGCGATGTCGCCCGCCGCGAAGGCCTGTTCCAGGGCTGCCACGTCATTGAAATCGAGATAGCGGAAGCCGAGCGGCAGCGGCTCGTAACCCTCCTGATACTTCGGCTGGGCGGTAGCGGTCACTGTGGCGAGGGTACGACCGTGGAACGATCCCCTGAAGGTGATGATCGTGCGTTGCTCCGGGGGACGCCCCTGCGCTGCGGCCCAGCGCCGCACCAGCTTGATCGCCGCCTCGTTCGCTTCCGCTCCGGAATTGCACAGGAACACGCGCTCGGCAAAGCCCGACGCCTTGACCAGTTCCTCGGCCAATCGCAACGGAGGCTCGGTGTAGAACACATTGCTGGCGTGCCAGAGCTTGTGCGCCTGTTCGGTCAGCGCCGCGAGCAGGTCCGGATCCTGGTGGCCCAGGGAATTCACCGCGATGCCGGCACCGAAGTCGACGTAGTCGCGACCCTGCGTATCCCACACCCGCGCGCCCCGGCCGTGATCGAGTACCAGCTCGCGCGGATGGTAAACCGGCAACCAATAGCGTTTGCCCAAGTCAACCAGAGGGTCAATCAGAGCCGGCGGGTCGTCGTGCATGGATGGCATGGCAATCAGTCCAGGAACAGGTCTGGCAGCAGCGGCGCCCCGGGCTCCACGGCGTAGTGGTCGAAATCGGTCACACCGGCTTCGCGCAACACCTCGTCGTCGATCGCGAAATGGCCGGTGTATTCGCGCGATGGCCGCGTCAGGATCGCGTGCGCAGCATCGGCCACGATGTCCGGCTTGCGACACTGCTCGGCCTTCACTCCCTCGATCATGCCGATCGCTGCCGTGGCAATGACCGTGCGTGGCCACAAGGCATTCACCGCGATGCCCAGCTCGGCGAATTCCGCACTCATGCCCAGCACGCACAGGCTCATCCCGTACTTCGCCATGGTGTAGGCGGTGTGCCGCGCGAACCATTTGGGATCGAGGTTTGGCGGCGGCGACAGCATTAGCACATGCGGGTTGTCCGCCTGTTTCAGGTACGGCAGGCAGGTCTGGGTGACCAGGAAGGTGCCGCGGCTGTTGACCTGCTGCATCAGGTCGTAGCGCTTCATCGGCGTCTCGGCGGTACCGGCCAGCCAGATAGCGCTGGCGTTGTTGACCACGATGTCGATGCCGCCGAAGCGCTCCGCCGCCTGGGCTGCCGCCGCGCGGACTTCGCTCTCTTCGCGAATGTCCACCTGCAGGGCCAGCGCCTTGCCGCCGGCAGCCTCGACCTCGGCGGCGGCGGTGTGGATGGTGCCGGGCAACTTGGGATTGGGTACCGCACTCTTGGCCGCGATCACGATGTTGGCACCATCGCGCGCAGCGCGCAGCGCGATCGCCAGACCGATACCGCGCGAGGCGCCGGTGATGAACAGGGTCTTGCCAGCCAGGGTGCCCATGCGTTTGGCTCCGTAGGAAAGATCTCCAGTCTAGCGGGCCACGCACCTCGGAGCTTGGGAGGAAAACCACTTCCCGTGGTTTTCCTCTATCGCGGGTCCGGCGCACGGTCTGGACTCGCTCACGCGGATCAGGCACTTGCGCGCCTGATCCGCGTCCGGCCATCCGTGTCCGGCCTGAGAGGTTGAAAAATCCACAACCTCTCAGGGCTTCTGGAAGCGCGGCAGGATATCGCGCAATTCCGCCAGCCGTTGCAGCGGATCAGTCAGTTCCAACATGCGCTGCTGTTCGCTGCAATGCAGCGGCAACAGTTCGGCCAGGCGAAAACCCAGCCAGCTGGCGTCCTCGTAGTTGCCGCGCGGAGCCAGCCGCCAGTGTGGTGCCATTGTCTCGATCAGGCGTTCGAGGATGCTCTGCAGCAAGGCGAACTCCACTGGCACCTCGATTGCCGGTTCGCCCGGCCATAGCCTGGCGTCGCCGCGCAGCAGGCCGTCGGCACGCACCCGGCTGCACGCCACGCGAAAGCGCGAACCGCCCTCGGCCACGATACCCAGCAAGCCATCCTCATCGCGGTGGAAGTCGCTGATCCGCGCCAACGTGCCGATCGCCGCAGGTACGGCCGGCTCGCCCGTCTCGTGTCCGGCGAGGATCAGGCACACACCAAACGCGCTGCCGTTGCGGCTGCATTCACGCACCAGGTCCAGATAGCGGGGTTCGAAAATGCGCAAGTGCAGACGGCCACCGGGGAACAGCACTGATCCGAGTGGAAACAGCGGCATGTCGACGAGGGCGGATCCGGTGGCCATCCTTCGAGTGTAACCAGGCCCGGCAAGCGCGGTCTGCGAGCGTTGCCACGAACAGGATTCAAGCGCCGCGCAGGCTCTCGACAAAGCGTCTTGGGGCCGCCTCGAATCCGCCGTTGGACATGAAGATCACCTGATCACCCGGTTGTACCTGAGCACGCAGGATGGTGATCAAGGCATCCACTGTGGGCACCGTAGTGCCGTGGCCAGCCAGTGCCGTGGTGACGGCGGCAGCATCCCAGGACAACTCGGGGCGCTGCAGGAACATCACTTCGTCGGCATCGGCCAGCGACGGTGCCAGCGCCGCCGCGTGCGCACCCTGGCGCATCGAGTTCGAACGCGGCTCCAGCGCCACCCAGATGCGTGCGTCGCCCACCTTCGCGCGCAGGCCGGCCAAGGTAGCGGCGATCGCCGTGGGATGATGGGCGAAATCGTCGTAGACACGCACGCCGCCGACCTCGCCGATCAGTTCCATCCGGCGTTTGACGCTCTCGAAGGTAGCAAAGGCCGACAACAGGGTGTGCGGATCCGCGCCCGCTGCCGCGGCCGCCGCCAGCGCCGCCAGCGCATTCATCACGCTGTGCCGCCCCAGCAGCGACCAGCGAATCTCGCCGATCAGCCGCCCGGCGTGGTGCACGGTGAAGGCCGAGCCATCCGCTTCGAGCAGGCGGGCCTGCCAGTCGCCCGTGCCGATGCCGAAGGTCTCCACCGGCGTCCAGCAACCCATCGCCAACACCTCCGCCAACCGTTCGTCATGCGCGTTGACGATCAGCCGGCCGTTGCCCGGCACCGTGCGCACCAGGTGATGGAACTGGCGCTGGATCGCGGCCACGTCGGGGAAGATGTCCGCGTGGTCGTATTCGAGGTTGTTGAGGATGGCAATGCGCGGGTGGTAATGCACGAACTTGGAGCGCTTGTCGAAAAAGGCGGTGTCGTACTCGTCCGCCTCAATAACAAAAGGCAAAAGGGGGTCAGAGTCAGTTTTCTGTGGCTTCCGGTTTTCGGCGGATGTTTCGGAAAACTGACTCTGACCCCCTTTTCTCCCCCCCAGCCTGGCCGACACCCCAAAATTCCCCGGCACCCCGCCAACCAGAAACCCCGGTGCCATCCCCGCGCTTTCCAGCAAATGCGCCAGCAGACTGGTGGTGGTGGTCTTGCCATGGGTGCCGGCCACGGCCAGCACGTCGCGATCGGCCAGCACCGTCTCGCCCAGCCACTGCGGGCCGGAGATGTAGCGCAGGCGCGCATCGAGCATGTATTCCACCGCCGGATTGCCCCGCGTCATCGCGTTGCCGACCACGA
>DASRUB010000088.1:0-5445 GCA_035655635.1 Rhodanobacter sp. | reverse complement strand
GCGCGCAGACGATCGCGCGTTCACGGCTTCCGGCCGGATCGACGACCTCGAAGGCATCCGCAGCTTCGCCGTTGCCTACCTGCGCCACGAGCAGGATCTCGATCTCGCCGCCTTCGGCGTGCGCTTCGACAGCTACTACCTCGAGTCGAGCCTCTACGCCAGCGGCCGGGTCGAGGCGACGGTGGCGCGCCTGGTCGAGGCGGGCAAGACCTACGAGCACGACGGGGCCCTGTGGCTGCGCAGCACCGACTACGGTGACGACAAGGACCGCGTCATGCGCAAGTCCGACGGCACCTACACCTACTTCGTGCCCGACGTCGCCTATCACCTGAGCAAGTGGCAGCGCGGCTATGGTCACGCCGTGACCGTGCTGGGCTCGGACCACCACGGTTCGCTGGCCCGCGTGAAAGCCGGCCTGCAGGCGCTGGACTGCGGCATCCCCAAGGGTTGGCCCGACTACATGCTGTACCAGATGGTGACGGTGATGCGCGGCGGCGAGGAGGTGAAGATCTCCAAGCGCGCCGGCAGCTATGTGACGCTGCGCGAGCTGATCGACGAAGTCGGCCGCGACGCCACGCGTTACTTCCTGATCGCGCGCAAGAGCGACTCGCAGCTGGTGTTCGATGTCGACCTGGCCCGTTCCCAGTCGAACGACAACCCGGTCTACTACATCCAGTACGCGCACGCCCGCGTGTGCAGCGTGCTGCGCCAGGTCCCGGAGAAGGGCTTTGCGTTCGACCTCGCCGATGGACTCGTCCAGTTGCAGCGCCTGGACAACGAACACGAGCAGATTCTGCTCGCCGAGTTGTCCAAATATCCCGAGCAGGTCGAGACCGCCGCCAGCAACCTGGAGCCGCACCTGATCGCCAACTGGCTGCGTGAGCTGGCCAACGCGTTCCACACCTACTACAACTCGCACCAATTCCTGGTCGAGGACGCCGCGCTGCGCAACGCGCGATTGGCGCTAGTGGTGGCGACGCGGCAAGTGTTGAAGAATGGTCTGACATTGTTGGGCCTGAGCGCCCCGGAGAAGATGTAATGGCAGCACGCAAGGGCAAGGGTCGGCAGGCCGTTCGCAACGGCGGCAACGGGTTCCCGGGCTGGGGTTATGCGGTGATCGGCGTGCTGATCGGCGCGATCCTGATGGCGCTGGTGATGCGCGGCAGCCTGTTCACCAGCCTGCGCAAACCGGCCGGGCCGCAAGCCAACCCGCAGGCCACCGCCCAGCGCGGCAGCGACCCAGGCGTGCTGGAACCGGCCGCCACCGACAGCACGCCGAAGAAGCCGCAATACGACTTCTACTCGGTGCTGTCGGAGAAGGAGGTTCGCATTCCGGACGCCGAAATCAGCGCGCAGGCCAAGGCCGAGCAGACGCGGCAGAGCCAGACGCCGTCCGCGCCAGCCAATGAGCCCGGCGTGGCCGTCCGCACTGTTACCGCCGCCCCGGCCGAATCGGTAGCCCCGTCGACCGACGGTGGCGGCTATCTGCTGCAGGTTGGCGCGTTCCCCAGCGCGTCCGCCGCCGAAGCGCAGAAAGCCAAGCTGGCGCTGCAGGGTTTCGTCGCCAACGTGCAGACCGTGGACGTTGGTGGCCAGACCTACCACCGCGTCCGGCTCGGCCCGTTCCGTTCGGCGACCGAACTGGAAACCACCAAGCAAAAACTGGCCAGCGTCGGTATCCCGGCGATTGCCCTGAAGGAAGGGAAGTAACGGCATGGCTGGCAAGACCGCCTGGATCACCGGAGCCACCGCCGGATTCGGCGCCGCTACCGTGGAGCGGCTGGTCGCTGGCGGCTGGCGCGTGATCGCCAGCGGCCGCCGTGCGGATCGACTGCAGCAACTGGTTGAAAAGCATGGCGCCGCCAACGTGCATGCCAGCGCGTTCGACATGCGCGACGAGGCGGCCATGCGCGCGGCTCACGCGTCCCTGCCGGCGGACTTCGCCGATATCGACCTGCTGGTGAACAACGCCGGCCTGGCACTCGGAACCGCGCCGGCGCAGCAGGCCGACCTGACGCAGTGGAAGCAGATGATCGACACCAACGTTACCGCGCTGGTGTCGCTGACCCACCTGCTGCTGCCGCAGCTGATCGAGCGCCGCGGCGCAATCGTCAACATCAGCTCGATTGCCGGCAGCTACGCCTATCGCGGCGGCAACGTATACGGCGCCACCAAGGCCTTCGTCACCCAGTTCTCGCAGAACCTGCGCAGCGACCTGCACGGCACTGGTGTGCGGGTGACCTCGATCGAGCCAGGCATGGCCGAGACCGAGTTCACCCTGGTGCGCACCGGCGGTGACCAGGCCGCCTCGAACAAGCTCTATGCGGGCGCCCACCCGATCACCGGCAGCGACATTGCCGACACCATCTGGTGGATCGCCAACCTGCCGCCGCACCTCAACATCGGCCGCATCGAGGTGATGCCGGTCAGCCAGTCGGCCGCCGGGCTGCAGGTGTACCGGGATTGAAACGGGACCGGGGACCGGGGACCAGAAAAGCAGCGGCGCGCAAGCTCTTGGTCCCCGGTCCCTGGTCCCTGGTCCCCGGTCTACTGCATAAACCAGCCGTGGCTGACCACGATCGACTGACCGGTCAGCGCGGCGGACGGGAAGGTGGCTAGGTACAGCGCAGTCTGTGCGATGTCCTCGAGCGTGGTGAACGTCGCATCGACGGTGTCCTTCAGCATCACATTGCGGATCACCTCGTCCTCGCTGATGTCGAGTTCCTTCGCTTGCTCGGGAATCTGCCGCTCGACCAGCGGCGTGCGCACGAAGCCGGGGCAGATCACGTGCGAGCGCACGTGGTGCGGCGCGCCCTCTTTGGCCAGCGTGCGGGCCAGGCCGAGCAGGCCGTGCTTGGCGGTGACGTAGGGCGCCTTCAGTTTCGAGGCCTCGTGCGAGTGCACCGAGCCCATGTAGATCACGATGCCGCCGCGGTCGTCTTTGTACATGTGCTTCAGCGCGGCCTTGGTCGTGAGGAAGCCACCGTCGAGGTGGATCGCCAGCATCTTTTTCCAGTCGGCGAAGGCCAACTGATCGATCGGGTTGATGATCTGCACGCCGGCGTTGGAGATCAGGATGTCGAGCGCGCCGAAGGCCTCGACGACCTTGTCGGTACCGGCGTTGACCGCGTCCTCGCTGGTGACGTCCATCGCCACGCCGATCGCCTTGCCGCCGGCGGCGTTGATCCCGCTGGCAACCTGGTCCGCAGCCGCCTGGTTGATATCGGCGATCGCCACGCTGGCGCCATGTTGCGCGTACAGCTCGGCAATCGCCTTGCCCAGGCCGCTGGCCGCGCCGGTGATCAGGGCCACCTTGCCGTTGAGACTTGTCATGTGCTGCTCCTGTGTGCGTAAGGCGGTGATTCCCGTGTGTAGGAGCCCGCTGGCGGGCGATGCTGTTGTTCTAGAATCTTCATAAAGAACATCAGAGCAAAAGCATCGCCCGCGAGCGGGCTCCTACGCGGGTTTCAGTGCGTATCTTCGGCGAGGTAGGTGTAGGCGGTCAGCCCGCCGTTGAGCGCGTCGTACAACTGCGCGGCTTCGGCACCGGTCACGCCGGCGCTGGCGATGCGCTCGCGGTAGCTCTGGCGCAGCGCCTCCAGGTCGTAGCCGACATAGTCGAGCATCAGGTCGGTGGTGTCGCCGCGGCGCTTGTGGTCGAACACGTAACTGTCGCCGGCGACGCGCACGTTGACCGCATCGGTGTCGCCGAACAGGTTGTGGATGTCGCCCAGGGTTTCCTGATAGGCGCCGACCATGAAGATACCGAGCCGATAGCTTTCGCCATCCCTGAGCGCGTGCAGCGGCAGGCTGACGTCCACGCCGTTGGCCTCCACGTAATGGTCGATGCGCCCGTCCGAATCGCAGGTGAGGTCGACGATCACGCCGCGTCGGGTCGGCTCCTCGCCGAGCCGGGCGATCGGTGCGATCGGGAAGATCTGGTCGATCGCCCAGACATCGGGGATCGATTCGAACACCGAGAAATTGGCGAAATACTTGTCGACCAGCTTCTCGTCCAGCTCGTCCAGCGCCTGGCGGTGCGCGCGCTCGGCCGGCAGCAGGCGCGTGCGCACGGCATTGGCGATGGCGTAGAACATCTCGTCCAGCCGCGCGCGATCAGCCAGGGACAACTGGCCCAGCGCATACAGCGACTGGCCTTCGGACAGATGATGCTGGGCTTCGTGGAGCAGCTCCAGCGGCGGGCGCTCGTCCAGTGCCGCGTGCACTTCGCGCAGGTGGCGCAGCACGCTCGGCTCATCCAGGAGCGGCGGTGGCATGCTGCCGGCGGGCACCGGCTCGACCTCGGTCACGTTGACCACCAACACCGCGTGATGTGCCGTCATCGCCCGACCGGCTTCGGTGAGGATATGCGGCGCGGCCAAGCCTTCGGCCACCACCGCCTCGGCCAGCGACTGCACGATGGTCGCCGCGTATTGTTCGAGCGAATAGTTGATCGAGTTGTGGCTGCGCGAGCGGGTACCTTCGTAGTCCACGCCCAGGCCGCCGCCCACGTCGACGATTTCCAGCGGCACGCCCATCCGGCACAATTCGATGAAGTAGCGCGTGGCCTCGCGCATGCCGTTGGCGATGTCGCGTACGTTGGAAATCTGCGAGCCCATGTGGAAATGCTGGAGCTTCAGCGTGTGCTTGAGGCCGGCCGTCTCGAGCCGCTCGATCAAGCTGAGCACCTGGTTCGGCGACAGGCCGAACTTGCCCTTGTCGCCGCCAGTGTTCTGCCACTTGCCGGCACCGATCGACGCCAGCCGCACGCGCACGCCCAGCAACGGCTCCACCCCCAGCGCCTTCGCTTCGCTGAACACATGCGCCAGCTCGGACAACTTCTCGATCACGATGTGCACGCGCAAGCCGAGCTTCCTGCCGATCAGCGCCAGGCGGATGTACTCGCGATCCTTGTAGCCATTGCAGATCACGATGGAACCGGGCCGCGCCATCGCCAGCACCGCCATCAGCTCCGGCTTGGATCCCGCCTCCAGACCGAATCCCTGGGTGCCGGCTGCGACCAACTCACCGGCCACGCCGCGTTGCTGGTTGACCTTGATCGGATAGATCGCGGTGTAGCCACCGGCATAGTCGTGTTCGGCGATCGCACGCGCAAACGCGCCCTGCAGACGTGCCAGGCGATCGGCGAGGATATCGGGAAAGCGCACCAGCAGCGGCAGACGCAGACCGTCGGCGCAGGCCCGCTCGACGATGGCGGGCAGCGACAGCGTGGGTCCGCCGACGCCACGCGGGCGCATCACGAGATCGCCGGCATCATCGATATCGGCGTAGCCGTCGCCCCAGGTGGGCACGGCATAGGTGTGGCGGGCAGTGGCGATGGTCCAGGGCTTCGTCATGGAGCCTCCCTTGTGCAGATTGAATCGGTGCAGATTGGATCGGGGATTGTCGCAGCGGCGAGCCTTGACGGAGTTGCCTGTTGCGCCA
>DASRUB010000087.1:0-14160 GCA_035655635.1 Rhodanobacter sp. | reverse complement strand
CATCGCGGCGTATGCCGAGATCGTGCGCGAGAAGTCGGTGATGCGTCAGCTGATCGACGCGGGCACCTCGATCACCGAGGACGGCTACCGGCCCGAAGGCAAAAGCGTGCAGGAGGTGCTGGAAAGCGCCGAGCAGCGCGTGTTCCACATTGCCGAGTCCGGCGCGCGCGGCAAGAAAGACTCGGTCTCGATGCGCGACGCGGTCAAGGACGCGTTCAAGCTGCTTACCGAGCGCTACCAGAACCGCGGCCAGCTTACCGGCGTCAGCACCGGGTTTACCGATCTGGATGAACTCACGTCCGGCCTGCAACCGTCTGACCTGATCATCGTGGCGGCGCGTCCGTCGATGGGCAAGACCGCGTTCGCGCTGAACATCGCCGAGACCGCCGCACTGGGCGGCAAGAAGGCGGTGGTGGTGTTCTCGATGGAAATGTCCTCCTCGCAACTGGCGTTCCGCCTGATTTCCTCGGTGGGCCGCATTCACCAGCAGCACCTGCGCAACGGTACGCTGGAAGAAGAGGACTGGCCGCGCGTGTCCAATGCGATCGCACTGCTCTCGGATGCGAAGATCTTCATCGACGACACACCCAGCCTGTCGCCGGTGGAACTGCGCTCGCGCGCGCGCCGGCTGCATCGGGAACACGGCGGCCTCGGCTTGATCGTGATCGATTACCTGCAGCTGATGCAGGTGCCCGGCAACAAGGAGAATCGTGCCACCGAAATTTCAGAAATTTCGCGTTCACTGAAAGGCCTGGCCAAGGAGCTGAACGTGCCGGTGGTCGCGCTGTCGCAGTTGAACCGCTCGCTGGAACAGCGTGCCGACAAGCGCCCGATGATGTCCGACCTGCGCGAATCGGGCGCGATCGAACAGGACGCCGACGTGATCATGTTCATCTACCGCGACGAGTACTACAACAAGGAATCGGCTGACAAGGGCATCGCCGAGATCATCATCGGCAAGCAGCGCAACGGCCCCACCGACACCTGCAAGCTGACCTTCATCGGCCACTACACGAAGTTCGTGAACTACGCGCCGGATTCGTTCGTGGGGGGATTCGATTGAAGGCCGGGATTCGTGATTCGGGATTCGGGATTCGTTCGAGCCGACGCTCCACGGGCGATTCGTGGCGCTCCCCGGTTCCTGCACAGTCATGCTGTCCCGCGAATGCTGTCGGACCACCCGCTTTTGACGAATCCCGAATCCCGAATCCCGAATCCCGGGTCCAATGAGCCGCACCACCGTCGCCACCATCCACCTGGGCGCACTGCGCCACAACCTGGCGCGACTGAAGGCACTGGCGGCGCCGGCGAAGGTGATGGCGGTGGTCAAGGCCGACGCCTACGGGCACGGGCTGGAGCGCGTGGCGCGCGCACTGGACCAGGAGGCCGACGCATTCGCGGTGGCGGCGCTGGGCGATGGTTTGCGTCTGCGCGCGGCGGGGCATCGGCAACGCATCGTGGTGTTGTCAGGGCCCGACAACGCCGGCGATATCGCCGAGATGCAGCGCCTGCAGCTCGACGCGACGATCCACCATGATACGCAACTGACCTGGTTGGCCGAGACATCACCGGCTCGAGGGCGCTTGCGCGTATGGCTGAAGGTCGACAGCGGCATGCACCGGCTCGGGTTCGCTCCCGAACGCGTTGCCACCGTGCATGCGCGACTTGCCAGCATGGTCGGCATCGATCCCGAAATCGGCCTGCTCACGCACTTTTCCGATTCCGAGCTTTTCGATGGCGCACAGACGCCTGCGCAGATCGCCTGTTTTGCCGCGGTGACCGGGCAGTTCCGCGGGCCGCGTTCGCTGTCCAACTCCGCCGCCGTACTCGGCTGGCCTGACGCGCGTGGCGACTGGGTGCGCACGGGCGGTTTGCTGTACGGCTTGTCCGTGGTCGACGGCAAGAGCGGCGCTGATTTCGGCTTCCGTCCGGCGATGACCCTGAGCACGCGGTTGCTCGCGGTCAATCGCATCGGCAAGGGCGAGCGGATTGGTTACAACGGCACCTGGACCTGTCCCGAAGACATGCCCGTCGGTGTTGCCGCCGTGGGCTACGGCGATGGCTACCCGCGCAGTGCCGCCGCCGGCACGTCGGTGCTGGTCGGCGAGCGACGCGTGCCGCTGATCGGACGCGTGTCGATGGACCTGATCACCCTCGACCTGCGCAACGCACCCGACGCAGGCATCGGTGATCGCGTGGTGCTGTGGGGTCCAGAACTGCCGGTCGAAGCCATCGCGGCGCAGGCTGGCTCGATTTCCTACGATCTCACCTGCGGCATGACCCGCCGCGTGCTGTTCGTGGAAGATGACAGCTGAGTCCTTTGCCGCCCTATCTGGGTGAACTCCGGCTCGCCGATCATTTTGGTGACGTCACCAGAATGGTCGGCATCGGTTCCGCTGCGCAGCGGCCGCTGGCGGATGTGGAGCTGTCCCGCCAAGCCGGCCGCCTGACCCCAATATCGGAGTCAAGAGGCGGGTGGGTTGCCGCTTGCGTTTCGCTAACGCGGGCTCCTAGACTGTCTTGGCAATAATTGCCAAACGAGGTTGCCATGCCTGCCACCATGAATATTTCCCTGACCGAGCCGCTGAAGCGCTTCGTCGACCAGCAAGTGCGCGATGGCGGTTTTTCCAGTACCTCGGACTACGTGCGGGAGCTGATCCGCGACCGCCAGAAGCGCAACGCCGAGGAGCATCTGCGCGGTCTGATCGCCGAAGGTCTGGCGTCCGGCCCGGCCGTTCGAGTGGATGACGCCTGGTTCAGACAGGCGCGCAAGCGCGCGCGCGACCGCACCGCGAAGTGAACCCGCGTCCGATGGTCTGGCGTCCCGCCGCCGAAAAGGATGCCGTCGATATCGCGGCTTATTACGCGGCCGAAGGCGGCCCCGCGCTGGAGTTGAAATTCATCGATGCGCTGGCGGCCACGTTCGATCTGATCGCTCGGCAACCCGTCAGTGGATCGACGCGCCACGCCGCGTTGTTTCCGGAATTGCCGGCGCCACTGCGGTTTCATCCCTTGCGACACTTCGAGCGCATCCTCGTCTACTACATGGCGATGCCCGCACATGTGGAAGTCATCCGCCTATGGGACGCCGCGCGCGGCCTGGACGCCCTGCTCGATGGCACCGACACATCCACGCAGAACAGGATAGACAACTGATGGCAAAAGCCAAGACCGCCTACGTCTGCACCGAGTGCGGCGCCGAGCACAACAAGTGGCAAGGGCAATGCGTCGAGTGCGGGGTGTGGAACACGCTCAGCGCGATCGTGCTGGAGCCGGCCACGGCGGGCAAGGCGTCGGTGGGCGCGCAGCGTTCCAGCTATGCCGGTGCCGCCGCGGGCGCGCCGAAGATCACGCCGTTGACCGAGGTGATGCTGACCACCGAGGCGCGCACGTTGACCGGCATTGGCGAACTGGACCGGGTGCTTGGGGGCGGCCTGGTGCAAGGTTCGGTGGTGCTGATCGGCGGCGATCCGGGCATCGGCAAATCGACGCTGCTGTTGCAGGTGCTCGGCACGCTGGGCCTGCATCTGCCCAGTGTCTATGTCACCGGCGAGGAGTCGCTGGCCCAGGTGGCGGCGCGGGCGCAACGTCTCGGCCTGCCGCTGGAGCCGCTGCAGGCGCTGGCGGAAACTTGTATCGAGCGCATCCTCGAACAGGCGATGGCGACGCGGCCGAAGGTGCTGGTGATCGATTCGATCCAGACGATCTGGACCGAATTGCTCGCGGCGGCGCCGGGTTCGGTGTCGCAGGTGCGCGAGGCGGCGGCCAAGCTGACGCGCTTCGCCAAGGAAACCGGTACCTCGGTGTTCCTGGTCGGCCATGTCACCAAGGAAGGCGGCATTGCCGGCCCGCGCGTGCTTGAGCACATGGTCGATGCCGTGCTCTATTTCGAAGGCGAATCGGGCAGCCGTTTCCGCGTACTGCGCGCGTTCAAGAACCGCTTCGGCGCGGTCAATGAGCTGGGTGTGTTCGCCATGTCCGACAGGGGTTTGCGCGAGGTACCCAACCCCTCGGCCATCTTCCTGTCCAACCATGCGGGGCCGACCTCCGGCAGTGCCGTCATGGTCACCCGTGAAGGCACCCGCCCGCTGTTGGTCGAGGTGCAGGCGCTGGTCGACCAGTCCTCGCTCGGCAATCCGCGCCGGGTCACCCTGGGCCTGGAGCAGAACCGGCTGGCGATGCTGCTGGCGGTGCTGCATCGGCACGGCGGCGTGGCGGCCTATGACCAGGATGTGTATGTCAACGTGGTCGGCGGCATCCGCGTGCAGGAAACCGCCGCGGATCTGCCGGTGCTGCTGGCCGTGTTGTCGAGCCTGCGCGATCGGCCGCTGCCCGAACACATGGTCACCTTTGGCGAGGTGGGCCTTTCGGGCGAGATCCGTCCGGTGCCCAATGGCGAAGAACGGCTCAAGGAGGCGGCCCACCACGGTTTCCGCCGCGCGATCGTGCCCAAGGCGAATGCGCCGAAGAAGGGCAAGGTCGGCGAGATGGAGGTGGTCGGCGTGGAGCGGTTGAGCGAGGCGATCGACGCCTGCCACTGAGAGCCTGGACCAGCCCGGCGCGCTCAACCCATCGTGCGGTGCAGGATCACTTCCAGCACGAATTTCGAGCCGAAGAACGCCAGCCCCAGCACCGCCATGCCGGCCAGGGTGAGGTTGACCGCGCTGCGCCCGCGCCAGCCATGACGCCAGCGGCCCCACAACAGCGCACCGAAAATCAGCCACGCGACGACGCTCAGCACGGTGGTGTGCACCAGGTGTTGCGCGCGGATATTGGCGATGAACAGCAGGCCGCTCAGCAGGGTCAGGGTGAGCAAGGCGAAACCAGCACCGATCAAGCGGAACAACAACGCTTCGGTCTGGGTCAGCGGCGGCAACGCGCGCACCAGCAGCCCCGGCCGACGTGAGCGCAACGCACGTTCCTGTGCCGCCAGCAGCAGCGCCAGCACGGCGGCGATCGACAGCACGCTATAGGCAAGCAGTGCGATCACCACGTGCAGCTGGATCTGCCAGTCGATCGGCTTGGGTGTGGTCGGTGGCGCCAGGAATACGTCCAGGGCCAGCAACAACGCCGCCAGCGGGAACACGATGACGCCGAGCCCGACCACCGGTCGCGAAAGGTTCACCAGCAGGGTCAGGGCGCCGACCACGCACGCCACCAGCGACAGCGCCGCGAAGAAATGCAGATCAAGCCGGCCGCCATGTGCACCCAGCAGGACCGCGGCGTGCAGCAGGACCGCCGCCGTGGCGGTAACCAGGCCAAGTCGTCGCGGCGTGCGTGGGCAACCCGTCAGCGGCGCGGCCAGCAGGCTGGTGGCGGCCAGATAGAACACGATGGCCAGCAGGGTGGGAATGGTCAGCGACATGACACGCAAGTGTGGCACAGCGCTGCGGGCAGGTGAATGCGGGATTCGGCAAGACGGTGCGCGCCGATCCGGGCGCGCGGATAGCCGCGACTGTCGGCGATCCAGCATCGTTATGGCCAAATCCGCTTCGACCGGATCGGGAAGGATCGTGCGCCACCGCCGATACGCGGACGCGGGTTTGCACCATTGTCCCGTCCGCGGCCGCACCGATCATCCCCACCTAATACACAGAACAGGACGTCAGCCAGAATTCGGCACTTGCAATATTTAGATACTTGTCTAAATATCTGCATATCGTGACTGTGCAAGCAAGCCCCCGATGAAGCAACAAGCCGTATTCAAGGCGATGGCCGACCCGACCCGTCGCGCGATCCTCAAGCGACTGCAGGGCGGGGCGCTGAGTGCGGGCGAGATCGGCGCGGCGTTCGATATGACCGCCGCCTCGCTGTCGCATCATTTTTCCGTGCTCAAGCAGGCCGATCTGGTGCGCACCGAGCGGCAGGGTCAGTTCATCGTCTATTCGCTCAACAGCACCGTGTTGGAGGATCTGGCGCGGATGCTTTTCGACATGTTTCCCGGCAAGCCTGGAGCAGGACCCAAAGCATGAATTTGAAACGCGGTTTTCTGGTTTCGCTGGTGTTCCTGGTGATTTCGATCGGGGTTGGGGTGTGGCTGTATCCACGACTGCCGGCGCAGGTGCCCACGCACTGGAACTTGCATGGTCAGGTCAACGATCACCTGCCGCGGTTCTGGGCGGCGGCAATGTGGCCGCTGATGATCGTGGTGTTCGCCGGACTCACCTGGCTACTGCCGGTGATCTCGCCGCGTCAGTTCGCGATCAAACCATTCGTCGGGATTTGGGGAATCCTGACGCTGGTCGCGCAGGGGTTCGTGCTGGTGATCGGCGTAGCCATCCTGCTGGCCGGGGCCGGCTATGCCGTCTCGATACCGATGATCGTCATGTTCGCGGTCGGTGTGCTGTACATGTTGCTCGGCAACTACTTGGGCAAGCTGCGTCGCAACTTCTTCATCGGCATCCGCACGCCATGGACGCTGGCGAGCGATGCGGTGTGGGAACGCACGCACCGGTTCGGTGGTTGGGTATTCATGCTGGGCGGTCTGCTGATGATGATTGCTGCCGTGATCGACCCCACGCCCTGGCTGCTGCTGATACTGACGCTGGCGATTCTGCTGATTACGGCGGGGTATTCGTACTTCATCCATTTGCGGCTGGAAGGCAGTCGTTGACTGAGGAGGAGAGCGCACATGTTCAAGCGATCGAAGGGTTTGATGATGGCTGGGCTGCTGGGTTTGGCGGTGGCGGCGCAGGCTGCAGCACGGCCCACGGAGGCGTGCATGGCCCATTCCGCCGCCTCGCTGGACGCGCTCGTGCGCGGCGATTACGCCGGCGCGCGCAAGGATTTCAGTCCCACCGACGCGCAGGCGCTGGATGCCGCCAGACTCGAGCAGGTCTGGGGTCAGCTGCAGGCCAAGGCGGGTGCGTACCAGAAACATGCCGTGCCGCAACGGCAGACCGCCGACGGCCATTCGCGCGTGGTCACGCGGGTGACCTTCGCGAATGCCCCGCTGAATTTCGTGGTCGCCTGCGACGCGCAGGACCGGATCACCACCTTCCTGTTTCAGCCCGCCACCACCGGTGGTGCGGCATCGGGCAAGTCGCGACTGTCCCCGGTAAAGGCGTATGTCGAGGCCAACGGCGTGCGGATCCAGCCATTGGCGGTGAGCTCGCCACCGGGGCCGTTGCAGGGCGTATTGACGCTACCCGCCGGCAAGGGGCCGTTTCCGGCGGTGGTGCTGGTGGCCGGTTCCGGGCCAGAGGATCGCGATGAGACGATCGGCCCGAACAAGCCGTTGCGCGATATCGCCGACGGTCTGGCGGCGGCCGGCATTGCGTCGCTGCGTTACGACAAACGTACCTTGACTTATGGCCGGGAGATGGCGGGCAAGCCCATCACCGTCGATGACGAAGTCACCGACGATGCACTGACGGCGCTGCATTTGCTGCATCAGCAAAAGCAGGTCGATCCGCGACGCGTGTTCGTGCTGGGTCACAGCCTGGGTGCCTACATGGCACCGCGCATCGGCAAGCGTGACCCGCAACTGGCCGGCGTCATCATGCTGGCCGCGCCGGTGGCGTTGGATTTCGACTTGATCGTGCGCCAGATGCGCTACATCGCCCGCGTGCAGCACCTGCCGACGGCGACCCTGGACAAACTGGTGGCACCCGTCATCGAGGCGCGCGATGCGCTGGCGCACGCGGATCCGGCGCACCCGCCGGCGGGCCTGTTCTTCCACGCGCCGGCCAGCTATTGGCTGGACCTGCGCGACTACCACGCGGTGGCGGCAGCCCAATCGCTGACCGAGCCGATGCTGATACTGCAGGGCAGCGGCGACTACCAGGTGTTGTCGAAGGACAACTTCGCGGTGTGGAAAAAGACGTTTGCAGGCAACCCACGCGTGAAACTGATCGAATATCCAGGCCTCAGCCACCTGTTCATGCCCGCCGGCAATCCGCCATCCCCGGCCGACTACGGCGTCGCCGGGCATGTGGATGCAAAGGTCCTCCACGACATCGCCGCGTGGATCAAGGCAGGCCAGGAGCTTGGGCGGTAGAAACACAAATGGAGGATGGTGGGCCAACCCATCCTGCACGCCGGGCATGACGGTGATGGAGGCATGGGCATTTGCCGCGTCCGCTATACTTGAGCGTCTCCGTACTTTGATCTCCATGCCATGTTTGAGTCGCTCAGCCAACGCCTGTCCACCACCGTCAACCGACTGCGCGGGCGCGGTCGGCTGACCGACGAGAACATCCGCGAGGCGCTGCGTGAAGTACGCATTGCCCTGCTGGAAGCCGATGTCGCGCTGCCGGTGGTGCAGGCCTTGATCCAGCGGATCAAGGTGCGTGCTGTGGGCCAGGACGTGGTCAAGAGCCTGTCGCCCGGCCAAGCCTTGGTGAAAGTGGTCAGCGACGAATTGACCATGGTGATGGGCAGCGCCAACACCGAACTGAACCTGGCGCAGCAGCCGCCGGCGGTGGTGTTGCTGGCCGGCCTGCAGGGTGCCGGCAAGACCACCACGGTGGCCAAGCTGGCGCGGCTGCTGACCGAGCGCAAGAAGAAAAAGGTGATGGTGGTCAGTTGCGACGTGTACCGTCCGGCCGCGATCGAGCAACTGCGCACGCTGGCCGAGCAGGTCGGGGTGAAGTTCTTCCCGTCCGAGGTGGGCCAGGATCCGGTTGCCATCGCCAAGGCTGCTCTCGCGGCGGCCCGTCGTGAAGTGGTCGACGTGCTGATCGTCGATACCGCCGGTCGCCTGCATGTGGACGAGGCGATGATGGCCGAGATCAAGGCGCTGCACGCGGCGATCACGCCGGTGGAGACCCTGTTCGTGGTCGACTCGATGACCGGCCAGGATGCCGCCAACACGGCCAGGGCGTTCGACGAGGCGCTGCCGCTGACCGGCGTCATCCTGACCAAGACCGACGGCGATGCCCGCGGCGGCGCTGCGCTGTCGGTGCGCTATGTCACCGGCAAGCCGATCAAGTTCCTCGGTGCCGGCGAAAAGAGCGACGCGCTGGAACCGTTCCATCCGGATCGCCTGGCGCAGCGCATCCTCGGCATGGGCGACGTGCTGTCGCTGGTCGAGGAGGTCGAACGCAAAGTCGACCAGGACAAGGCGCAGAAGCTGGCCCAGAAGGTGATGAAGGGCAAGCGCTTCGACCTCAACGACATGAAGGATCAGCTGGAGCAGATGGGCAACATGGGTGGCCTGGCTGGCCTGATGGACAAGTTGCCCGGCGTGTCAAGCCTGCCGGACAGTGTCAAGTCCAAGGTCAACGACGGCGAGATGAACAAGATGATCGCGATCATCAACTCGATGACCAGCAAGGAGCGCCGCCACCCGGATCTGCTGAACGGTTCGCGCCGTGCCCGCGTGGCGCGCGGCTCCGGCACCCAGCCGGCCGACGTCAATCGCGTGCTGAAGCAGTACATGCAGATGGAAAAGATGATGTCCAAGCTGGGCCGGGGCGGCAGCAAGGGCTTGATGCGCCAGATGCGCGGTGCGATGAAGGGGATGGGCGGCATGGGTGGGATGGGTGGCTTGCCGCCCATGCGCTGACGAGAACGGGGAGCGGGTGTTCGGTGTTCAGTGTTCAGCTCTTTGCATTTACGATCTTCCCCGTTCCCCGTTCCCCGTTCCCCGTTTCCGCCTCCAAACCCTTCCCTTTTCCCGAAAACCCGCTAAAATGCCCCGTTTACCGCGCACGTCGCTCGTGTGCCTGCCGTTCATTCGGCAACTTCGGAGTTTTACCATGGTCAAGATTCGTCTTTCGCGCGGTGGCGCCAAGGGCCGTCCGTTCTACCACGTCGTTGTGACCGATCAGCGCAGCAAGCGCGACGGCCGCAACATCGAGAACATCGGTTATTACAACCCGGTGGCGTCGGGCAAGGACAAGCGCCTTGAGCTGAACGTCGAGCGCGTCAAGGAGTGGGTGGGCAAGGGTGCGCAGCTGAGCGACAAGGTCGCCGCCTTGGTCAAGGAAGCCGGCAAGCTGCAGCCGGTCGCCTGAGCATGACGACAGCCGGTCGACGCGTCCTGATCGGGCGCATCGTCGGGCTGTACGGCGTGCAGGGCTGGCTCAAGATCGAATCCTGGGCCGAGCCGCGCATGCGGATCTTCGACTACCAGCCGTGGCTGCTTGGCACAGCGCCCGGTGCGGAGAAGGAGATCTCGGGAGTGACAGGTCGCACGCAGGGCAAGGGCATGGTGGCCCAACTGCCCGGAGTGGACGACCGCGAACAGGCGGCAGCGCTGATCGGTATCGACATCCATGTCGCCCGCGAGCAGTTGCCCCCTCCCGCGAAGGATGAATATTACTGGGTCGACCTCGAAGGACTCGAGGTGGTCACCACGCAGGACGTGAAGCTGGGGCGGGTCAATCACCTGTTCGCCACCGGTGCCAACGATGTGGTGGTGGTCAGGGATGGTGCGCGCGAGCGGCTGATCCCCTTCGTCCAAGGTTCGTATGTGCGTTCGGTGGACTTGTCCGCAGGGCGCATGGTGGTGGACTGGGATCCCGAATTCTGACCGCGCCGGTGTGCGCGGCAAAAGGACAAGGATCATGCGCATCGATGTCGTCAGCCTGTTTCCCGACTTCGTGCGCCAATGTGCCGCCGTTGGTGTGGTGGGACGCGCGCAGCAACGCGAGTTGCTGCAGGTGAAAGCCTGGAATCCGCGCGACTACGCCACCGACAGACACCGTAGCGTGGACAGCAGCTCGTATGGCGGCGGTCCGGGCATGGTGATGATGATCGAGCCCTTGCGCACGACCCTTTCGGCCATGCGCGAGGCGGCACCGGAACCGGTGCATCTGATTTATCTCAGTCCGCAGGGAGCGCGGCTGACGCAGGGCAGGGTGGAGGCGCTGGCGAAACTGCCACGCATCGGCCTGCTCTGCGGACGTTATGAAGGTGTGGACGAGCGTCTGCTGGCGCACGAGGTCGACGAGGAACTTTCCATCGGCGATTATGTGCTGTCCGGCGGTGAGTTGGCCGCGGCGGTGATCATCGACGCGGTCGGGCGCTTGCAGGATGGCGCGTTGAACGACGCGGCATCGGCCGAGCAGGATTCATTCTCGGATGGCCTGCTCGATTGTCCGCACTTTGCAAGACCGGTGCACGATGCGCTGGGTGATGTACCGGAAGTGTTGCTGTCCGGTGACCATGCGGCGATTGCCCGCTGGCGCCTCAAGCAATCGCTGGGACGAACCTGGCTGCGGCGGCCGGACTTGCTGTCACAGCGCGCGCTGGATGCTGCATCCCGTGCGTTGCTGGATGAATTTCGCCGTGAGCATGCTTCACAGCAGCAGCACGGCACGACGAGGCGGCCGAGTGACGGCCGCAGATTTGATACCGCAAAAGTGAACCGACAGGTGCGCCATGAACAAGATCATTGAACAGTTCGAATCCGAGCAGATCACCCGCCAGCTGCCGGACTTCGGCCCCGGCGACACCGTGGTGGTCAACGTCAAGGTGAAGGAAGGCAACCGCGAGCGCGTGCAGGCGTTCGAGGGCATCGTCATCGCCAAGCGCAACCGCGGCCTGCATTCGGCCTTCACCGTGCGCAAGATCTCGCACGGCACGGGCGTGGAGCGCGTGTTCCAGGCGCACAGCCAGCAGATCGAGTCGGTGACGGTGAAGCGCAAGGGCAAGGTGCGGGGCGCCAAGCTGTATTACCTGCGCGGCCTGGAAGGCAAGGCTGCCCGCATCAAGGAAGACATCGCCGCTGCTGCTGCGGCCAAGGCGAGTGCCAAGGCCGCCGCAGCTGCATCCGCCGCCGCCGAGTAATCCGCTCGCCGGCAATGGCTGCATGAAAACCCCCGCGGAGCGATCCGCGGGGGTTTTTGCTGGGTGGAATCGTGGGGCCGGTGGGGAACCCACCCCGCAACCGCAACCGGAACCGTAGCGCGGGCACGGCCCGCCGGCTTTTGTCGCGCGCTCTGGCGGGCGGGACGGCGGGCCATGCCCGCCCTGCGAAAGCGGTGCGCTGCTTTTTCCCGAATCCCGAATCCCGAATCCCGTCACTCCAACCGCTGCGGTACCTGCAGAAAATTACCCTGCACAAAGTCCACGCCGCAGGAGAACAGCAGCGAGGTGCTGGTGGCGTCCTCGACCCATTCGGCAATGGTCAGTCGATTGAGGTCGTGCGCCTGCTGGCAAATCTCGGTGATTTTTTTCTGGCTGTCGGCGTGCTGCGGCAGCTCGGCCATGTGGCTGCGGTCGATCTTCAGGTAATCCGCGTCGATATGATTGAGCAACTGGAACGAGTTCAGGCCCGAACCGAACTGCTCCAGTGCGAAACTGCCGCCAAGCTTCTTCCAGCCCTTGACGAACTCCTGGGCCGGACGCAGCAGGGTCATCACCTTGCTCTCGGTCATCTCGAGCACCAGGTGGCAGTGTTTCAGCCTGGCGGCGCCGAGGCGCTCTTCCAGCCAGGGCAACATCGTGTCGTCCTGCAGCGAGGCGGCGGTAAGCTTGACGAAGAACGTGGACGGCTGGTCCTGCGACTCGCGTGACTGCAATATGCGAATGGCTTCGGCGAGCACCCAGCGGTCGATGGCGCCGGTGAGGTTGTGCTTTTCGGCGATGGGCATGAAGAAACCGGGCAACACCTCGCCCTGCGGGCCGTTCATGCGCAGCAGGATCTCCGAGAACTCGCCGTCGGCATCCTGCAGGCTGATCGTCTGCTGGTGATAGAGCACCAGGCCGTTGTTCGCCAGCGCCTGCTGCAGCAATTCCAGCCAGTAGCGCTCACGCTCCTCGTCGGCTTTCTCGCGAGCCGCCGGGTCGTGAATTTCCACCTGGCTACCGCCGAGGTTCTGGGCGGTGCGCAGGGCGTGGCTGGCCTGGTTGAGCAGGAGTTCGCTGTTGGCGTTCTTCTCGCCCAGCAGGCTGCCACCGACGCTGGCCGTGACCGTGATCGAGCGCGTCCCGGCATCGAATATTTCGCTGCTGATGCTGTGCTGCAGTTTGGCGATCCAGTCGCGGATGGCCTCGTCCGAGCGCGAATCGAGCACGACGCCAAGCGTGTGTTCGGCCAGCATGCCGGCGATATCCTCGGCGCCCAGCAGCATGCGTGTGCGGTCGGCGAACCCGGCCAGCAGTTCGTCGGCCTTGCCCAGCCCGATGCCGCCGACCAGCGACGCCCAATTGTCCGGCTCGATCAACAGCAGCGACTGACCCTTCCTGCCCTTGGCGGCCGAGGTGACGGCGTCGTCGATGCGCACCAGCATGTGCTGGCGGTTGTACAGCCCCGTGACCGCATCACGCTGCAGCTGTTCCAGCACGGCCGGGTCGACCATCTGGCGGCGGAATACGATCTGCAGGCAACGCTCGCCCTCGAACGTGGCCGGGGCAAACTCCACGGTGGCATCGAAACGGCTTTCGTCGGCGCGTCGCGCGCGCAGGCTGAGCTGGGCGGGGAACTTGCCCTGGTGTGCCTGTCCGCGCAGCAGGGTCTTCATTTCGTCGGCGTTCGCCGCGTCGATCATGTCCAGCAAGGGCAGGCCGAGCAGGTCGTCGAAGCTCTCGTAGCCGAAGGTGTCGAGGTAGGCCTGGTTGGCGCGCACGTGCATGCCCTCGTGGACATAGGCGATGGCGTCGGTGGAGGAGTCGAGCAGCGCATCACAGCGTCGCTCGGTTTCGCGCAGGGCGGTGTGCAGCCAACGCACCTGGCGACGTGTCTGCAGCGCTTCGAATTCGCGCTTCAGGACGGCGATCAGCTGTTGCGGGTGACTGCGTGAGGCGACGCCGCGGGCGCCGTGCACGAACAGGTCCGCCACCAATTCGTTGTCCATGGCGCCGACCAGGCCGACCAGCGCGAAATCACGTCCGTAGGCCTCCAGCACGCTCATGGTTTCGTCCTGGGTGATGCTGGTGACAGCCGGATCGAACATCACCACGTCCGGCTCCAGTTCGTTCACCGACGCCTGTAATTGCTCGACGTTGGTGGCGCGTGCCGGCCTCACCGCGATGCCGCTGTTGCGCAACAGGCTGATGATCTGCTCGGCCTCCTCGAGGGAGTTCTCGACAAACAGGATCTTGATGACGAAGTCTTTTTTCATGGAGTGTGACGTGGTCCGTGGTTCGGTGCGGCTGTTACCTGATATTCGGCAGGATTGCTGACAATGAGTGTTTGTAACGGATTCCGCCAGCGGCCGCCAGCGGCAGGAGCGTGGGCCGCAGAAGCCATCCGGACTGCAAAGTCGCCTG
>DASRUB010000086.1:0-4839 GCA_035655635.1 Rhodanobacter sp. | reverse complement strand
TACTACATGCTGCCGTTGAAGCAGAAAGTGCCCTACCTGGTGATGGCCGATGCCTACACCGGCACCGCCACGGTGGCGCGACTGGACGGCGATTTCTCCATACGCGGGATCACCACGCGCGAAGCGATCAACCGCAGCAACGTGGCTCACTTCGTCATCGCGCGCGAGTCATACGACCTGGAGCTGCTCAATCTGCATGACTGGAAAACCGTGCAGACGATGGCGGCCCCCGGGGTCAAGGCTCCCTACGTGCAGCTGTTCTCGAACGGCAATCCGGACAACCTGATCAAGCAATACGGCAAGGACCAGGCCATCCGCGTCAAGCTGTTGAGCATCCAGTTGATCGGTGGCGGTCCTGGCAAAACACCGCGCGGTGCCACGGTGCGCTTCCAGCGCAGCCTCTACAACAAACAGACGGGTGCCACCCGGCCGATCGACAACAAGATCGCGACCACCGCGTTTACCTACAAGCAGAACCTGGAGATGGACGACCCGAGTCGCATCGAGAATCCGTTGGGTTTCTGGGTGACCAGCTACCGGGTCGATGATGACTACGCCACCGCGGCGCCGCCCGAGTTCCCCGCTCCACCCGTGATGCCCGCGCTGGTCGCGCCCGCAGCGGCGGCTCCCGCGGGCAGCACGATCGCTTCGGCGCCAGTCAGCCCTGTCGCAGAAGCCGCCACAGATACCACCCATGGAGCAGGTTCCCGATGAACCGATCAAGCATCTGGTGGCTCGGAGCCACCCTGTGCATCACCGTCGCCTGCACGCCCGCGTTCGGCGCCGGGCAGGTGTTGACCCATTACGCGTACGCTCCCGACGCGATCTATCCGGTGCGCACCGGCCTGGGCATCACCACCCAGATCGAGCTCAGCCCCAACGAACAGATCCTCGACTACAGCACGGGTTTCAGCAGTGGATGGGATCTTACCCGGCGCGAAAACGTGTTCTACCTGAAACCGAAGAACGTGGACGTGGACACCAACATGATGGTGCGCACGGCCACGCATTCCTACATCTTCGAGCTCAAGGTGGTGGCGACCGACTGGAAGACGCTCGCCCAGGCGCGCCATGACGGCGTGCAATACAAGATCACGTTCACCTACCCGGCCGACACCAGCTTTGCCCACGAGAAGAAGAAGCAACTGCAGACGCCGGCCCAGGACAGCAAGCTGCGGCCCGACCGCAGCTACAACTTCAATTACGACTACGCCAGCAAAAGCAGGACTGCGCCGTGGCTGGTGCCGGTGAACGTCTACGACGACGGCCGCTTCACCTACCTCAAGATGAGCGATCTCAAGCAGTTCCCCAGCGGGGACTTTCCCGCACTGTACATGCGCGAACAGGCGCACAGCGAGGACTCGCTGGTGAACACCACGGTGGAAGGCAACACCATCATCGTCCACGGTACCTACAACTATCTGGTCATTCGCCATGGCAACGATGTCGTGGGCCTGCGCAGGAATACGCAAAAGTGAACACTCCCCGGCACCCCGAAGACGAGCGCGCCGAAAGCGAACGGTCGGACGCCCCGCGTGACGATCGCGAACCGCCGGCCGGCAATCCGTATGTCAGTCCGGCTCGACGTGACGCCGAGCCCGACCTGGATGCCAATGCACCACAGTTGCGTGCCGTCGAACTGCGCCGGATGAACCGGCGTGCGCTGCTCCTGCTCGGCGCAGTGGTGGTGTTGCTGTTGTTTGTCGCCTACTGGATGTTCACCAGCGCCGGCAGTCGCCACGAACGACCCAAGCCGCGCGAGGAAAAAGTCACCGTCGCCGAGGCGCCCCACGCGTTGCGCGTGCCGCAACTGCCGCCGACGCCACCCGCACCCGCACCCGCCCAGCCGATCCCGATGCTGCCGCAGTCGCCATCTCCGCCACGCCTCCCCGGAACCAACGCTCAGCACTCAATGGCAAGGGTTCCCACCCTGCTGCAGCGACGGATCGCCGCCGGCAACGCCGAAGGCCAGGGTGGCACCTCGGCTACGCCGCACGCCGCAAGTCCCGGGATCGGTTCGCGGCTGCCCAGCGGTGAGCAGGCCGGTCCCACCGGTGCCCAACCGCTGCCGCACGCCGACACCCTGATGCAGCGCGGCACCTACATCCGCTGTGTGCTGGAGACGCGCATCGTCTCCGATATAGCCGGCTTCACCACTTGCCTCGTCACCGAGCCGGTGTACTCGTTCAATGGCCATACGCTGCTGTTGCCCAAAGGCTCCAAGCTTCTCGGCTCCTATCGCTCCAAACCGGTCGGCGATCGCATGCAGGTGATCTGGGATCGCATCATCACGCCCACCGGCATCGACGTGAACATGCAGAGCCCCGGCATGGACAACCTTGGCGGTGCCGGTCTTCCGGGCTATTACGACGCGCACTGGGCGCAGCGCATCAGCTCGGCGCTGCTGATCAGCATGCTCAGCGACGCCTTCAAATACGAGGCCGCCGAACACGGGCCCAAGAGCAATGCCATAGCTGGCAGCGGGGTCGTGTTGCAGCAGCCTTATCAAAGCAATACCGCGCAAACGGTGCAGCAATTGGCCGATCAGGCCGTGCGTGAAGCCGCCAACCGCCCGCCCACGGTCACCATCAACCAGGGCACCATCATCTACGTCTATGTGGCCAGGGATGTGGACTTCAGCGGCGTGGTTGCCCGCTTTTGAATGCCCGTTTTTGAATGCACTCTCCCGACCAAGGATCGCCGACGTTCCGATGGACGATGTCACCGCACAGGTTTCCAACCAATTCCTCGACTACCAATACGAGGTGCTGGGCGTGCGCGAACACATGGCTTCGCCGGATGTCACGGAGATCTGCATCAACCGTCCCGGCGAACTCTATGTGGAGGATCGCCGGGGCTGGCAACGCGTCGAGGTACCATCGCTGACGTTCGAGCGCGCACGCCAGTTCTGTACCGCCGTGATCAACGAGAGCAACACCGGCCAACGCATCACCGATGTCGATCCGGTCGTGTCGCTCACGTTTCCCACCGGCCAGCGCGCGCAGTTCGTGATACCGCCGGCATGCGAGGCCGACCGCGTCTCGATCACCATCCGGTTACCGTCCAGGCAGCGCCGGTCGCTGGCGCAATATGAAAGCGACGGCTTCTTCGCCCGGATCGTGGAAGTCAATCACGGCCTCAACGAGGTGGACAGCGAGTTGCTGGAACTACGCGCGGCGCGGAACTACGCAGAGTTCTTCCGCAAGGCCGTGCTGAACAAGAAGAACATCGTGGTCTCCGGCGCCACCGGCAGCGGCAAGACCACCTTCATGAAGTCGCTGGTCCACCACATCCCCGACGACGAGCGACTGGTGACGATCGAGGACGCGCGCGAGCTGTTCATCGACCAGCCCAACGTGGTGCACCTGCTCTATTCCAAGGGCGGCCAGAGCGCCAGCAACGTTACCGCCAAGAGCTGCATGGAGGCGTGCCTGCGCATGAAACCCGACCGCATCATCCTGGCCGAGCTGCGCGGCGACGAGTCGTTCTACTTCATTCGCAACTGCGCCTCCGGCCACCCCGGTTCGATCACCAGCTGCCACTCCGGCAGCATCGCTCAAACCTGGGATCAGCTCGCCTTGATGGTCAAGGCCTCCGGCGAAGGTGCCGGCCTGGAATTCGGCACCATCAAGCGCCTGCTGAAGATGACCATCGACATCGTGGTGCACATCAAGGCGCATGCCGGCAGCCGTCACATCACCGGCATTGATTTCGACCCACAGCGCGATTTCAGGGAGGCGTGAATGTTGCCCGGATTGGAAATGCTGGCCTGTCCCAACCTCGCCGTATCGCCTGAGGTGATGCAGCACATCGTGCAGGTCGAATCCGGCGCCAACCCCTATGCCATAGGCGTCGTCGGTGGCCGGCTCGTTCGGCAACCGCGGAACATGGACGAAGCGCTGGCTACCGCGCGGATGCTCGAAAGCAAGGGCTACAATTTCTCGCTCGGCGTCGCCCAGGTCAATCGGTCCAACCTGGACCGCTACGGACTCGACTCGTACCGCAGGGCGTTCAACACCTGCGCCAACCTGGCGGCTGGCGCCCGGATTCTCGCCGGCTGTTACGGCAGCGCGCACGGCGACTGGGGCAAGGCGTTCAGTTGCTACTACTCCGGCAACTTCGTCACCGGCTTCCGCGACGGCTACGTACAGAAAGTGTATGCCTCGATCAATCGCGCAGCGGCAGTGAACGGAGCCGCCGCAATGTCCGTCGCCCCGGTCGATCACAGCATTCCGCGGCTGGCTTCCACGGCCGCTGCAACAGCCGCTGCGCCAAATCCAGGCGCACTGCGACCCATGGTGGTTTATGGCAGCGACAGCGCGCAATACCGCGTGGCTTTGCGCAGCATCGCCATCGATACCGCAGCGGGCGCTGTCATGCCGCTGGTGGTGTCAGCCGCGGGCCATGTCACGCGTGCGGATGTGTCGACGACTCTGCTTCCGGCCGCCCGGCAAGCACCGCGTGGCGCGGCCAGTCAAGCAATGGCCAACCGCGACGGGCAGCCCTTGCCCCCACCGAACGTTCCCTCCTCCGCTTCCACCGCAGCCAACATGCCGCATGCCGCCGACAATCGCGTGTTCCAACCTCAGGTACGCGGCCCCGACGATCCGCTGCCAGGCTCAGTAGCAGCGGCCCGGAGCGCCACCCAACCATCCCCCGACGGTGCTGACCTGCGCCAGGAGCAACGCGATGCTGCCTTCGTTTTCTGAAGCCGTCGGGTACCAGCCCGGCCGCTGCGTTTTCACCCGACGGGCACTTCGGTGCACGTTCCGTGGCGTCATCTGCACCCGACCGTCGCGGAGCCGTCCGGGGGCATGGCGCAGCAAACCCGGCCGCAGT
>DASRUB010000085.1:0-27644 GCA_035655635.1 Rhodanobacter sp. | reverse complement strand
TCGCTGAGTGCAGGTGTGACTATCCTGTGGTGCAATGGACGCACGCCCGCACGCTCGTTCTATGAGCGTCACGGGTTCTCCGTTGTTGGCGATGCTTTCCCAATTCCAATCACCGGGCCACATTATCTCTTCGTGCGCCAGGTGGCGGATAACAAATCCGTTCAAGGCGGACGGCTGCGCCGCCGCTTAACTCTAGCGGTTAGGCCGCGCAAAGAGGGTAATGCCATGCTCACAGGTTCATGCCACTGCGGGGCAGTGAAAATCCAAGTCCCGCGGAAGCCGCGGACCCTCACCAGCTGCAATTGTTCGATCTGTCGTCGCCACGCAGGACTCTGGGGCTACTACGACAAGCGCAAAGTGAAGGTCTTTGCTAGTAAAGGTGCGCTGGACCGTTACGTTTGGGGCGACAAGTGCCTTGCGCTTTGTAGATGCGCCACTTGCGGCTGTGTGACCCACTGGGACTCCATTGGTCGCGCTGCCAACAGGATGGGCGTTAACTTCCGCAACTTTGACCCTTCCATCATTGAGTCGACTCGAGTTCGGAGAGTTGATGGTGCCAATACCTGGAAGTTCCTGGACTAAACGGCGCACAGGTCACACGGTGGCGCATGCACGGCCTAACAAGTCACTGCAGCCGACCTACGCGCGCCGCTGATTTCGAGCGTTAGGCGTCACGAAACCCAAGCTACTCCGAGCAAACCAGCCCTAGGAACGAACTTATGAAGCGTATCGTCTACATCACGCTCATCGTTTTAATTCTTGGCTACGCAGGTCTGTGTGCAACGATGTACTTATTCCAGCGTTCGTTGCTCTATTTCCCACAGCCGAGCAGCGTCACCGCGCGACAATCAACGATGACGCTACCGGTCGACGGCGCCGAAATTGTCGTTACGGTTCGTCCCCACAATGGTCCGCGTGCCATCGTCTATTTCGGCGGCAATGCAGCAGACGTGTCTCGGAATCTCGCTTCATTCGATAAGGAGTTTCCTGATTACGCACTCTATCTGATGCACTATCGCGGATACGGTGGCAGCACAGGCAAGCCCACAGAGAAAGCCAATGTCGCCGACGGCATCGCGCTCTTTGAGAAGGTGCACGCACTGCACCCGGAAGTCGCCATCGTGGGTCGCAGTCTGGGCTCCGGCGTGGCCATCCATGTGGCCAGCCGCGTTGCGGCTTCTCGGCTTGTTCTGGTCACGCCCTTTGACAGCATTGTCGGGATCGCTGCACAAATATATTGGTACTTGCCGGTGCATTGGATTGCAATTGATACCTATGAGTCTGGCAAGTTTGCTCCCAGCATAACGATTCCGACGACGATCATCGAGGCCGAGAACGACAAGGAAGTCCCGCACGCCAGCACCGAGAAGCTCCTGAGCCGATTCATGCCGGGCATTGCCAAGATGACCGTGATTGATGGTGTCGGTCACAACGATATCCAGAAGAACAAGAAATACGTAGAGACTCTGCAAGCGGCGTTGAAATGACGCCTAACAGGTCATTCAAGGCCGATGGCTCAGCCGCCGCTTGGCTCCAGCGTCAGGCGTCAACACCACAGTTCACGGCGAGGAGACAGACATGCACGACTTCACCAAAGTTCGATACACACTTGCTGTCCTTGACTTGGCCAAATCCACGGGTTACTACACGTCTGTTCTGGGCTTGGGCATCGACTTTACGGCACCTGGCTGGACATTTCTGTCTCGTGGCAGCTTTCGTGTGATGCTCGGCGAGTGTACAAACGCCATTCCACCTGCAGAGCTTGGCGACCACTCGTGGTACGGCTACGTAACAGTTTCGGACGCTTCCGCTTTATTCGCCGAGTATCAGGCCGCGGGCGCGGAGTTCATTCAAACGCTTTCCGACAAGCCTTGGGGCATGCGGGAGTTTGGTGTTCGCACAGTTGACGGTCATCGGATCATGTTCGGACAGGAACTCTAGGCCATGTCGCCGCCTGGGAGTTCGTTCAAGGCGGGCGGCTACGCCGCCGCTCAACTGCAGCGTTGGACTTCAACAGGGGAACCGATATGGAATACATACAAAGCGTCTTGCTGGTCGTAGGCGTGATTGTCTTGGTCGTTGGCTACCGTAAGAATCAACGAAATCTTCTCTTGTCAGCAGCAGTCGTGCTGTTCCTGGCCGGCACCGTTGGCAACTTTACTCAGGGTTTTCTCGACGGGTTCAACGCAGCAGGCTCGTCATCGGCGCTATCCGCCAAGTAGCCCGCCAAGCCATTCAAGGCGGACGGCTACGACGCCGCTTAACTCCAGCGTCAGCACTCATGAGCAGGGAGCTCGGCACATGAACGACACACGCATCACGTTCCGCAAAGTTGCTACCGGCGCCGCATGCGGTCTGGTTGGCTTCGTCGTTGGAGGTTTCGTGGCGAGAGCAGCAATACGCTACTTCGCCGGTTCTCCAGCGTGGGAGCTGCCGGCAATGATTTGTGGCGCACTCGCTCTGTTTGTCGTCGCCGTTTTGGTTGTCGCTCCTGCTATCGTAGCTCGGCCGCCCAGGGTCAAGTAGTGCGGCGGCGTGCCAACCACTCGTTCGAGGTGGACGGCTACGCCACCGCTCAACTCAAGCGTTAGGCGGTACAGGAGGCTTGATTGTGAATTCGAATGACTCGCACATTCCACTTGGTTGGCCTTCCGTCATACCTCGACTATCAGTCGTTGATCCGTCGATGTGTGTGAGCTTTCTACAGGAAGTCTTCGGTGCACAAGGAACTTTCAACACGGACAGGCCATCGGAGATGAGAATCGGCGAAAGCCTTGTCATGATCGGTAACGTCGTAGAGCGGCAACCCACAAGCTCGTTCCTATATGTCTACGTTGCCGATACTGATCAAGCTTTTGAGAAGGCTCTGTTGCTGGGCGCGAAGCCAATTGAACAACCACGGGAAATGCCATATGGAGATCGACGAGCTATGGTCGAAGATCCTTGGGGCAACCGCTGGCAAATCGCAACCCACCGGCGTTTTCAAGGTAACGCCTGACATCTCGTCCGGGCGGACATGCGAAAAATCGCGCGCCGCTCAACTCCAGCGTCAGACCCTTTGAGCCTCCGGAGGAATCATGAAATCCTTGATCATGGCGATGGTCATTCTGGCCATTCCGATGGCTGCGGCGGCGCAAGAATCGAGTTCCGAAACATCCGTGCGGCAGACGGTTCAGGCGTTCTACGCCGCTTTCAACTCCCACGGGTTCAGCCACGCGGCCGATTTCACCACCGACGACTGGAACCACATCAATCCCTACGGCGGTCGAACCCACGGGCGCGCAGCCGTTCTCAAGGAATTACACGAAGTGCATGGCACTTTTTTGAACGGCGTATCAGACAACATCGAAAAGCTGGACATACGCTTTGCGAGCAAGGACGCCGCGGTGGCGACCGTGACCAGTCGCATGAGTACCTTTGCGAGCCCCGACGGCATAAAGCACATCAACGAGCAGCACATACGCACATTTGTCCTGGCAAGACGTGGTGCGCGATGGTTGATCATGCAGGACCAGAATACGGTAGTGGCACGACCACCAATGCAATGACGGTCTGACCGTTTCGTCAACCGGAGGCTCGCCCGCTGCGCGGGTTCGCGACGGGTCCCTCCCGCGTTGGGTCTTGAGAAACGGCGACGCAAGATGAAGAGGTTTCCATGAATGTTCCATTTTCAGGCGGTTGCGCATGTGGCGGCATACGCTATGAGTGTTCCAGCGAGCCGCTTGCCATGCTGAATTGTCATTGCCGCGATTGTCAGCAATCCAGCGGGTCGCCCTTTGCTTCCGGCGTAGTCGTCCCCAGCCAGTCCGTAAAAGTCACGGGTTCGCCAAAGACCTATGCCGTTCGCGCATCCAGCGGCGTTACAACCACGCGAAGCTTTTGCTCAGACTGCGGCAGCCCCTTGTTCGCAACGGGCGAAGCGATGCCGGATTTCACTTCGATCCGTTTCACGACCTTTGACGATACAAGTGGTTTCCATCCGGCATTGGACATCTGGACGTCAAGTGCAGCGCCGTGGGTTTGCTTGGATGAGGAATTGCCACGTTTTCCACAGTCGCCGTCGCAGGGCAGCAAAGAATAAGTGCGCGTGTATTCGGCCCCACGAATCGTTGCAGAAGCCGAGCCCACTTCACGGGTCGACTTGATTCAGGCATTGGAGCCGGGATGAAACGTAGCGCAAAGCCGATTGCTGGTTACGCAACGTCGAGGCTGGCCGCTCGCGGATCCGCATCTTGTGGCTAGCCGTCCAGACGGACGCGTAAAGGCCCGTGCCGCGTGATTCAAGCGGCGGACCTACCTGGGATCGGAATGCTCTTGCTTGTAATGGCGGTGATTTTCCTGGCCACGTTCATTCGTTCTGCGTTCGGGTTCGGTGAGGCGTTGGTAGCCGTGCCGCTGCTGGCGCTCATCATGCCGATAGAGGTGGCCGCACCCGTCGCGGTACTTGTGTCAATCACCGTCGCCCTGGTTGCGGTGGTGCAGGATTGGCGGCATGTACATTTCCGAAGTGCCGGGCTGCTGTTTATTTCCACGTGCTTTGGCATACCCATTGGTCTTTGGCTACTGTCATCTGTGCCCGAACAAGCTGTAAAGACTGTCCTGGCCATCATCATCATTGTGTTTTCTACATTCTTCCTGTTGAACAAGTCACAGGTAACGCTGAGAACAGACAGGTTTGCTTCTGTATTTGGATTCCTGGCAGGCATATTGGGCGGGGCCTACGGTATGAACGGGCCCCCGCTAGTAGCTTACGGCACGCTACGCCGATGGCCTCCGCAGCAGTTCCGGGCAACGTTGCAGGGGTATTTTCTTCCGGCCAGTATCGTCGTCATGTCTGGCTACTGGGTAGCGGGCCTGTGGGTATCGTCCGTAACCCGTTATTACCTGCTTACGTTGCCCGTCGTGATTGTTGCCATTTTTGCCGGGCGCGCAGCAAACAAGCGGTTCAACAGCCATGCGTTCATTATTTGCGTGCACTGTGGTTTGGTTGTGGTTGGGGCGGCTTTGCTGGTGCAGGCTTATACATAGCCACTCCGTAAAGGAGCCTCGACAGACCCGTTTCTGTAGCGCACAGGGTGCGCTCCTGCAGGCTGGCCGGTGGGCCGGGGTGTTGCGATCGATCACAGCAGTCGCAGCAATTCCTTCATCAGCGGCAGCCGTCGCACGCGCACGGCGCTGGCGCGGAATACGGCATTGGCCAGGGCTGGCGCGGCCGTGGGCATGGCCAGGAAGCTGGCGCCGCTGGGCGCGCGGTCGTCGGACACCGTGATGACTTCGACGTCGTTGGGCAGCTGTGCCATCGTGGCCAATGGATAGTCTTTGTAACTGTGTTGCTGGATCTTGCCGTTCTTGAAGGTGATCGCCGGATTGAGCGCGTTGGAGAGGGCGTCGAGGGTGGCGCCGGCAACCTGGCCGTGCAGGCCCAGCGGATTGATCACGCGGCCCACGTCGATCGCGCAGGTCACCCGTTTGATGACCAGGGTCTCGCTTTGCATGGCCGCTTCGATGGCGTGGGCGACGTAGGCGCCGTCGACGTGCCAACAGGCGATGCCGAGGCCGTTGACGCTGTGCAGCCAGTTCTTCCATTCGATGCGATCGGCGACCAGTTGCAGCACGTTGCGCAGGCGACCGATATCCAGGGTGGCGCCGTTGCCGAGCGACAGCTGGCGCGGTTCGCCGAGGATGCGCAGGCGCGTTTTCAGCGGGTCCTCGCGCATCTGGTGGGCGATCTCATCGATGAAGCTTTCCACCGCGAATGCGTTGCTGACGTGCGGCATGCCGCGAAACGGGCCGCGCGGCTGCACCGACTGCTGTGCGTACCAGTCGCTGCGAAGGTTGGGCACCAGCCCGGCGGGCAACTGCTCGGTGCGCAACTCGGAAGTCCACAGCCGATCCTCGGAGACGCCGCGATGGGCCAGTGCCGACGCACTGATCATGCGCTGGTGCCAGCCGGTGAGCTGGCGCTTGCGGTCGACGATGGCGCGGAACTGGTGTACGCAGCCGGAGCGGTAGTAGTCGTGGCCGAAATCCTGATCGCGCGTCCACAACAAGCGCACCGGCTGGTTGACCGCCTTGGCCAGCATCACCGCTTCGGCGACGAAGTCGTGGTCGAGTCGCCGGCCGTAACCGCCGCCAACGCGCGGCACCCGAATGTCGATCTGGTCGGGCGCGAGGCCGGTCAGCCGTTGCACCACGGCCCAGGCCTTTTGCGGCGCCTGGGTGGGCACGACCAGACTGGCGCGATCCTTGTCCAGACGCACCAGGCAGTTCATCGGTTCGGCCGTGACATGGGCGAGCCACGGCTGGAAGTAGGTGGCCTCGAACCGGCGCGCGGCTTTCTTGCTGGCCGCGTCGAAATCGCCATCGTCGCGCACGCGCGTGGTCGGCGCCGCTTCACTGCCGAGGGTGGCCACCGCTTGCCGCTCCAGCGCCGCGCTGCTCTCCTCGCCCTGTCCGCCGGGTTTCCACTCCAGCTTCAGTTTGGCGCGGCCTTGCAGCGCCGCCCAGGTGTTCTTCGCCAACACGGCCACTGCCGGGGCGATCACGGTGCTGCCCCACGGCTGGCCCGGTTCGGGTTTGAGTTGGATGACCTTGACCACGCCCTCGATGCCGAGCGTGTCGCCGGTATCGATCCGCGCAAGCGTGCCATCCGGCCACGGGCAGTGCACCAGCACGGCGACCAGGGCGTCGCCCAGATAGTGGTCGATGGCATAGCGCGCCTGGCCCATGACGATGTCGTGGGCGTCGACATCGCCTGCTGGTTGGCCGATCAGCTGGTAGCTGCTGGCGGTCTTGACCGCCGGCGCCTGCGACGGCAGGGCGACCTGGCTGGCATCCGCGGCGAGACTGCCGTAGGTGACGCGGCGCCCGTCGGGTGCGATCACCGTGCCGGAATCGCAACGCAAGCGGTTGGCCGAAACGCCCAGCCGCCGTGCCGCCGCCTGCAGCAGTAGCCATCGCGCCAACGCGCCGACCTGACGCAGGTCGCGCCACGCCGCGGGGATCGATCCGCCGGTGCCACCCACCTGGCGGCCGTAAGTCCAGTGCGGCTGGCCGTTGTCGTTGCTGACGCCCAGGCCCAAGGCGACCACGCTGACGCGGTTCCAGTCGGCATCGAGTTCATCGGCGATGATGCGCGGCAGTGCGGTGGCCACGCCGGTGCCGGTGTCCGGGTCGCGCGCACCGATCAGCACGGTGCCCTCGCCGTCGATGCGCACGTAGGCGCCAAGCTCGTGGAAATGCTCGCCGAGCAGGGCCGGCGGCAGCGGTGCGTCGGCGGCATCGGCCACGCGGATGCCGACCACCAGCGCACCGGCGGCGCCGGTCAGTACTTGCAGGAAGCGGCGGCGATCCAGCCGGATGGCATCGCGCGTGTTGCCGTCGCTCACGTGTTCACGGCTCATGGCTGGCCCGCCTTGCCGGCGGCCGCGCGCTGGATGGCGCGGCGCACCCGGGTCTGGCAGCCGCAGCGGCACAGATTGGGCAACTGGTCGATATCGTCATCGCCCGGCTTGGGTTTGCGCCGGAGCAGGGCCACGCCGGCAATCAGCCAGCCGGGCGTGCAATAGCCGCAACCGATCGCGTCCTCGTCGATGAAGGCCTGCTGCAACGGGTGCAGCGTGCCGTCGTTGGCGGCCAGGCCTTCCACCGTGGTCACCGGTTTGTCGGCCAGCGTGTTCATGGGGAGGGTGATCGCGGAAACCGCCTTGTCGGCCAGCAGCACCAGGTCCGCGCCGTTCTCGCCGTGTTCGCCGCCGTATTTGGTGCCGGTCAGTCGCAGTACGTCGCGCAGGTACCACAACAACGGCATGTGCGGGTCGCCGGTGTGGCGGAAGTGCTCGCCGTTGATCTGCAAGTCAATCCCGTCGCGCACCTTCTCGGGCACGATGTTGCTGGCCGGTTCGGCAGGCTGCGCATGGACTTGCTGCATCGGGGGATCTCCGCGGGTCGTCTCCCTATTGTGGCATCGCCGCGCGATCGGGGCAGCGGTACCGTCGCATCCCGTTCATCGCGGGTGGAGGAGGTGGTGGCGCGGGTACGCGGCGGGTTTCGCAGGGCAGGCGGAACAAGTGCGCAGCGTTCTGCCGGGTCGGGAGCGTCGGCGGGTGGGCGTCGAACGTCAGCCAACGCGTGCGCGGTGCATCGCCCGGCAGCGGTGCCGTCACCCTACGGCATCGTCGAACCCGCCTTACTGCCGGCGCCGAACCCCGCCGCGCCACAGGCCATACGCCGGTATGCCGGCGGCCATGATCAGCAGGCCGATGCCCGCATTGCGCGGGTTGTCGAGCAGGGTGAACACCACCACCGCGGCCACCGCCGCGATGAACAGCAGCGGCAACCACGGATAGCCGGGTACCCGGAAGCCGGGCGTGGCCGCGTCGTGCCGGCGATACCAGAACAGCGTGGCCACGCCGACCGCGCAGGCCAGCCAGTCGCCGAAGGTGGCGTAATCCAGCAACTGGCCGTAGCTGCCCGAAAGCGCCAGCACGATCGCCCAGCCGGACAACAGCAGCAACGCAGTGTTCGGCGTGCGCCAGCGTGGGTGCAGCCGGGCCACGGCGCCGAAGAACAGGCCGTCTTCGCCCATCACCTGCAGCACGCGCGCGCCGGCAACCAGGGTGATGTTGCAAAAACCCAGGGTGGAGATCGCCACGCCCACGGCGATCAGTTTGGCTCCGACCGGACCGGCCACTTGCTGCATCACATCGGCGGCGGGCGCGCTGCTGGCGGCCAGTCCGGCGTGGCCGAGTACCGCCAGGTAGGCGATGTTGACCAGCAAGTAGGCGACGATGACCAGGCCCATGCCGAGGGCCAGTGCGCGTGGCAGGGTGCGCTGCGGCTCGCGCACTTCACCGGCGAGGTTGTTGAGGTAGGTGAATCCCGAGTACGCGAAAAGCACTGGCAGCGCGGCACCGATGAAGCCCACGCCGTGGCGAGCCGGGTCCACCGCCAGCACCTGTCCGTGACCGGCGCCGGCGAAAAACAGGCCGCACACTACCAGTACCGCCACCGCCAGCAGCTTGAGCACGGCGAACAGGTTCTGGATCTGCGCGCCCAGGCGGATGCCGAACAAGTTGATGCCGGCGACGAAGACCAGTCCGCCCACGGTCAGTGGCAGTGTCCACGCCAGCGACAGCCCGAACAGCGAGGCGCCGTAGTTGGCGAAAATCGTCGCCACCGCCGCCGTGGATCCGGAGTAGATCACCAGCAGCATGGTCCAGCCGAACAGGAATCCGGCCAGTGGCCCGAAGGCTTCGCGCAAGTAGACATAGGTGCCGCCGGCCTGGGGTCGACGCGCACCCAGTTCGGCGTAGCACAGCGCACCGACCAGGGTAAGCAGGCCGGCGGCTGCCCACATCAGCAGCAGGGCCAGTCCCGATGCGGTGCGCTGCGCCACGATCCCGGGATTGAGGAAGATACCGCCGCCGATGATGCCGCCGACCACGACCATGGCGGCATCCCACGGGCGCATGCCGCGGATGTACGCACTGGACGGTGGTGGCGATGGCATGGGCTCGGTCACGAAGGCGGGCGCGACAGCATGGCGGCCATCAGCGCGTGCCGCAAGATGTGTATTCAGTGGCGTGAAAGGTCGACGCCGGGCGTGAAGCAATGTATTCACGGCCTTTCAGTGATCGGCCGGCAACTGCAACTCGCCGCGCACGCCGATCACACAGTTGCCGCCGATCGTGATCGCGCCCGTGGTTTCATCCCGCGCCACTTCCACGTAGCCATCGCGGCCGATTTCCCGGCCCTGGCTGGCGCGGTAGCGCAAGCCGTAGCCGTCGCGATCGTCGCGGGCCGCCAGCCACGCCATGATCGCGGCGTTGGCGCTGCCGGTCACCGGGTCCTCGGGAATCCCATCGGCCGGGCAGAACGCACGCACGGCCATCGCCGCCTCGCCGGCGTGCTCACGCCCGAACACGCTGACGCCGACCGCCTCGTGCTGCACGCACCAGGCGGCGATGGCGGCCATGTCCGGGGCAAGCGCGCGCACCGCCCCGGCATGGCGCAGGCGGCACAGAATCCAGTGTGGGCCGTTGTCGACGCGCATGATCTCGTCGGGTGCCAGCTCCGTGTGCAACGCCGCGGCGAGCGCCGTGCGATCGGTGTCGCCTGTCTGGTGCAGGCGTGCCGGCGGCGCCTGCACGTGGATGATGCGCGTGGAGCCATGGCCGGCCACGCGTACTGGCAACAGGCCCGCCGCGCATTCCTGGATCAGGTTCGTCCTGGCCGCGTCGACCAGGCCCGCTTCGATCGCCACATAGGCACTGCCCACGCTGGGATGGCCGGCGAACGGCAGCTCCTGTCGCGGGGTGAAAATGCGCACGCGGTAATCTGCCTGCGGTCCGCTGGGTGGCAGCAGGAAGCTGGTTTCAGAAAGGTTGGTCCAGCGCGCGATGCGCTGCATCGCCTCGTCATCCAGGCCTTGCGCGTCGACCACGACGGCCAGCGGATTGCCGTCGAACAAGCGGTTGGCGAAGACATCCAGTTGCAGGAAGCGGCGCGGGTGGGGCATGACGACTCCAGGGGATCGAATCGCCAGAACATCGCATTGAGGACGCCTGCTGGCAAGCCGGTGGGCAGCCGGTGAGCAGGCAAGCTGGTGAACGGGCAGCTGGTGAACAGGCGAGCCGGCCCGCGCCATGCGCGCGGGCCGGTCGTCCAATCAGAAGCCGCTACGCATGAACAGGTCGAGGTTGGCCACGTTCAAGGTGCCGATGCCGGAACCCGGGTTGTAGTGGCCGTTGCCGGCATAGAACCAGTTGTCGCCGGCGCCGATGCGGTTGAACGCGGACCACTTGCCGTAGCCGAAGATGTTCTGCAGCAGGTAGATGTGCGGATTCCACAGCCCGATGCGATGCCCGGTGCTCTGGCGCAACAGCGCGGTGATGCCGTTGAGTTGCGGCGACACGAAACTGGTGCCGCCGGAGCTGTACAGGCCACCCTGGTAGACGAACAGGTAACCCGTGTACGGATCGGCGTTGAGCGAGACGTCCGGCACATTGCGCCCGGCGAAGCGGCTGGGCAGCTTCAGATAGGTATACGGGCCCGTGGCCGGATCGTTGTAGATCAGTGCCTGGCCCTTCTCGCTGCGACGCGTTCCCGAGGTGAAGAACTGGTACAGCGGCTGGCGCCAGTACACGCTGACGCCACCACCGCCGCCGACCGAGAACACGGCGTCGCGGCTGGGCACGAACGGCAGCAGGTAGTCCCAGCCCCAGACGCTTTCCTGATCGATCGACAACACCACGTCACCTGCGGCATTGGTGAATTGCACCGGCACCGTGGTGCCACCGGCAGCGGTGATGTAGGGATCCGATGCTGGCGAATCCACGGTCAGTGGGGCGCTGTACTGGTTCGGGCCGTCACCGGTGCCCAGCCCGCGCACCGTGTCAAAGGCGCCGGAGTCACCGCTGGCGGCGAACACCGACTGGCCCTGCACCGCCGCTTCCAGGAAGATCTGGTGATAGGCACGCAGGGCGCCCACATCGGTGGTGTCGGTATTGCTGGCGCCATCGACGTTCAATGCGGCGAAGTCGAAAATCTCGGGCTTGCCCCAGCTGGTCGAGATGCTGTCGGCCTGGTTGTCGGAGACTGCCCGGGCGAAGGCGTCGATGAAACCCGAACCCGCATTGGGGGCGTCGTAGACGATGATGTTGGCCTGGGGTGCCAGGCCACCCGCCTGCTCCACGTCGAGCGAGGTTTCGTCCGCACCGTTCGTGCCACCGCCGCCATCGACGTGGACCTGGCTGATGCGATCGGGTTTGGTTGCCAGGCCGATGGCCGCCCAGTAATCCTCCGCGTCCGCCGGATCGAAGTTGGCCAGGGTGACGATGGCCACCGTCGAGCCCTTGCCGGTGATGCCGCGTTGGTAGAGCGGGTTGATGTTGTAGAAGTCGGCCACGTCACCGACCGTGTACTCGCCCGGCACGCCGGTGGCGGTGGGGTTGCCGGCGGCGGGCGCCGGGGTGGCCGTGAGTGCGGAGGTGGCCGTGCGCGCCTGTGCGGAAAACGTGGTGGTCGGGTTGGTGAGGTGCAGGGTGGTCACCGGCAACTTCGACGTGTGATGCGGTACGTAATGCCACTGGTTGTTCAGGCCGCTGGCGAGCAGCACGCTGCCGCCCAGGCCCACCGGCATCACCAGCGGGTGCGCCGGGCGGTGGAAGCGCTGGCCGGTCTTCTTCGACACGAAGTTGTGCACCGGCGCATTGAACAGCGTGCTGAACTGACCCAGCGTGCCGTTGACGGTGATCACCATGTGGTTGTCCATCACCTCGCCGCGAAGCCCGTGCGCGCCCAGGTATTTCTGGACTTGCGCGATCTGCGCGTCCGTGGCGCCATAGCGGTCGGCGAATTCCGCCGTGGTCAGGAATTTCTGGAAATGCGCGCTGCCGGGTATGGCGGTCTGGCTGACGTAGGTCTCCAACTGCGCCTCGTGGCGCAGGCGCAGCACCAGGCTGACGGTCACGTTCTGGTCGGTGGGTGCCAGGCCCTGGTCGGTATCAGCCTGCAGGCCGCCGGCGCCTGCCGACGTGGCAACGCCGGCAAGCATGGCGGCCAGTGTGAGCGCGAGCGCTTTTCTGTGTAGGTTCACGTGCATGGGTTTCTCCCTGGGTGGACACGATTGTCCCGGCGGCCGGTCTGCATTCGTCAGTCACGAAACAGCCAGGCGTTTTCGGGTACAACCGCAAACGATTCATACAGCTATATGCATCTTCCCCAGCGACGTCGTCAGTTTCCCCCTGACGACCGGCGTGGCGCCGCTGCACCGACAGTAGCGCGGAAATTCCTGCTTGCAAAGTGTGATGGCGGTGCGCCAAATGACACGGATACGCCGAGCAGGCGTCGCATGCGGGCGCCACTTGGTGGCGCGCCATCCGTGCGTCACAATGAGCGGCTTTCATGCCTCGGGCGCACGCTGATCGGGACGCCCGCGACCCCGAGGCCTCGTCTCCCGACGGCGACCGAAGGAAATCCCGTTGCGGGAGAACGGATTGAGGTGAGGGGAGCCACAAAATCATCGCACCCTCCCTCAGAACCCGCCCTACGAGGTTACGAGGCCAGGGGTCACGGCACGGCGAGTCGCTCACTCGGCCTTCTCATCCGCAAGGGGACTCCCAAGGTCGCCTGCGGGGATAGGGAATAAATCCGCGCCGTCGGCCTCAACTTCGCAATTGGAAGTCTAAACGGCCAAACGCCCATTTTCGGCGGGGCATTGCAATTGCTTTGCGGCAGCGCAACACTGGCGCGACGCTTTTTGACCACCTGTTGACACTGGATGCCCGTGACCTCGCCAACCCCCGCGCCTTTTCCCGCAGACGCCCCGTGGATCGTGATGAAGTTCGGCGGCACCAGCGTGGCGACGCTGCCGAGTTGGCAGAATATCCGTGAGCTGGTCGCCGGCCGCCGTGCCGAAGGCGCCCGCGTGCTGGTGGTGGTTTCGGCCTTGACCGGCATCACCGATGCGCTCAGGCAGTTGTGCCGTCTCGGCGACCGGACCGAACGCGGCCAGGCGGCAAAAGCCATCGTGCAGCGCCATTACGAGCTGCTGGAGCACATGCAGCTTGCTTTGCCGGATACGCTCAATGGTCGCCTGCACGACCTGCTGCGACTGGCGGAGGAGGGCTCGGCAGGTCACGTCGAGCTGGCCTGGAAGGCTGAAGTGCAGGCGCATGGCGAGTTGCTGTGCAGCGCGCTCGGCGCTGCCTTCCTCAGTCACAGCGACCTGCCCACGCAGTGGCTGGACGCGCGCGATTGTCTCCACGCGGTGGCCCTGCCGAACCAGAACGAGCGTACCCGCCTGCTGTCGTCGATGGTGGAGACCAGGCCCGATCCGACATTGAACGCGCGGTTGGCCGCGCTTGGCGAGGTGTTCATTACCCAGGGCTTCATTGCACGCGACAGCCAGGGCCGTACGGTGCTGCTCGGGCGCGGTGGCTCGGATACTTCCGCGGCGTATTTCGGTGCGCTGCTGAAGGCGGCGCGGGTGGAGATCTGGACCGACGTGGCCGGCATGTTCACCGCCAATCCGCGCCAGGTGCCCGGTGCGCGCCTGCTGCAGCGGCTGGATTACGAGGAGGCGCAGGAAATCGCCTCGACCGGCGCCAAGGTGCTGCACCCGCGCTGCCTGTCGCCGCTGCGCGAGCCGCGCGTGCCGTTGCTGATCAAGGACACCAACCATCCCGAACTCGACGGCACCGTGATCGGTCCGGAAGTGCGCGCGCACGCGCCCAGCGTCAAGGCGATCAGCGCGCGCAAGGGCATCACCCTGGTCTCGATGGAATCGGTCGGCATGTGGCAGCAGGTCGGTTTCCTCGCCGACGTGTTCGCGCATTTCAAGCAGCACGGCCTGTCGGTGGACCTGATCGGTTCAGCCGAGACCAACGTGACCGTGTCGCTCGATCCCACCGAAAACCTGCTCGACTCCGACGCCATCGCCGCACTGGCCAGCGACCTGGCCAAGGTGTGCCGGGTCAAGGTGATCGCGCCGTGCGCGGCGATCACCCTGGTCGGCCGCGGCATGCGCTCGCTGCTGCACACCTTGTCCGGTGTGTTGGCCGAGTTCGGCCAGTTGCGCGTGCACATGATTTCGCAGTCCTCGAACAATTTGAACCTCACCTTCGTGGTCGACGAGGAAGTGGTCGATGCGCTGCTGCCGCATCTGCACGACCTGCTGATTGCCGCCGGCGCGCTGCGCACCGACGACAGCGCCTTGTTCGGCCCCAGCTGGCAGACGCTGTACGGCAGCGGCGAAACCGTGGGCGCCGTCCCGGCGTGGTGGCGCGAATCGCAACGGCAACGCCTGCTGGAACTGGCCGCCGAGACCACCCCGCGCTACGTCTATCACCTGCCCACCGTGCGCCAGCAGGCACGCGAGCTGAAATCGCTGGCGGCGGTGGATCGGCTGCACTACGCGGTGAAGGCAAACACGCATCCGGCGATCCTGCGGGCGCTGGCGGCGGAAGGTTTCGCGTTCGAGTGTGTTTCGCCAGGCGAGCTGGAAGCGGTCAGCGCGATCGTGCCGGAAGCGACGCCGTTGCTGTTCACGCCGAACTTCGCGCCGCGCGGGGATTACGCGCTCGCGCTGGCCACTCGCGCCACCGTTACCCTCGACGCGCTGCATCCGCTGGAACACTGGGGCGAGCTGTTCCGTGGTCGCGAGATCGTATTGCGGATCGATCTGGGCCGTGGCCTCGGCCACCACGAGAAGGTGCGCACCGGCGGCAGCGCCAGCAAGTTCGGCCTGCCGCTGGATCAGCTGGCTGCCTTCCTGCAACTGGCCGAAGCCCACGACGTGACCGTGCGCGGTCTGCATGCGCATCTTGGATCGGGCGTGCTCGATGCTGCGCACTGGGGTGAGGTCTACGCGCAACTGGCCAGCCTGGCCGAGCGCATCGCCAGCGTGGTGCTGCTGAACATCGGCGGTGGTCTTGGCGTGCCGGCGCATCCGGGCGAGGCGGCGCTCGACATCGCCGAACTCGATCGCGTGCTGAGCGAGGTCAAGGCCGCCTATCCGCAATACCGGCTATGGATGGAGCCGGGCCGTTACCTGGTCGCCGACGCCGGCGTGCTGCTGGCGCGGGTGACCCAGCAAAAGCACAAGGCCGGCTTCCGCTATCTCGGCATCGACACCGGCATGAACAGCCTGATCCGCCCCGCGCTGTACGACGCCTGGCACGAGATCGTGAATCTCACACGCCTCGATGAACCCGCCACCGCGCTGTACCAGGTGGTCGGCCCGATCTGCGAAAGCGGCGACGTGCTGGGCACCGACCGCCGCCTGCCCGAAGCACAGGAAGGCGACGTGGTGCTGATCGCGCAGACCGGCGCCTACGGCAAGGTGATGTCCTCGCACTACAACCTGCGCGCGGAGGCTGACGAGGTGGTGATCGACGCCTGAACTTCCTCTCCCCTCCGGGGAGGGGGTGGGGGTGAGGGGCCACGCCGCGACAGACCAACAACAAGGGAGCTTTTCAAGGATGAAACGCCAAAACGTCGACCGGGCGCGCGGACTGCGCCAGAACATGACCGACGCCGAACAGAAGCTATGGTATCGGCTGCGCAATCGGCAGTTGAATGGCCAAAAATTCCGCCGCCAACACGAGATCGATCACTACATCGTTGATTTTGTCTCCAACAAGGCCATGTTGATCGTGGAACTGGATGGCGGTCAGCATGCAGAACAGGTGGGTTACGACGAGCACCGCACACGACATCTGCAAGCCAGGGGATACCGTGTGTTGCGTTTCTGGAACAATGAAGCATTGACGAATATCGAGAGCGTGCTTGAGGTGATTCTGGAGGCTGTCGCAAAGCCGGCCCCTCACCCCAGCCCTCTCCCCAGAGGGGAGAGGGAGTCAAGCGCGCCGGAGAGTGAAGAGTGACAACGACAATCCAACCGCGCCTGACAAAGGTGTTCCGCTTCACCCGCGTCAGCTACGTCGATGGCGTGGCCGAGCTGGCGTATGCGTTCGACGAGGGCGAGGAACTGGTCGAGCGGATACGTTTTCCGAACGCGCCAGCGGTGCCGGCCGCGCGCGCCGCGGCGTTCGACGCGGCACTGAAGCTGCTGCACTTGGTGGCCGGTGTCAGCTACTACAAGGCGGGTGTGCCGCCGAAGATCGAAGTGGCCGCTGGTCCGCTGGACGATGCCACTGCCGAGTTGCTGGATCAGCTGTATCTGCACGGGCTGGCCGAGTTCGCCTACCGGAACGGGCTGGACCTGCGTGGGCGCATCAATTTCCCGCGAAGCAGAACATCTCCCTCTCCCCTCAGGCGACTGAAAGGAGTCCCCTTGTGGGTGGAGGAGGGTCGGGGTGAGGGGCAAGCTCTATCCCAAGCCGCCAACCTCAACCTGCCCAAACGCACCCTGGTGCCGATCGGCGGCGGCAAGGATTCGCTGGTGGCGGTGGAGGCGATCAAATCGATCGGCGGTGAGGCGACGGCGGTGTGGGTCGGCAATTCCGCCCTGATCGCCGCCTGCGCCGAACGCACCGGTTTGCCGACCTTGAACATCCAGCGCGAACTGGCACCGGCGCTGTTCGAGATGAACCGTCAGGGCGCGTGGAACGGACACATCCCGGTGACCGCGGTGAACTCGGCGATCCTCGTCGTCGCCGCGATCCTCTACGGCTACGACTCGATCGCGTTCGCCAACGAACGTTCCGCTTCCGCAGCAACGCTCGAGTACGAGGGCCAGCAGGTGAACCACCAGTGGAGCAAGGGCTACGCGTTCGAACAGTTGCTGGGCAACTGGCTGCACACGCACGTCGCCAGCGACCTCGATTACTGCTCGCTGCTGCGGCCGTATTCCGAACTGGCGATCACTCGCGCGTTCGCGAAACTGACGCCGTACTTCGACGTGTTCTCCAGCTGCAACCGCAACTTCAAGTTGCTCGGTCCCAAGCCGGTCGACCGCTGGTGCGGGCAGTGCCCGAAATGCCACTTCGTGTTCCTGGCGCTGGCGCCATTCCTGCCCAAACCGCGGCTGCTGTCGATCTTCGGCCGCAACCTGCTTGACGACGAGAACCAAGCCGCCGGTTTCGATGCGTTGCTGGAATACCAGGATCACAAACCGTTCGAATGCGTGGGCGAAGGCGCCGAGGCGCGGGCCGCGATGGTCGCGTTGAGCCAGCGACCGGAGTGGCAGGAAGATGCCTTGGTCGCACGCTTTCGCAGCGAGATCCTGCCGCAACTGGACGCCTCGCAGTTGGCGTTGGAGCCCTGGCTGGAGCCATCGCCCGAGCAGCGCGTGCCGGCTCGATTGCAGGCCGCGCTGGCGGCGATCGGTTGATGAATGTTCCCGTCTCCCACGTAGGAGCCCGCTTGCGGGCGATGCTCTTGATCGAGCCTGCAGGAGCATCGCCCGCGAGCGGGCTCCTACAAAACAGTTGCGTGGGCCATCATGCGCATCACTGACCTGATCGGTCGCCGCGTCGCGATCTGGGGCTTCGGCCGTGAGGGCCGCGCAGCGGTCCATGCGCTGCGCCTGCGCTGCGGCGAGCAGCACTTCACCCTGTTCTGCAGCGCGGCCGAAGTCGACGCGGCGCGCGCGTTTGATTCCGCACTGGAAGTCATCGCCGGCGAACCCGACGCCGCGACGCTGGCTCGGTTCGACGTGGTGGTGAAATCGCCCGGCATCTCCGCGTACAAGCCGGCGCTGCTGGCGGCGCAGGCGCAGGGCACGCAGTTCACCTCCGGCACCGCGCTGTGGTTCGGCGAGAATCCTCATGCACGAGTGATCGCGGTCACCGGCACCAAGGGCAAGAGCACCACCAGCGCGCTGATCGCGCATCTGGCGCGCGCACTCGGTGTGCGCACCGCGCTGGCCGGCAACATCGGCCTGCCGCTGCTGGAGTTGCTCGGCCAGCAGGCGGAGCTGTGGGTGATCGAGCTGTCCAGCTTCCAGACCGGCGAAGCCGGCCCGCTGGAGCTGGGCGTGGTCACCAGCCTGTACGAGGAACACCTGGACTGGCACGGTTCGCGCGAACAGTACGTCGCCGACAAGCTGAAACTGGCCGACGTCTCGCGCCAGTTGCTGGTCAACTCGCTCCAGGTCAACCTGCTCGAACGCACGCAGGCCCATCCGCACCGGCTGTTGTTCGGTCAGCCGGAGGGCTGGTACGTTGCCGGCGGGTTCATAAGGCGCGGCACACAAGACGTCTTCGCGATCGCGCAACTGGCCGCACCCGGCCTGCACAACGCACTCAACGCCTGCGCCGCATTGGCCGCGCTGGAGGCGACCGGCATGGATGCACTGGGCGCCGCACCGGCGTTGGCACATTTCCGCCCGCTGCCGCATCGACTGCAGCCGCTGGGCGAACACGACGGCTGGCAGTGGGTCAACGACTCGATCAGCACCACCCCGCTGGCCACGTTGGCAGCGCTGGAAAGCCTGCACGGCCGCGCGGTGACCGTGCTGGTCGGCGGCCATGACCGCGGGCTGGACTGGTCGCCGTTCGTAGATGCGATGCGCAGCGCGCCCGCCCACGCGATCGTCTGCATGGGCAGCAACGGTGGCCGCATCGAAACCGCCCTGCGCGCCGCCGAGGTGACTTGCCCGATCGTGCATGTCGGGGATCTGGCCAGCGCGGTAGCAAAGGCGAAAGCACATACGCCAGCGGGTGGCGTGATCCTGCTTTCCCCCGGCGCACCCAGCTTCGACCAGTTCCGGGATTATGCGGATCGTGGTCGCCGCTTCTGTGCGCTGGCCGGCTTTGATCCGGCCAGCATTGCCAGCATCGATGGCCTCGGCATGCTGCCTGCGCGCGGGAGCTGAATGCGCCGCGTCAGCACGCCGGGAAGGCATCTGGTGGACCGGCGGCATTCACGGCAATCTGGCACTCCCGGCTTTTCAGGGAAAAGCCAGAAAACTGGCCGCTGATACGCCGATGTGGCTCGCAGGATAAGCAGAACGTGTTTCAGCGGATTTTCCGTCTTGAACGTACCGCCTTCGCCCAGCGCCACAAAAGGATAGATGTCATGAAACTGTGGATCGTGGTTCTGGGGCTGCTGCTGTGCGCCAGCGTGCAGGCGAAAACGACCATCTGGCAGCCGTCGGCGGGGCATGCGCAGATACCGATATGGCCCGGGGCGGCACCCGGTCTGCAACCGGTGCCCGGACCGGAAACCGCGACCACGAGCGAGAAGTTGCTGGCGGGCAAGCCGGTGACCGCAGTGACCAACGTCACCCGCCCGACGATGACGGTGTATGCGCCGCAGGGGAAGAATACGGGCGCAGCGGTCGTCGTGATTCCAGGCGGCGGATTTCAGATTCTTGCCATCGATCTGGAAGGCACGGATGTATGCGACTGGCTGACCGCCAAGGGCATCACCTGCGTGCTGTTGAAATATCGGGTGCCGGGTATCCCGTATGTCTGGCAGTGCGACTGCCGGCCGCACAACTTTGCGCTGTCGGTGCCGTCGCTGCAGGACGTGCAGCGAACGATGCGGCTGGTGCGCTTTCATGCGGCGCAGTGGCATCTCGATCCGCACAAGGTGGGCGTGCTGGGTTTCTCGGCGGGCGGCTTTCTGGTGGCGGAGATCAGCACGAATTTCGATCGGCACCTCTATGCACCGGTGGACGCGGCCGACAGGGAAAGCGCCCGCCCGGATTTTGCGATGCCAATCTACCCGGGGCATCTCACCAGGGGCGATGGCAAGTTGAACGCCAATGTACCCGTCTCCAGCAGGACGCCACCGACATTTCTGGTGCAGGCGGAGGACGACTACGTCGATGGCGTGAATCAGTCGCTGGTCTACTACACCGCGTTGGCGAAGGCGTATGTACCGGCGGAAATGCATCTGTACGCGCATGGCGGCCATGCGTTCGGTTTGCGGCCGACGAAGATGCCGATCACCGGTTGGCCTGCGCTGGCCGAAGCCTGGCTGCGGACGATCGGGATGATCCACGACTGAGCGATGCCTGGCTCCGCACGATCTCGCGGGACGTGGCGGGGTCGATTTCGCCGTGCCGTCCAGGCGACCGGTCACATCGTCCCGGTGCCGCGATGCGCGATCGTTTGGCTTCAGCGTGTGTAGCGCGCACGCGGCTCGTTCACGCGTTGGCCTGCATCGAGCGTGATGTGCTCGCGCAGCCACGCGGCGAACTCGGCTTCGGACAGGCTGCCTTCGGCGAGGGCGAGATAGCGCGGGTACAGTTCCAGATCGCTGGCGTCGATGGTGCCGTCGTTGAGCATGATGAACGATTCGCAAACCACGGCCGCCGTGCGCTTGTTGCCGTCGATGAAGGGATGGTTGCGGGCCAGGCCGAAGGCGAGGCTGGCGGCGAGATCGGCGAGATCCGGCGGCGGGTCGCCATAGGCATGCAACTGTTGCGGACGAGCGAGTGCGGAATCCAGCAGGTTCTCGTCGCGCACGCCGATGCCGCCGCCATGCTCGGCCAGCTGACGTTCGTGGATGGCGATAGCGAGCGGCTTTTCGATCCAGATGATCAAGGCCGCCACCTACTGTGCGAGTTTGTGCAGCAGGGAGCGCCGCTTGCGCATCACTTCCTCGGCCACTTCCATCTGCTGGGCCAGGGTCGGGTCGTAGGTGGTGAGGCGAATGCCGTCGGGGATTTCCAGCGCTAACAGCTCGTCGCCTTTTTCCAGGCGCAGGCGGGCCAGCAGTTCGCGCGGCAGGATGATGCCGGCGGAATTGCCGATGGTGGTGATCTTCAGTTTCATGGCGGCCTCCAAAGTGTGTTATAACGTATGTTATATCGCGAGGGCGGCTGGGCGCAACGTGCTTCAGGGGCCAGGTTATGCTTGCCTGGCCGGCACGCGGCCGGCGCGCGATACGAGTAGCGGAGGACGCATGAGGTCAACAGGCAAGACCGATGGCGGAGATGCGTCGGCTCATATCTCCGCGCGGATCGAAGAGCTGGGCGATTGGCGGGGCGCAACTCTCGCGCATGTCCGGGAACTCATCCGCGCTGCTGATCCAGACATCCAGGAAGAGTGGAAATGGGCCAAGCCCACGTCGGGCGGCACGCCGGTCTGGTCGCACGACGGCATGGTCTGCACCGGCGAGTCGTACAAGGACAAGGTGAAGCTCACCTTTGCCCGCGGTGCGTCGGTGAATGATCCGGGCGCACTGTTCAATGCCAGCCTGGAAGGCAATGTCCGGCGTGCGATCGACCTGCGCGAGGGAGGCAGGATCAACGCGGCCGCGTTCAAACAACTCATTCGCGCCGCGGTGGCGACGAATACCGCGGTACTTGCGGAACGGGCAGCCAGGAAGAAGTAGACCGGGCTATGGGATCGACGGGTCGGAGCACGCCGTGCTTTGGACTCGTTGAGTCATGCCGCCGCCGGATCCGGCACGAAATCCGCCAACTGGTCACGCAGGGCCTTCTGAAAAGCAGGGCGCGCCGCGCAGCGTCCACAGTATGCCTCGAGCGTGGGGTGCTCTGCGACCAGGTCGGTGTGCTGCAGATTGCGCAACACGTCGAACATCAACAGGTCGGCGGCGGTGTAGCGACCTTCCAGGTATTCGTTCTCGCCCAGCCATGCTGCAAGCGCTTCAAGGCGGCGTTTGACGAATGCCTCAACCTGCGGGCGGCGTTGCTCGACCCACGCTTCGCCCTCGTGGAACAGGTCGATCTCGGCCAGTTGTTGCACCGCGGGCTCGATCGAATTGAGCGCGGCGAACAACCAGGTCTGCACGCGCGCGCGGCCCGCGGCATCCGCAGGCATCAAGGCCTCCGATTGTTCGGCGATGTGCAGCACGATGGCGCCCGACTCGAACATCTTCACGCCGTCCTGTTCGAACGCCGGCACCTGCCCGAACGGTTGCCAGGCAAGGTACTCCGCACTGGCTTTCTCCTCCGGGCCGATGAGTTTGCTGTGATAGGTCAGCCCGGCTTCTTCGAGTGCCCAGCGCACGCGGAGGTCGCGCACGAACCCGCGCGCAAACGGTGGAACCCAGCGGAAGGCGGTAACGGTAATCGAGCTGGTTGGCGTTTCCATCATGTCCTCGTTGTCACGTAGGCGAGTGTTCAGGCCGGCAGCAGGATCTGCAGCAGGTCGAACGCGGCGGTCCAGCCCCGCTCATGCGACAGGCCGGCCTCGTGGTCTGGCATACGTTCGTGGGTGAGCACGATTTCGGTACCGGCCAGGGAGGCATGGAAGTCCACGGTCACCAGGGTCTTGGTGTGGTGCGTCGCATCGGAGATCCAGGTGAACACCAGCTTCCGGTTGCGCTCGATCACGCGGTATTCGCCGTGGTGGCGTTTCGGACCGTCGGGATAATGCATCACCACCTCGAACGCGCCGCCCACGCGCGCATCCACGGTCGCCGTGCTGGGTGATGTCGTGCCCGGGTGCATCCACTGGGCGAGGCTCTCGGCATCCAGCCACGCGCAGAACAGCTCGTCCACCGTGGCATGGAAGTTGCGCTTCACCACGATCGAATCGTGCCTGTTTCGTTCGCAAGCGAGCGCAGCGGCATCTGCGTCGGAGGATTGTGTCGGTGTCATTGGGTGCTCCGGTGTTTTGACGTGTTGCGCTTGTTCATCACGAATTGTTCCAGTGCTGCCAGGCGATCGGTCCAGAACTGGCGATAGCACTCCAGCCAATCCGCGGCCTCCGCCATCGGGCCGGCGTTGAGCGACAGCACGTGATCGCGCCCCTGCACCGAACGTGTGACGAGTCCCGCGCGTTCGAGCACGCGGATGTGCTTTGAGGTCGAGTTGAGAGAGATCGTGAACGCGCTCGCCAACTCGGTCACCCGCGCATCCGACTGCGCCAGCCGTGTCAGGATCGCGCGACGGGTGCCATCGGACATGGCGCCGAACAAGGCGTCGAGACTGCTGGATTTATATTCAACCATATGGGTGAATATAAAAAAAGTTCACCCCGCAGTCAAGTGCTTGCCGATGCAAAGGTGGTGGCGAGGAGCATGGGCCGCAGAAATCGTCCGGGCTGCAAAACCCTGCCCGCGGTCCATTTTTCCGCCATTTCTTGGTCCATGGAAGCACCATGGGCCGGCGAGCCGTCGAAAAACTGTCCTCGCAGGCAGGATTTTTCGCCTCGAACGTTTCTGCGGCCCATGCTCCTAGGCAGGAGAGGCGGGCTTGAACCGCGCCGCCGGTCATCAGCAAGCTTGCCGCTGCGACCGCGGGTCCATTCGGCCGGAGTTCAAGCAGTCGGTCTGGCACATGATCACGATTTGCGCGGGATATCCAGCGGGCACTTCGACCTGCGCGCCTGGCTTCGTACGGAGTCCCGTCGGCCGGGCGCGAGCGCTTCGGCCGTGTCTTCCGAAGGCGTGGGCCGGCGCGCACTTGCCGATCGCCCCGGCAACCACGCGCGGCAACCGAGTCCTACCAGATCTTCACCCGATCCTTCGGCGGCAGGTACAACTTCTCGCCCGGTTTGACCTTGAACGCGGGATACCACTGGTCCAGGTTGCGCACGGTCTGGGCACGAAATTGCGGTGGCGCATGCACGTCGGTGGCGAGGCGCTGGCGCAGGGCGTCATCGCGCATCTTGGAGCGCCAGGCCCCGCCGAAGGCGAGGAAGAAACGCTGGTCGCTGGTGAGGCCGTCGATCACCGGGGCGGGCGTGCCGCCGAGGGACTTGTGGTAGGCGAGGTAGGAGATGGTGAGGCCGGAAAGGTCGGCGATGTCTTCACCCAGCGTCTGCTCGCCGCTGACATGCAGGCCGGGCAGCGCCACGTACTGGTCGAACTGCGCGGCCAGCTGTGCGGTGGCGGCCTTGAAGTGGGCCAGGTCGGCCGGGGTCCACCAGTTCTCCAGTTTGCCCTGGGCGTCGAACTCGGCGCCGGTGTTGTCGAAGCTGTGGCTGATTTCGTGCCCGATGATCGCGCCGATGGCACCGTAGTTCGCCGCCGCGTCGGACTGGGGATTGAAGAATGGCGGCTGCAGCATGGCGGCGGGGAAGTTCAATGCGTTCTGCAGCGGCAGGTTCACCGCGTTGACGGTTTGCGGGGTCATCCACCATTCGCCGCGGTCGACCGGCTGGCCCAGCTTGGCGCGCTGGTGTTCGTACTCGAATTTCTCGGCGCGCCGATGGTTGCCGATGGCATCATCGGGGTGGATCTCGAGCGACGCGTAGTCACGCCACTTGTCGGGATAGCCCACGCCGACCTTCAGCGTGGTGAGCTTGGCCTTGGCCTTCTCGCGGGTCGCCGGCGTCATCCAGGCGAGCTCGTCGATGCGCTGGCTGAATGCCGCGATCAGGTTCTGCACCAACTGCTCGACCGCGGCCCTGGACGAGGCCGGAAAGTAGTGCTTGACGTAGATCTGCCCGACCGCGTCGCCCAGGTCGGTACTGGTGGCAGCCACGGCGAGCTTCCAGCGCGGCTGCTGCTGCGGCGTGCCCTGCAGAGTGCGGCTGTAGAAATCGAAATGCAGGTCGGCGAAAGCTTTCGGCAGCAGGTTGGCGTTGTGGTCGATGGTGTGGAACAGCAGCAGGTCTTTCCACGACTGCACCGGTTCGCTGGCGACCAGTGCGGACAGGCCGGTGACGGCCGCGGGTTGCCACACGTCGATCTGCCGCTGGGTGTCCAGGCCGGCGGCCTTGAAATACGTGGGCCAGTCGAGCCCCGGTGCCTTGGACGGGAAGTCGCTCAGGCGCCACAGGTTGTTGGCCTTGTGCACGTCCTGGCTGTCGAGCAGGCTTTCCTGCGCGTTGGCGATCTTCGTTTCCAGCGCCACGATGGTCTTCGCCTTGGCTTCGCCATCGGCGATGCCGGCCTGTTTCAGCAGTGCGGTGACATAGTCCAGATATTTGGCGCGGAATGCCGCCATGTGCGGGTCGGCAGAGAGGTAATAGTTGCGACTGGGCATCGCGATGCCGCCTTGCAACAGGTAGGCGAGGTGTTGCGAAGGATCTTCCAGACCCTGCGTGACGAACAGGCCAAACAGGTGCTCGGTTTGGAAGTTGGTGGCGTTGATCGGGTCGACGTCGGCGCGCAGGCGGCTACCCAGCACGCGGGCGAGGTCCGTGCGCGAAGCGATCGCATCGATCTGTGCCAGCTCCGGCTTGAGCGGTGCGAGGCCCTGTTTCTCGATGGTGGCGGTGTCCATCCACGCCGCATAGTAGGCAGCGATCCTGGCGGCGTTGCTGCCGGGTGCCGGATGACTTGCACCCACCTGGCGGATCAGGTCGGCGGTGTGTTTTTCCGTTTTTTTGTAGATTTCGTAGAAGTTGCCGATGTTGGAACGGTCGGCGGGAATCGTGGCGGTTTTCAGCCAGTCGCCGTTGGTGTAGCGGAAGAAATCGTCACCCGGTCGCACGCTGTGGTCGATGCCCTTGAGATCGATGCCCATGGAAGGCGCGGCAGGCGCGGCGGCGAAGCTGCTGGTGCCGCACAGCACGGCGGCGGTCAGAAACCAGCGGATGCGATGCATGGGCGTGTCCGGGCGAAATAGGTAACTTCCACCATAGCGCACCCGGCCGGGCTCCCGGCAGATGACTGATGGGCTAGGTTCGCGGCTGGGCGTCGGCAATGGCGATGGCGGCATCCAGCGTGGCCCGCACCTGTGCCTCGGCCACCCCCGCGACGATCTCCGCACGACCGACGCCACGCCACAGGATCAGCCGCAGCTGGCCGGCGCTGTTTTTCTTGTCCAGCCGCATCAGCTCGAGCAGTTGCTGCGCATCCATGCCCGGCCGGATCGCCACCGGCAGGCCAAGCCGCTGCAACAGCTGTCGCAAGCGCGCGCCATCGGCGGCCTCGCTCATGCCGAGCCGCTCGGACAGTTGCGCGGCCAGCAGCATGCCGATCGCCACCGCTTCGCCGTGCAACAAGGCCGTATAGTGGCCGGCGGTTTCCAGCGCATGGGCGAAGGTGTGGCCGAAATTGAGCAGCGCACGCTCGCCCCGTTCGGTTTCGTCGCGGGCGACCACGCCGGCCTTGTACTGGACCTTGCGCGAAATCGCTTCCAGCACGGTATCGACATCGCGTGCGACCAGCGCCTCGGCGTGTTGTTCCAGCCAGATGAAGAATGCTTCGTCACCGATCGCCGCGCCCTTGACCACCTCGGCCAGGCCCGCGCGATATTCGCGCGCAGGCAGCGTCGCCAGTGTGTCGATGTCGGCAATCACCGCGCGCGGCTGGTGGAATGCGCCGGCCAGGTTCTTGCCCACCGGCAGGTTCACGCCGGTCTTGCCGCCGACCGAGGAATCGACCATTGCCAGCAAGGTGGTCGGCATCTGGATGAAGTCGATGCCGCGCATCCAGCAGGCCGCGCTGAAACCGGCAAGATCACCGACCACGCCGCCGCCCAGCGCGATCACGCAGGCATCGCGGGTGGCGCCAAGCTGGCCCAACGCGTCGAGTGCGCGACCGACGTTGGCGAAGCTCTTGTGCGCTTCGCCATCTTCAAGCAGGAACGATGACCAATGCAGACCGTCCATGCCGGCCTCGATCCGTGGCAGGTAGAGCGGCGCCACCGTGGTGTTGCTGACCACCAGCGCGTGCCGGCCACGCAGCAGCGGACGCCAGCGCGATGGATCGCCAAGCAGCCCGGCACCGATCCAGACCGGATAACTGCGCAGGCCGAGCGCGACGTTGAGGCTGTGCAATGCGGGCATGTTCATGCGTGACGCAACGGTGATGGAATGGGGGCGCGTTGCCAGTACTGGTCGAGCAGCGCGATGCAACGTTCGCCGGCGGCACTGACGCTGCCATGGTGGCCGGGTACGGCCAGGTCGGCAAGTTCGCGATAGATCGGTTCGCGCGCGGCGGCCATGGTCTGCAGTCGGGCGTGGCGATCGGGCACGGCCAGCAGGGGGCGTGCCCTGTCGTGTTCAAGTCGTTCAAGCTGTTGTTCGACACTGGCCTGCAGCCACACCACGTAGCCGCGTTGCCTCAGCCACTGGCGATGGGCCTCGTTCAGCACCGCGCCCGCACCGGTGGCCAACAACACGCCGCTGCGCTGGCTCAGCGTATCCAGCAGCGCACTCTCGCGCTGGCGAAACCCGGCCTCACCCTCGATCTCGAACACCGTGCCCACATCGACCCCGCAATGCTCCTCGATCTGCTGGTCGAGATCGATCAGCGACAGTCCATAATGGTCGGCGAGCCGTCGCCCGATCGAGGTCTTGCCGGCGCCGGTCGGGCCGATGATGAACAGGTTGCACGACGGATTCATGACCGAATGCTAGCAG
>DASRUB010000084.1:0-5002 GCA_035655635.1 Rhodanobacter sp. | reverse complement strand
CTGGGCAGCACCTAGGCCGACGATGCTCGGAACACCAGTTGACGGCGTGCGATCGCTACGTCGGGATCAATCCGGCCCACGCGGGCCCGGTGATGTCTTCTTCCCTGTCGCGGAAGCGGGCGGCGATTTGCTGCATTTCGGCATCGATCGCGAAGAAGGCGTCCAGCACCTCCGGATCGAAGGTCGTCTCACGCAGATCGTGCATCAGCGCCTTCGCACGGGCATGCGGGAAAGGATCCTTGTAACAGCGTCGGCTGATCAACGCGTCGTAGATGTCGGCGACCGCCATGATGCGGCCGGAAAGCGGGATGGCCTGACCGCGCAATCCGTCCGGATAGCCGGTCCCGTCCCATTTCTCGTGATGCGTGGCAGCGATCTCGCCAGCGATCAGGAGAAAGTTGTCGCCTTCGATATGGTCCGCCATGCTGTAGATGATCTTGCGGCCAAATTCAGCATGCTGCCGCATGATTACCAGTTCGGCGGGTGTCAGCGGCCCCGGCTTGAGCAGGATGTGGTCCGGCACCCCGACCTTGCCGATGTCATGCAGGGGCGCAGAGAGAAACAAGAGGTCGATGTATTCGCGGGTCAAGGTCTGCGCGTGGTGGCCGGTCCGCTGCAATTGCTCGGCAACGGCGCGTACGTAGTGTTGGGTGCGCTTGATATGCGCACCGGTCTCGGGGTCGCGAGTCTCGGCGACCGCGGCCATCGACTCGATGGCCACCTGGCGCGCGTTCTCCAGCTGTCGGCGCCAGCGCTGCGCGCGGCGCTGGTTGATGGCAAACCGGATCACGAAGGACAGTACGAACAGCGTAACCAGGACCAGCAAGGGCACACCCGCCGGAATGAACAGGCCGGTCCGCACAAAGACGCACGCAACCATTGCAATCAATGCCGCCGCGGATAACACGCAGAACGCGGCAAGGGTCACCAGGCCACGGCCGGTAATGAACAGGATGGAAAGCACGAGGGCTGCAAGCAGGCCCAGAAGCAATGCAGCCTGGCTGCCCCACACCGGGACACGCACCGAATGGTCGTCCAGGATGTTCTGCGCCATCACCGACTGGATTTTCAAACCGGAAAAATCCCGCTCCACCGCCGTCGGATGCACATCGTGGAGCCCGACGGCCGAAGAGCCGATGAAGACGATCTTGCCACGCAGATCCGCGGGTCGAACCCGACCGCCCAGCACGTCCACGGCAGAGAAGCTGGCATAGCGTTGCGACGGACCGTTGAAGCGCAACAGCGCATAGCCGGCCTGGTCGACGGGAATCCGGTGCGATCCAATCTGGATCGATAATCCGTCAACGCCTGATTCCACTCGCCCCGAGCTTACCCCGAGCGAACGCATGCTGGCGGCCAGAGCGAGGCTGGGGTGGACGACACCATCGTATTGGATCAGCAAGGGCAATCGTCGCAGCACGCCGTCGGCATCGAGACGACTGTTGACGAAACCGCTGACACGGGTTTGCGAGGCGATCGCATCAACGTTGTCCAGGACCCCGGACGCTTGCTCAAGCGACAGCAGATCGACACGGCCAGTGAAGCCGACGCCGGGACGTGTCGGGCGGTCGGTACGGGTCGTATGGTCGAAGTAGAAATAGCGTGCGCCCACGACATCGGCATGCGCCATCACGTGGCCAAGATAGCCGTCGTTGTCCAGCAAGCCGGTCGGCACGCCGTTAAACGAGACCTCGATGCCGAAGTCGCGTTTGAAAGTTTTCCGGATGTCGGCCAGCGAGCTGCGATCGGCTTCGGGAAACACGATGTCCATCGCGATGGCCGACGGATGATTGGCTGCGATTCGCTCGATCAGCTGCGCCACGCGATAGCGCGGCCATGGCCACTGACCCAACTGCGACAGGCTGACTTCATCGATATCCACCACCACCGTGTCGGAGGCGGGTGCGCCCGAGGCGGTCCGCACCAGCAAGGTGTCCAGCAATAACCGATCCAGGCGCGCGACTGGTGCCAAACCGAGCACGCCGCCCAGCCCGACGACCAAGGCAATCGACAGCCCGCCCAGCAGGCAGAAGACGGCTTGGCGCCGCGGCAGCCGAGCGTATGAGCTGAGGGGCTTCATGGCCGGCAGACTTCAGAGGATGACGATCTCGGCCCGCCGGTTTCGCGGTTCGGGAACGCCAGGAGGGGACGGCACCAGCGGCACCTTGTCGCCGAAATAACGCACATCGATCGGCAGTTTCGGACTGATCTGCTTCAATAGGCGAGCTACGGCCCAGGCGCGCTCCGCCGACAACTTCAGGTTGTGGGCAGCGGTCCCCGAGGAGTCTGCGTAGCCGAACACGGTGATCTCGGTCGGGCTGCGGTCGCGCACGACCTGAATGACCTCGGGCAGCATTTTCCTGGATGCCGGTGTCAGTTCCATGCTGTCGAACAGAAAATTCAGCATGAAATTCCGCGGCGGGGTTGGTTGCGCATCGAGCAGGGCGCGATGCGCCTTTTCAAAGGCCTGGCGATTGTCCGCGCGGGGCTTACCAGGCGCTGAAAACTGTTCCACCGCGACGGTGTGGAACGCCTGGTCGATGCGCTGCCGACCCTGCGCGTTGGACACCGTGACCGCGCCGACATGTCCACTATGGTCTGGAAGCAATGTGACGCGAGTCGCGGCGCAACCGGACAGCAAGCCCCCGACGGCCACCAGGATGACCGTGAACAGCCGGAAGCTCATACATTGAATCGCCATGGCCAGCTCAGTTCGCCTCGATCAGAAAGCGGGTGCCGCGCACGCCCACCGTCGCCTTCGGCGTCTCGAACTTCACCGATTGCGGCGACAGCTTGCCGATCTTGCCTGACTCGTAGATCGCCGATCCTTTGGCCAAGTACACCTCGAAGGCGAACTTGCCGTCCTTCGGCGCAAACACATAATCACGTACCAGGATGTCAGCCCCCGAGCCAAGGGTCAGCAGGGTGCCGTCCCGAAACACGATGGCGGCCGCTGCGCCGGGAGCCGTGACGACGTGATCGGAAACCCGCAACGTGGTGCCGCTGGTCGCTTCAAACGAATTATGCTGGCGAGTGACCGTGACGACACCAGTCACACTTTTGACCAAGGCGGCATGATCTTCGCCGGCATGGACAGGCAGCGTCAGGCAAGCGAGCCACGCCAGGGCCAGCAGACACAGATTTCGTTTCATTGGATCCTCCTGTCGGGCCTGGCCAAGATGACCGAGACTCCACCACGGCGATGCGTTCAACTTTCTGCATCACGGTTCCTAACCGCTACCAACCGCCGCGTCCGCGTCAATGCTGCCGTTGTACGTCAGTTGCAGCCTGATTTTCGTACATCTGATACGCAGACGACCACCCTTGGCGCAACCCTGTCAAACGGTGTTTTCCGTGTTCCTGACGCGCCGGCTGGCCAAAAGGCGGATGTCGCGGCTGGCGCCAGAAAAATCCCGGAACAGTTTCATGCGTTTTACCAAGCAAAACGAGTGCCATGACTCAACGCTTCCCCGGCGCACTGCCCGCCGACCGCCGCGCGAGAAGAGTGCAACGGGACCGACGTGCCGAATGAGCCGTGTGTACTGGAAAGCCCGGCCGAGTTCATTACGGTGGCCAGTGGGACAATTTTTCGAAACGCCAGCGATACCGCAGCAGCATTTGCCTGACGTCTATCGACAACTCACACAGTTCTCGGTTCTGCGGTCACGCCCGGCCTGAGCGCCACGAATTTGAGCAGCCGTGATCGCCCCGTCAACGCTGGGAACAGCCGTGTTTCACGTACACGTTTGCCAGAATTCGCGTCAGAGTATCTTGACCACTGTTTCTCGCGAGCCGTCGGCGTCAGGCTCCGCGGACAGCCAGAAAAGCCATCCAACTCTTCGAAAGAATGCATCTGACCAACCTGCCCCTTTCCAGTAGGCGCCAGGCGCGCCGTCAGCGCGGTGGCAACCAGAGCTTGAGCGCCTGCTCCGCCAACATCGGCCAATCGCGGTTGGCCGCCGGATTGGCCGGGCTCGGGTGCGGCAGGTAGCGCACGTCCGCATCCTCGCCCAGCACGATCCTGGCGCGCCGCTCGGCATAGCGCCCGATGCCCACCACCGCTGCCGGCGCCAGCGCGCGGATGGCGGCAGCCAGGGCGCGATCACAGACCGCTGCCAGTGCCGCGGTCTCGTCCCGGTTCAAGCGCTCGGGGATCAGGTTGCGGCCGTTGCCGATGAACAACAGTGGACAGTAGTTCCAGACGAAGAAACGCGAAAAAAAGTCCTCCGGTGCCCCCATGCGCGTCTGCGCCCATCGCCAGACCCGCGAGCCGCTGCCTTCGCTACGGTGGCAGGCCATGCCGAGGATCGGGTAGCTGGGATGTTGCTCGGGCAACGTGTCGCCGAGGCGCGTCTCCATCCCGAACCACTCGCGCACCATCACCACATCGCCAAACGGCACGCCCGTCTGCGTCATACCCCACGGTCCGGGATTCATGCCCAGCAACAAAACCCTCCCGCGGGTGGCACCGTAACGCTGCAGATATTCCCGGTGCGCCGTCCACGCATAGTCGAGAGGGTTGTAGACATGGCTTGGCGTGGTGAAGCGCAAACCACCGGCTTCATGCGCCAGGGTGCGAGCCACCTTGAGCAGGCTGGATTGCTTCATGCGGGAAGTTACGCGAGAGGGACTTTGGCTTGGCAGTGTAAACCTCCGACTGCCGGAATCGGGCTGGGCGGCACGTGGCGCCATGTACTGCTCCGATCATGCTGTCGCCGCCGAGGCACTTTCGCCGGCACGGGAGTTGGGATCAAGATCGACAACGAGGCGTGCGCACACTCCGATGCCCCAACAGGCCTGGAACCGGTAGATGGGTCCAATGCAATCCTTCCTGCTCCAGCTCCGGCGGCGCAACGTGCTCCGCGCCGCCGCGTTCTATGCGGCCAGCGCGTGGCTGCTGGTGCAGGTCGCGACCCAGGTTTTTCCGTTCTTCCATATCGCCGAGTGGGTGGTGCGCTGGATCGTGACCGCCGCCGTGGCCGGCTTTCCGTTCGCCATGCTG
>DASRUB010000083.1:0-3410 GCA_035655635.1 Rhodanobacter sp. | reverse complement strand
AGCCGCCGTGCCGCGGCGATCAGGGAGACAACGCCGCCGTGGCTGGGTCCGGCAATGGCACAGCGAGCGCGGTCCACGTCATAAAACCCCAGGGATCCTGATGCTCTCCATCTTCGAGGACGACGTGGACGGATTGGACGTTGCCCACCCGAACCTGAGCAAATTCGCCAAGGCCACACACGAGTTTAGCTGTCTACATCAAATCGAATACGAGCAGCCTGATCAACTATGGCGAGCGGTCCGGGCGCTCGAGCGCATCTCATCATGCGTGGGAGAGGGTAACCGTCCGGTGATCGCCGCCTTGCTGTGTCCTGGCAGGGTGTGGTGACACTGTAGACCTTAAGTCCACCTTAAGGTCCTCCTTAAAGTCATGCCGGATAGCACGATCGAGATTATCAACGGGCGGGAGGGCCGCCGACGCTGGGGCGTGGAAGAGAAGCTGCGGATCGTCGCCGAGACGCATGAGCCTGGTGCGACGGTGGGGGCAGTGGCGGCGCGGCACGATGTCTATCCGAGCTTGTTGCGCACATGGCGCCGTCAGGTGCGGAACGGGCATCTGGCCGCGGAGCAGGCGCTGCCTTTCGTGCCGGTTCGCCTGACCGGCCCGCCATCGCCGGCGTCTGCCATTGCGCCAGCGGTCAATAACCACCCCGCGAGCGACACAATTGAGATCGTCTTGCCCGATGGCAGCCGCGTGCGAGTTGGCAGCGGCGTCAATCTGAACGCGCTGCGCCGTGTCGTGACCGCGCTGCGCGGATGATCGCCTTGCCGTCCAATGTGCGCGTCTGGCTGGCCTGCGGGCCCACCGATATGCGACGCGGCTTCGATGGTCTGGCATCACAGGTGCAACAGCATCTCGGACATGATCCTTTCAATGGCCAGTTTTTCGTCTTCCGCGGCAAACGTGGTGACCTGATCAAGATTCTATCGTGGGACGGCCAGGGACTGTGCCTATTCGCCAAGCGGCTCGAGAAAGGCCGCTTCGTCTGGCCACAGGCAAAAGAAGGAGCGGTGTCGCTGACGCCGGCGCAACTGTCGATGCTGCTGGAAGGCATCGACTGGCGCATGCCGGCGCGCACTTGGCGTCCGGAGCTGGCGAGTTGAAGAAAACCTGTGCCGGACGTAAGAAAAGACTTGGTGCGACGCGAATCGGTATTGGACAATTCCGCCATGCCCGTGCCGCTCGACCCAGCAACACTGCCGCTCGACCCAGCAACACTGCCGCTCGACATCACTGCACTGCGCGCTTTGTTGCTGCAACGCGAGACCGAGCATGCGGCTGAATTGCACGCCGCGCGCGCCGGACTGCAAGAACAGGTGCTGCGCAACGAACAACTGAAGCTGCGGCTGGCGAAGCTGTTGCGCGAACGGTTCGGTGCCTCGTCGGAGAAGCTGCGCACGGCAATCGAGCAGTTGGAACTGATCCTCGGCGATCTCGAGGAGCAGCTCGCCGAAACCGCGGCGGCGGAACCTCAACAACCCGCCGCGCCCGAACCGGCGGACACCGCGCGGCGCCGGCCGGCGCGCCGGCCGCTTCCCGAAAACCTACCGCGCACGACTGTGGAACATGCCGCACCCTGCGCCTGCCCCAAATGTGGCGGGGCGCTGCATCGGCTTGGCGAGGACGTCACCGAAGTGCTGGACTACGTGCCGGCGGTGTTCCGCGTCATTCGCCACGTGCGTCCGAAGCTGTCGTGCCGCGGTTGCGACAGCATCGCGCAAGCGCCGGCACCCAGTCTGCCCATTCACCGCGGCCTGGCCACGCCGGCGCTGCTGGCGCATGTGCTGGTGGCGAAATATGCCGATCATTGCCCGCTGTATCGCCAAGCCGAGATCTATGTGCGCGGCGGCGTCGAACTGGATCGTTCCACCCTTGCCGACTGGGTTGGACAAACGGCGCGCCTGATGCGCCCGCTGGTCGACGCCATCGGCACGCATGTGATGGCGGCCGATCGGGTGCATGCCGATGATACCACGGTGCCGGTTTTGGAACCGGGTCTGGGCAAAACCCGCACCGGACGGCTGTGGTGCTATGTCCGCGACGACCGGCCATTCGCGGGACAGGCGCCGCCGGCGGTGCTGTATCGTTACAGTCCCGACCGAAAGGGCGAGCATCCGCGCCAGCATCTCGAACGGTTCCGCGGCATTTTGCAGGCGGACGGCTATCAAGGGTATGCCCGCCTGTACGACCGCGGTGTGACAGAGGCGGCGTGTATGGCGCATGCACGGCGCAAGTTCGTCGATGTCTATAAGTCCGACAAGTCGCCGCTGGCGAACGAAGCGCTGCAACGGATCGCGGCACTTTATGCGATCGAGGCAACGATCCGCGGCCGCCCGGCTGCTGCGAGGCTGGCGGTTCGCGCGGAGCAGAGCGCGCCCGTGTTCGCCGATCTGAAAGGCTGGATGGAGCAAACCCTGCGCCGCGTCTCGGGCAAAAGCGACCTGGCCGGCACTATCCGTTATGCCCTGTCGCGCTGGGATGCGCTGACCCTGGTGTTGCGCGACGGACGCGTTTGCCTCGACAACAACGCGGCCGAACGGGCCATGCGGCCGATCCCGTTGGGACGCAAAAATTGGTTGTTCGCCGGATCGGACGCCGGGGGAGAACGTGCCGCCGCCATCTATTCGCTGACCGAGACGGCCAAACTCAACGGTCTCGATCCCGAGGATTATCTGCGCCAGGTGCTGGAACGGATCGCCGATCATCCGGTCAAACGAGTCCATGAATTGCTACCGTGGAACCTCGCCCAGGTCCGGACAAGGCTGGATCAGCGAGACGCTGCCTGAGGGGGATTGTAGCCAAGTCTGCAAACGCTTCCAGGCGGTGCTGACCGGACGGTTACGAAACGACGTGGTTCGAGGGACTATTGTTGGTGGGCGTCTATGTCCTGCTTTGCCTCGCCTTCTTCTTTGTGAGCGGGGCCTGACAATGCCGCTTCTGGCTGGCATGTCGGCCGTTTGACTTCCTCAACCGCCCTGTAATCGAGCGCCTTGGCCACCGGGTGTTGACGTGACAACTAGGCCCGCTGCTCGCGCATCCGGCCCTTAAACTCGGGCGACACAGGGAGGATCAGCTCCTGTCGGATAGCGCGGTCAGTCGTGGATCACCCTGCGATCGTGCAGCTTCTGGAAATAGAGATCGATAGCCTGCGCGAGTGCGCGCGCAAGCAGCAGCCGGGAATGCGGACGCGCAAGGTGTCGCTCATCCGCCGGGTTTGACAGGAAGCCGAGTTCGATTAGCACGCTCGGGATGTCGGCCGCACGCAACACCGCGAAATGCGCGTGCCGACCCGGATCAGGAAGCATTCCCGCGCGCGTGGCAAGGCTCTCGACCATAGTGCTCTGCAGCAGGGCCGAGTGATCCCATGTCTCGTGGCGAATGAGGCTGGAGAGGATGCGGTTAACGGCGG
>DASRUB010000082.1:0-14928 GCA_035655635.1 Rhodanobacter sp. | reverse complement strand
ATTACCAGTACCGCCGCCTGCGCCGCCAGGTGAATCGCCATCCAGCCGCAACGGTCGCGATTGTCGCCGGAACGATTGGTGCGTTCCTGTTGTTGCGCCAGGCCTTCCGCAGCCGCGACGAGGATTGAAGCAAGCGCTTTCTCGTTCTCGCGCTTTCTCGCGAAGGACCGGCCAACGCCGATCGGGCAACGCCGCACCGGTCAAGGCTGCGCAGCCAGTACTCGTTGCCATTTGATGCTCTGCGGCGCCGCCAGGCCGCCGAAGCGCATATCGATCTTGGCCAACACGATTCGCGCGTCGTCGAACCGGCCATGCGCCAGCAGGTCGCTGATCTGCCGCTCCAGCACGGCCAGCTTCCGGTCAACGCGACGGCGACAACCGGCAAGCGCGGCGGAATCGGGCCGCGCAGGGGTCTCCAATGCCGCAAGCGCTCGTTCGAGCGCGTCCGGGCCGGCCAGTTGGTGGCCCGTCCACGGCATGCTCATGCCTTCATCGACCAGATCGAACACGCACCAATCCCGCAGCGACTGCCGGCTGCGCACATCCTGGCGAAGACGAGCGTCGTCGCGCTGGCCGGTCAGATACACCAGCCGGGTCGAATCCTGAAAGCGATGGAACCGCTCCCGCGTCGGCAACGGAATCTGCGCATTGCCGATCGGATCGCTGCCGGCATCCAGCAGGACGCCGCGGAACACATCCGGAAAGTCGAGTGCGATGCGCAAGGCCACGCGCGATCCGCCGGAAAAACCACCGATGTAGATGCGCCGTGGGTCGACCCGATAGCGTCGCACGATGTTCTGCTCGGCCAGCAGTGCCAGCGGGATGCGACAATCCATGACGTCGGCGTCGTTGCCAGAATGCGCCGCGCTGACGAAGATCACGTGGCGACGTTCCAGCGTCGCCATCCAGCGCGGCGGCACCACGGCTTGCGGCCACGGCGGCACGAACACCAGCAGCGCATAGCCTCGCGCAGGCGCGGGCCCACCGGGCACGTAGAGCGCAAACCTTTGCTGGGCCAGGTCGAGCGGCTGCTCGCGCAAGCCTTGCTTCGACTGCGCCAGTTCGCGGTGCACGCGCAGCGCGTTCAGCGGACTGAGCAGGCGTCGCAACAACTCGTCGCTGCGCGCGAGCGGTGAGTAGTCGGTGAACACCGCCTCGCGTTGCAAACCGCTCGCCGGCGAAGCCGCGTCGCTGGCGACCGCCAGGCATGGCAGCACCCACGCCGCGAGCAGCAGCAGCCCGCGCGCGATCATGTGGACGAGACCGCCCAGTCGAACGCGGCGGCGACGTGGATCGCGGCGGCGTTGAGGTAGGTGACGCCGGCCGTCTCGAATACCTCCTGTGCCCCGCTTTCGGGAAAGGCGAGCGGCAGCTCGGTGCAGGCCAGGCAGGCCACGGAACCGGCGTCGGTCGAGGGCGCGAATGACGCTTTCGCGATGTCGCCCACGCGCGCCGCCACGCCGTCGATGTTTCCGTGCTGCAGCTGCGTGATCAATGCACCGGTCAACGTGCGCGCGGCAGCCTCGTGCGGAGCAGTGCCCGCGACGCCATGCCGCGCCAGCACCGCGCGGAACACCGCCGACGCCATTGTGTGGGAGGTCCCCAGGATCAGCAGCTGCCGCGCGCCGATGTGTGCGCACTTGCGCGCCACCGCCTCGAACAGATCGATCACCGGGATGCCCACGCCGCGCACGATCTGCGCATGCCGATGGTGCGGCGTGACGCTGGCCATGAGCGCGAACTCGGCGTTTGCCGCCTGCAGTCGCAACAGCGCGTCGCGATGGTAGGCATCGAAACGCGACCACGATGCCTCGTCGCCATCGACGCCGAGGCAGGCGATCGCCGTGGCCTGGTCCAGCGATTCGATCGACATTTCCTGCACCGACGAGACGGCGGCGTTGTGCGCCCGCGACCGCCATGCCTCGCCCAGGCGACACAGGCCGGCGTAGTACTCCGCGCTGGCGCGCCAGCCGACCCCGCCCAGGATGCCGATTTTCTTCATGGCATCACCGTGCGGTTCACGCGGCCGCGGCGGGGATGTCGAAGGTGCCGTTCACGACTTCGACGAAGTTTCGTTCTTCGCGCAGGATGAATCGCCTGGACTGCGCCATCGCGAAATTTTTCAAGGCCTCGGGGTCCTTCCCCAAACGTTCCTGGTAGGCCTCGTACTTGGCGAGGCTGGCGAACGCGATCAGTCCCCAGCCGACATAGTTGGTGCCTTGCCACGGCAGGAAATAACCCACCAGGTGTCCACCGCAACGGGGAATGATGCTGCCCCAGTGCTCCGCGTACTCCTTGAAGGCTTCGCGCTGGAACGGGTCGATTTCGTAGCGGATGATGCAGGTGATCATCATGGCGGCACTCCCTGGTGATTGCGGTTGAAGGGCGCAGGACGCGGCAGCCTCGCCGCCGCGCATCAGCGGTATCCCCATGGCGAGGGACGCGGCGACAAGGCCGGCACGGGCCAGGAATTCGCGACGGCCTGGCAGACCCGGCGCAGAGCCGGCCGGCTTGTCCGGCGCGGTTTGTTCCGGGGTATCGAATGAATTCATGCCGCACATTGTCGCGATTGAATCATCGACATACTTCGCTTACGATCAAATCATGAATGTCACCAGCAGCGATGCGGATATCAGCGTTTCCGCGGTGGCCGCGGCGATCGCCGAGCCCGCCAGGACGCGGATGCTGTATTGCCTGCTCGACGGCCATGCGCGTACCGCCACCGAGCTCGCCATCGTGGCTGAGGTCAGCGCATCGACCGCCAGCGTGCACCTGGCTAAGTTGGCGAACAAGCACCTGCTGGAGGTGCAGGCCCAAGGCCGGCATCGCTACTACCGCCTCGCCAGCCCCGAGGTGGCCGCGGCGCTGGAGGCACTGTCGGTCATCGCCGCGAGTCCCCGTGCCCGCTTCGAACCCAACACCCCGAACCGCCTGCGCGCCGCGCGCACCTGCTACGACCATATGGCCGGCGCCCTGGCCGTCGCCCTGCACGACCGCTTCATCGCGCTGCGCTGGCTGACGGCCGATCCCCCGGGCAAAGGCACGGGCGGCGGCACGTACGACCTCACCGACGCCGGTACCGTGGCGCTCACCAGGCTCGGCATGGATATGGCGCATGTGCGTTCGTTGCGGCGCCGCTTCGCCTGCGCCTGCCTGGACTGGAGCGAACGGCGACCGCATATCGGCGGCGCCGTGGGCGCGATGCTGCTGGACACTGCCCTGAAGCGACGATGGGTGGTCAAGGACCTGGACAGCCGCATTTTGCGTCTGACACCGACCGGTCGGCGCGACCTGCGCACCCGCTTCGGGATTGAGGGATGATGCACCGTTCCACCATGATTACCTGCACCACGATCAGTGGCACCACGATCACCGGTGGGTCGCGCTTCCACGCAGACGGATTCGGTGGTTCGGATCGTCATTGAATCCGCTTCGACCCGAATCGTTCCGCCTCCCCGACAGACTCGCGCATGCCATCCAGAAACATGTCCTTCCACCATCCGATCGCGTTCTGGCTGGGTACCGCGCTGATCGTCGCGGGCGTACTGGCGCATCTGCCGATGCTGGCGATGGCGGCACCGATGCACTATCGCCTCGCCGGCATGCCGATGGACCACCTGATGCTGGTCGGCATGGCGCTGGTGCCATCCGGCGTGTTGCTGGCCGGCTACGGACTGATGCCTCGGATGGAGCAGATGCGGCGCACCCTGCACCCCGATCGCAGTCCGCTGCCGTTCCATGCCGCCGACCACGTTCCGCTCAACCGCGAGCACTGGAAGCTGGTGGCCGTGCTGACCGTCGCGCTGGCGGTGGACGTGATGAAGCCGGCCACGATCGGCTTTGCGATGCCGGGGATGGCGGCCGAATACGGCATCAGCGGCTCGACCGCCGGATTCCTGGCGCTGTCGGCGCTGACCGGCACGGTGGTCGGCTCGATCGTGTGGGGCCGGCTCGGCGATCTGTTCGGCCGCCGCGCCAGCATCCTGCTGTCGGCGCTGATGTTCATGGGCACCGCGATCTGCGGCGCGATGCCGGACTTCGGCTGGAACCTGGTGATGTGTTTCATGATGGGAGCCGCCGCCGGCGGCATGCTGCCGATTGCCTTCACCCTGATGGCCGAGACCATCCCGACCCGGCATCGCGGCTGGCTGCTGGTGGCGCTGGGCGGCGTCGGCACCTCGGCCGGCTACCTGCTCGCCTCGGGCGCGGCGACGCTGCTCGAGCCGACCTACAGCTGGCGTTCGCTGTGGCTGCTCAATCTGCCCACCGGCGCGCTGATCGTCTTCCTCAACCGCTACATCCCCGAGTCGCCGCGTTTCCTCGCGCTGGCCGGGCTGGAGGACCAGGCGCGTGCCGTGCTGCAGCGTTTCTCGGGCAACGCCGCCGTGCCGGTGCTGGCGCCGGCCCACCACGCCAGCGACGTGATTCGCGCGGCGAATGATGCGCCCGCACGCATCGGCATGCGCCAGTTGCTGCGCGGCCGGCATGCCGCAATCACCTGGGGGCTGATGGTGTGCGCGGTGGCGTGGGGCCTGGCCAACTTCGGCTTCCTGCTGTGGCTGCCGGCAAACCTGGTCAAGCTCGGCATAGATCCCCAGGCCAGCGCCGCGCTGCTGGCGCGTTCGGCGATCCTCGCCTTGCCCGGCATCGGCGTGGTGGTGTGGTTCTACCAGCGCTGGAGCAGCATCCGCACCCTGGTGCTGTTCATCGGGCTGACCGCGCTCGACCTGCTGTTCTTCTTCGTGATCGATCTGGCCAACCTGCGTTCCGCGGCGCTCACCACCGCCGGCACGGTGATCCTGCTGCTGAGCATCAGCGGGGTGATCGCCACGCTGATCCCGTATGCGGCGGAGATCTATCCGGTACACCTGCGCAGCACGGGCGCGGGACTGATCGCCGGTGGCTCGAAGTTCGGCGGCATCCTCGGCGCGCTGCTTGGCGTGTTCGGCATGTTCGATCACTTCATGCTGTCGGCATTGCTTATCGCACTGCCGATGGCAGCGGCCGGCTGGATGCTCGCGCGCAGTGGCATCGAAACCCGCGGTCACGGCCTGGAGGCGATCCAGGAGGCGTTGTCCGGCTGACCGGCCCCTTCGCGCGACCGACGCGACGGGGCATCCTGATCAAACCGCGAATCACACCGTCAGCGGGTTCGGCTTGTCCGGGTCGAGCTTGTATTCCTTGATCGCGCGGCTGACATCCTTGGCGTTGACCTTGCCTTCCTTCGCCAGCGCGGCCAGCGCGGCATGCGCGATCCAGTAGCGATCGACCTCGAAGAAATCGCGCAGGTGCTCACGCGTGTCCGAGCGGCCGAAGCCGTCGGTGCCCAGCACCGTGTAATGCGTGCCGTCAGGCATGAACGCACGGATCTGGTCGGCGAACTCACGCACGTAATCGGTGGCCGCGATGGCCGGACCCGAACGCCCTTCGAGCAGCCCGGTCACGTAGGCCACGCGCGGCTTGTCTTCCGGATGCAGCCGGTTCCAGCGCTCCGCATCGAATCCATCGCGCCGCAACTCGGTGAAACTGGTGCACGACCAGATGTCGGATTTCACGCCGAAATCCTTGTCCAGCAGCTCGGCCGCCGCGATCACCTCGCGCAAAATCGTGCCCGACCCCAGCAACTGCACGCAAGGTGCCGTGCTCTTGTTCTTGCTCTTCCCCGAGTCCCGAGTCCCGAGTCCCGAGTCCCGCAACAAGTACATCCCACGGATGACCCCTTCCTGGCAGCCCTCGGGCATGTCCGGGTGGGCATAGTTCTCGTTCATCACGGTGAGGTAGTAGTAGTGATCCTCCTGCTCCTGCAGCATGCTGCGCACGCCGTCCTGCAGGATGATCGCCACTTCATACGAGAACGTGGGGTCGTACGATTTCACGTTGGGGATCGCCCCGGCCAGCAGGTGCGAGTGACCGTCCTCGTGCTGCAGGCCCTCGCCGTTCAGCGTGGTGCGGCCGGAAGTGCCGCCGACCAGGAAACCGCGCGCGCGCATGTCACCCGCCGCCCAGCACAGGTCGCCGACGCGTTGGAAGCCGAACATCGAGTAGTAGATGAAGAACGGCAACATCGCCTGGTTGCTGATCGAGTAGCTGGTCGCCGCCGCCATCCACGAAGCCAGGCCGCCGGCTTCACTGATGCCCTGCTGCAGCACCTGGCCCTTCTGGTCCTCGCGGTAATACAACAGCTGATCCGAATCCTGCGGCTTGTACTTCTGGCCGAACGGGGCGTAGATGCCGATCTGGCGGAACATGCCTTCCATCCCGAAGGTGCGCGCCTCGTCGGCCACAATCGGCACGATCCGCTCGCCCAGTTGCTTGTCGCGCAGCAGCAGGTTGATGCCGCGTACCAGCGCCATCGTGGTCGAGATCTCGCGCTCGCCGGTGCCCTTGGTGATCTGTTCGAACGCGGCAAGCTCCGGCGCCTTGAGCTTGGCGTCGGCCTTGCGTCGGCGCTGCGGCAGGAAGCCGCCGAGCGCCTGGCGCCGCTCCAGCATGTACTGCACTTCCGGAGAATCCTTGCCCGGGTGGTAATACGGCACTTCGTGCAGCTTGTTGTCCGGCATCGGGATCTGGAACCGGTCGCGGAACAGCCGCACCGAGTCGTCGTCCAGCTTCTTCTGCTGGTGGGTGGGGTTCTGCGATTCACCCGAGCCCAGGCCCATGCCATAGCCCTTGACCGTCTTGGCCAGGATCACCGTGGGCATGCCCTTGGTGTGCACCGCCGCGTGGTAGGCCGCATAGACCTTGTGCGGATCGTGGCCACCCCGGTTCAGGCGCCAGACGTCGTCATCACTGAGGCTGGATACCATCTCGCGCGTCTGCGGATACTTGCCGAAGAAATGCTCGCGCGTGTACGCACCACCGAAGGCCTTGCAGGCCTGGTACTCGCCGTCGACGGTTTCCATCATCAATTTGCGCAGCACGCCATCCTGATCGCGCGCCAGCAGCGGGTCCCAGTAGCTGCCCCAGACCAGCTTGATCGCGTTCCAGCCGCCGCCACGAAACACGCCTTCCAGTTCCTGGATGATCTTGCCGTTGCCGCGCACCGGGCCGTCCAGTCGCTGCAGGTTGCAGTTGATCACGAAGATCAGGTTGTCCAGCCCTTCGCGACCGGCCAGCGAGATCGCACCCAGCGACTCCGGCTCGTCGACCTCGCCATCGCCCATGAAGCACCAGACTTTCCGGTCGCTCTTGGGGATCAAGCCGCGATTTTCGAGGTACTTGAAGAACTGCGCCTGGTAGATCGCCTGGATCGGGCCCAGTCCCATCGACACCGTCGGCACCTGCCAGTAATCGGGCATCAACCACGGATGCGGATAAGAGGACAGCGCGCGGCCACGGCCGACCACTTCCATGCGGAACAGATCGAGCTGTTCTTCGCTCAACCGGCCTTCGAGGAACGAACGCGCGTAGATGCCCGGGCTCGAGTGACCCTGGTGCAGGATCAGGTCGCCGGGATGATCCGCGCTGGGCGCGCGCCAGAAGTGGTTGAAGCCCACGTCGTAGAGCGTCGCCGAGGAAGCAAAGCTGGCGATATGGCCGCCCAGTTCGCCCGGCTTGCGATTGGCGCGCACCACCATCGCCATCGCGTTCCAGCGGATCAGGCAACGGATGCGCCACTCCATCGCGGCATCGCCGGGGCTCTTCGCCTCCTGGCCAGGCGGGATCGTGTTGACGTAGGCCGTGGTGGGATCGAACGGCAGATAGCCACCGGAACGGCGGGTGGTATCGACCATCTTCTCCAGCAGGTAATGGGCACGCTCGGTGCCATCATGCTGGATCACCGCGCCCAGCGAATCCATCCATTCGCGGGTTTCAGTGGGGTCAATGTCCTGATCGAGGATATCGTCGAGCTGATCCATGAAGTTCTCCACGGTGCCGTTGCAGCGCCACACTTGAGGGGGATACCCGCCGCCGGGGACTGCGGCGGGATCAACGCCCAAGTTTAGCCGTTGCACCGCATGGCTGCCAATTCGGGGCGTCCGTGCGCAGGCGCATGGGCACGCCTGCACAAACGAAAGCCGCTTCAGCTACCTCTGCAGGATCGCAACGCTCTGACCGAGAGCCCCGGACGCTCCCCAGGGGGCGTCGGTACTGTCGATAAACTGCACGCTCTGATAGCCGAGTTTGCGCGACCACAGTTCGATCTGCGAACGCTCCAGGAACTGGTTGAGGTGACGCAACATGGTCGAGCGTTGTGCCTCGACGGTCGCCTCGAACTGAGCCCAGTGCCCCGGCTCGGAAAACTCCAGAAAGGAAAACACCACCACCCCACCCGGCCGCACCACGCGATGGAACTCGTCGAGGTAGATGTAGCTGTCGTGGTGCAGCAAATGGGTGAATACGCTGAATGCCGTTGCCATGTCGCAAGACGCATCGGGCAGTGGCAGGCTCAGCGAGTGATTCAGGATGAACCGGTAATGGGCGGGCGATTTCGCCCTGGCGTACTTGAGCAATGCCTTGACGACATCGATGCCGCAGTAGTCGATGGACATGCCCTGCCCCAGGGCCGCGGCAAGACGCCCGCTCCCACAGCCGAGATCGAGCAGCGCGTGGCCGTCGCGTAGCCCCGCATAGCCGACGATGGCCGCCTCGATCTGGCCCATCTGCTCGTAGCCACCCCCTCCCACGGCGCGGCTCATCGCCTCGTCCATGGAATATTTCCATTTGAGCCGCCTGACCAGGCGCTCGTAATCCCTGACGAAGTAAGGCTTTGTCATTTCATTCCTTGTCTGAACCCGTCGGACAGTAAGTATCCCCCGGCAAAGCCGGGGGCTTTAACGATCGCGGGCCCCTCAAAGGGGCCTTTTCGCGATCGAAAATCAAGAGCTGGCAACCCGGCGACTCTGCACTATTCCGGTAGTCACTCAAGAGCAAACACGTGCTGGACGGCGCTGCTATGAAGTTCTTTCCACTCCAGTAAACGTCAAACTGCGACTGCCACCCCGGCAGAGCCGGGGGAACTCCCCCTTTGGTGTAGTCGACGTGTCTGCTATGCGCGGCCGGATGAATCTGATGATTTCACCTGCGCTGCCGCTCGTGCCATGAACCGCCCACCTCTGGTCAAGTCGCATGACGCACGCGGGAAGCCGCGACGGGTTTTCGCATCACCACGATATCCTGATGCCCATTCAGGCCGCCCTCCCGGTGGTCAACCACGGGAAGAAAGCGTCCCCAATGCTCCCTGACATATTCCCGGGTGTGAAACGTGGTCTGGTAGAAGTCCGGCAGGCCATCCACTTTGAAGCGTCCCTTGCGATCTGTCCGATAGACAATCCCGTCAAGCTTCAGGCGCGCCAGTTCACCCGGCGTGCAACTGTCGCGGGTGAAACGACCGTGGGTGGTGGCCAGCAATACCCCGCCGGGTTTGAGCAAGCGCAACATTTCCACGAGCCAGGCGTCCTGGGCCGACGCATCCAGATGAGTAAACAGGGAAACGCTGTAGATCACGTCGAACATGGCATCGGCATAGTCGGTCGGCGTTGCCGTGGCGTTGACTGCGAATCGCGCGATGGATGAAAGATTGACCTGGGCCCAGCTGATTGCCTGCCGATCAATGTCCGACCCATGCAGTACGCACGATTCGGTCGCCTGCGCGAACTCACCGATGATCCTGCCGGGCCCGCAGGCGAAATCGAGGACGGTCAGATCCTTCAAGACGACGCCGTGCGCGGCCAATGCCTTGATGAGGCATTGCGCGATGACCTGGCCATTGCTCAGGTAGCTTTCCACGTCGAATGCCCGATGCACGCGGTAGCGAAGCATCGCTGGCGGCAGCCGCGAAAGATCCTGGCGCTGATCGGCCTGGTTGGCACGGGCCAGCTGCCGGCGAAAGCCGATGTATTTAAGCAAGCCGGCAACCCAATACAGCGGCGCGATGCCTTTGGCCGCTTGCCGCAGCCGTCGCTTTGCATTCATGCCGTCGTTCCCTGATCGCCGTTTTCGACTCGCTCGACGGCGCTCATCACGCACGCGCTCAACCGCGCCGCTCACCCTGGGCCGCGCGGATCTGCGCATCCACGGCGGCCACCGCGGTCATGTTGACGATGCGACGAACACTTGAAGCCGGAGTGAGTATGTGCGCGGACTTGTCCACGCCCATCAGGATCGGGCCGATCGCCACGCCGTCGGTCATCACGCGCACGATGTTGTAGGCGATGTTGGCCGCGTCCATGTTCGGCATCACGAACAGGTTGGCGCGCCCGCTCAGCGTGGTGCGTGGGAACAGACGCAGGCGCAACGCCTCGTCCCAGGCGGTGTCGGCCTGCATTTCGCCATCCATCTCCAGCTTGGGCGCGCGCGTCTTCAGGATCTGCCAGGCCTTGCGCATCTTCGCCGCACTCGGATTGTCGTGGCTGCCGTAGTTGGAATGCGACAGCAGCGCGACCTTCGGCTCGATGCCGAAGTTTCGGAGCCGATAGCTGGCCTGCATGGTGGCCTCGGCGATCTGCTCGGCGGTGGGGTCGACCTGGACATGGGTGTCGAGGAAGAACCACGCCCCCTTGTCGTTGATCACCCCACTCATCGCCGAGGTGCACGACACGCCGGGATCGAGTCCGAACACGCTGCGCAGGTAGCCGAGTTTCTTGTGGTAACGCCCGACCAGGCCGCACAGCAGCGCATCCGCCTCGCCGCGTTCGACCATCAGCGCGGCGATCAGGGTGGGTCGCGAGCGCAGCAGGTTCTTCGCCGCGGCCGGGCTCACACCGCGTCGTTCGGTCAGCGCGTGGTACTGCTGCCAGTAATCGTTGAAGCGCGGGTCGTCGTGGATGTTGGTGAGGTCGAAATCCACGCCGGCGCGGATGCGCAGGCCGAGCCGTTCGATGCGGTTCTGGATCACCTCCGGGCGGCCGATCAGGATCGGCCGCGCGATGCGCTCGTCGACCACCGTCTGCACCGCGCGCAGCACGATCTCCTCCTCGCCTTCGGCGTAGGCAACGCGCTTGCAGTCGGCGCGCGCGCGCTCGTACACCGGCTTCATCAGCAGGCCGGTGCGATAAATGAACTGGCCGAGCTTCTCCTTGTACGCCTCCATGTCGGCGATCGGTCGGGTGGCCACGCCCGAATCCATCGCCGCCTGCGCCACCGCAGGCGCCAGCATCATCAGCAGGCGCCGGTCGAACGGGCGCGGGATCAGGTATTCCGGGCCGAAACACGGCACTTCGTCGCCATAGGCACTGCCCAGGTCGGAGGCTTCCATGCGCGCCAGTTCGGCAATCGCCCGCACGCAGGCGGTCTTCATCGCCTCGTTGATGCCGGTGGCGCCCACATCCAGCGCGCCACGGAAGATGTAGGGGAAGCACAGCGCGTTGTTGACCTGGTTCGGATAATCCGAACGGCCGGTAGCGATGATGCAGTCGGGGCGTACGCGTTTCGCGTCCTCCGGCATGATCTCCGGACTCGGGTTGGCCAGCGCCAGGATCACCGGCCGTTCCGCCATCGTGGCGACCATCTCGGGCTTGAGGATGCCGCCGGCGGACAGGCCAAGGAACACGTCCGCGCCTTCGAGCACCTCGGCCAGGCTGCGCTTGGGCGTGTCGCGTGCGTAGCGCGCCTTGTCCGGGTCCAGATGCGCCCGGCCGGTGTGGATCACGCCCTCGCGGTCGAACGCGAGAATGTTTTCCGGCCTCACGCCCAGCGCCACCAGCATGTCGAGGCAGGCGATGCCCGCCGCACCGGCGCCGGTGGTGGCGACCTTCACCTGATCGAACTTCTTGCCGACCACTTCCAGTGCGTTGAGCACCGCCGCGCCGACGATGATCGCCGTGCCGTGCTGGTCGTCGTGGAACACCGGGATCTTCATCCGCTCGCGCAGCTTGCGCTCGACGATGAAGCACTCCGGCGCCTTGATGTCCTCCAGGTTGATGCCGCCGAAGGTCGGTTCCAGGCTGGCGATGATGTCGACCAGCTTGTCCGGATCGTTCTCGTCGATCTCGATGTCGAACACGTCTATACCGGCGAACTTCTGGAACAGGATCCCCTTGCCTTCCATCACCGGTTTGGCCGCCAGCGGGCCGATGTTGCCCAGGCCCAGCACCGCGGTGCCATTGGTGATCACCGCCACCAGATTGGAGCGAATCGTGTATTCCGCGGCCGTGGTGGGGTCCTCGACGATCGCATCGCAGGCCGCCGCCACGCCCGGCGAATACGCCAGCGACAAGTCGCGCTGGGTCAGCAGGGCCGTGGTCGGAGTGATCTTGATCTTGCCCGGCCGCGGATGGCGGTGATACTCCAACGCGGCAAGACGAAGTTCTTCGGGAAGGGCCATGGGGAGCGCTTTCTTTTTGGGAGGGAACGTCGCTGCCGAAGCAGACGACGACTATTGATATTAGCACCGGCCCCGCTCTTGCCGGGCGGCCGACAACGCCTTACCGGGCGAGTAGAAACTCGTCTTCCTGCACTTTGTTCATGTGGATGCCGTTGACGAACAGCGAGAACGCCAGCTTGCCGGCCAGGCCCTGGACATGCTGCATCCACGGCGGGAGCCAGCGCGGCGGCAGGATCGCACCGGAGGCAAAGTGCGGCTGCAGGCTGACCACGTCATGCAGCGCCAGCTTGCCGGCAAAAAGATGGCGCAGCAGATCCATCCGGCGCTGCTTCAGTGCCCAGCGGAAAAACGTGTGCACGGTGAGCAGGCCGGAGAGGTACACGTTGTCTTTCGCGAACGCCGCGCCGCCGCCCGGGGGCACGCCGCGAAACACCCGCTGCGCGGAATGGAAACTGTCGGCGGGGGTCTGCCCGCACGCGCTGAAATACTTGTACACCTCGACGAAATCCGCGCCCTTGAGCGCCATGTCGATCGCCAGGATGCGCAGGCTGATCCGCTTGAGCCGGCCAATGTCGATGGCGCCGGACATCAATTCGGCGAACACCGCCAACCCCTCCTGGGTGGCGGTGACCCGTGGCGAGGTGCGCCCCAGCGAAGCCAGCAGCGGTTGCCGACGACCATTCAGCGCGGTCAACGAATGCACGAATGCCTCATGCGCCAGCAACTGGTGATGATCGTACTGGTTGAAACTGGCGCCACCACGCAGACGGATACGGGTGGCGCCGGCGGCGGCCTTGGCGGTGAGTTCGGGATCGACCTCCACGCGAATCGTGCCGTCGCCGAAGAACGCAGCGAGCGCGGCGGCAAGTTCGTCGCGCAGCGTCTCGGCTGTCACACAAAGGCTACTGTTGTCCGCGAGCAGGTCCGCACCGAGCTCGTCCGCGAGTTCGACGAAATGGCGCGCCGCGTGGAGATTGCTGCGCTGGCTGCCCGGGATCAGGTCATCCGGCTTGCCGTACAGCGCGATCGACGGCGCGGTGACGCCGGTCGTACCCACGGCCTCGAGCATCTGCGCCGCGATCCGCCACGATTCGGCGCTGCGTCGCAGGTAATCGCCGAGCGGATCGACGTCGTGCAGGTCGGCGCCAGCCGCCGCGGCTTCGATCGCCGCCAGTTCGACGCGCGCCTCGGCCAGATCGGGCACGCGGTAGGACACCCGCGGCAGGCTGAAGCGCCCGCGGCCATAGGCCTCGATCATGCGGTTTTCCAGCGACGCCGGCCACGCCACGGTGGGCAGCACGTGGATACCGCGAACCGCCGCCAGCAGGCGTTGGTCAAGCGTGGCGTAGCGCTGCAGTGTTGGATCGACCGCAGCGCTCACCAGCTCGCCCCGCGCTTCGCGCTTCGCGCCCCATGCGCGATCAAAACCGGCAGCAGCGCCGCCGCACAGAACGGTAAGCCGATGGGATGCCGGCGGGTCAGCCCGGTATTGTCGCTTCGCGTGGGCATGGCCGACATCGCGCCGCCTAGGAGCCTGTCGGACTTATGGAATCGAACGCGAAAATTCGAGCGCACGAGGACAGATTTTTGGCGGTTCGCGGGCCGATAGTGGTTCTATCGGCCAAGAAGCGCCGGAAATATGGACCGTGCGGTCGGATTTGCAGCCGATTCTTCATGAGTCCGACAGGCTCCTATTCCCGCTCGCGCTGGCTGCGGTGCCCACGCGGCGGTTCGATCGGACGTCCACCGCGCTGGCGGCGCAAGCGAGCCTCCAGCGTGGCCGCCTGCTCTTCGCGCTCGTCGTGCAGCTTGAGATAGTTGCGCCAGCGCTCAGCGCTCAGCTCGCCGGTATCCAGCGCCACCTGCACGGCACAGCCTGGCTCGCTGCCGTGGCCACAATCGGCGAAGCGGCACTGCTCGGCAAGTCGTTCAATGTCGGCGAACAGGTCAAGGTTTTCCTCGCCCGTGAGCTTCAGTTCGCGCATGCCCGGGGTGTCGATCAGGCAGCCGCCGCTGGGCAACTGCAGCAGGGCGCGATGCGTGGTGGTGTGACGGCCACGGCTGTCGTGGCTGCGGACCGCGGCGGTGGCCATGGTGGCACTGCCCAGCAAGGTATTGGTGAGCGTGGACTTGCCGGCACCGGAGGAGCCCACCAGCACCGCGCTGTCGCCAGCGCGCAGGTACGGTGCGAGCAGCTGTGCGCTGGCGGGGTCCTTGCAGTTGAGCAGCTGGATCGGCACGCCGTGGGGCAGCCGCGCGCGCAGCGTGGCGAGCTTTGCGGCGGCATCGTCGCACTTGTCCAGCTTGCTCAGCAGGATCACCGGCTGCGCACCGGAATCCTCGGTCAGCGACAGGTAGCGTTCGATCCGGGCCGGGTTGAAATCACCGTCCAGGCCGGTCAACACCAGCACGTAATCAATATTGGTGGCGATCAGCTGGCGCTCGTAACGCTCGCCCGCGGCGGCGCGCGACAGCACGCTGCGCCGCGGCGCCACGCTGAGGATATGCGGCGGCGTGCCGCTGGCCACTTCCACGAAATCCCCCACTACGGGGCGCGCGGCCGGATCGATACCGCGCCGCAGAAAGCGCCCGTCCGGCTGCGCCCCGAACAGGGCCCGGCCATCATGCAATTCATAACCGGCACGATGCTGCGCCACCACCCG
>DASRUB010000081.1:0-5456 GCA_035655635.1 Rhodanobacter sp. | reverse complement strand
AAGGTACCGAACAAACCGGCCGACATCGCCAGTTTCCTCGATACCGTGCGCCACTTCGCCAGCACCGACTACACGCTGGCGCTGGCCAAGGGGGATGCGATCACGCCGGCCGAGGCCGACCGCATCGCCGGCCAGCTGAGCCGGTACACCGGCCTGTCCACCAGCTACATCAAGGAAGCGAACCTGCGCATCGATCCCAGCCGTTTCCGCAAGGAGCTGCTGCGCGATCAGCACCGCACGGTAGGACGTCTGGACGGCCGTTTCGAAGGCATCGATGCGGATGCCGCCGGCGAGACGCCAGACGGCGACGCGGCCAGCGATGCCGCCACCGGCGCCTACAGTGCCGCGTTCAACCAATACGCCGGGAGCGAACTCAAATACACCAGCGACCAGTCCTACCTGCCCAACAACTACCCGGTGATCGGTCGCCACTGGGACTGGGCGCGCAAGGGCCATCAGGGCATCGCCTCCACGCCCGACGTGGGGGTCGACCTGGCCGCGGCGATGCGTCGCAATCCGCACCTCAAGGTGTTTTCGGCCAACGGCTACTTCGATCTCGCCACGCCGTTCTACGCTACCGAATTCGATCTCGGTCACCTGGGGCTGGAGCCGGCGATCCGCAAGAACATCGAGTTCGGTTTCTATTCGTCCGGCCACATGATCTATTTCGATGTGGATGCGCTGAAACAGGTCAAGGCCGACCTGGCGCGCTTCTACGATGAAGCTGCACCACGTTCCTGATCCCCTTGCCGAATTCTTCCACTGATGACCGACAAGCCAGACACCCCGACCACCCACAACCAGAACGGGCCCAGCAACCCGCAACGCCGCCGCATACTTGGCGGCATGGCGCTGGCGGGCGCGGCGGCCACCCTGGGCGGCTGCCACGGTGACGGCACCCGCAGCGTGTCCGCGCCGTCTCAGGATGACCGCGCACTGGACGCCAGCCTGCACGAACACATCCAGACCGTGGTGGTGCTGTACGCCGAAAACCGCAGTTTCAACAATTTGTTTGCCGGTTTCCCGGGGTTGGCGCGACCGTTGAAGGCGCTTGACTCGCCCGAATATCGCCAGCGCGATCGCGACGGCAGCCTGCTGACTACGCTGCCGCCGGTCTGGAGTGGCCTGGTGCCGCATCCACAGATCGTCGACGGCCAGCACTTCCATATCGACGAACAGGCGATCACCGGCCTTCCAAACCAACCGTTCGCGCTGCGCACGCCGCAGGGCGCGTCACTGCCGCACGGCGTGGTCACCCGTGACCTGATCCATCGCTTCTACGAGAATCAGCTGCAGATCAACGGCGGTCGCAACGACGGCTTCGTCGCCTGGGGCAACACCGGCGCGATGGTGATGGGGCATTACGCGGATACGGCGGACCGGCTGCGCTTGTGGCGACTCGCCAGGCAATACACCTTGTGCGACAACTTCTTCATGGGCGCATTCGGCGGCTCATTCCTCAATCATCAATATCTGGCCGCGGCGCAGCCACCGTTCTACCCGCACGCCGACCAGGCCCCCGGGAAATTCCAGGTCGCTGTAGTGGAGGGCGACGATCCGACCGGGACGCGCCCGAAGTTGGCGGACGATTCGCCGGCCAGCGCGATGCAGGGTCGACCGAAGTGGGCCTCGCGCGATGCGCTGACGCCTGATTTCTGGGCGGTGAACACGATCGGGCCGGCCTACGCGCCCGGGTACACCACCAACCCGCGCGATCCACGACTGGCCGACCCGGCCAGCCCGAACACCCTGCCGCCGCAAACCCATATGACCATCGGCGACATGCTGTCGCAGGCCAACGTCGACTGGGCCTGGTATGCCGGCGCCTGGCAACTGGCGCTGGAAGGGCGTGGCGAAGGCAACCACAAGGAATTTCCGGAAGTGCCGGACTTCCAGCCGCACCATCAGCCACTCAACTATTTTCGGCAGTTCGCCCCGGGCGCCGCGGCACGGCAGCAACACCTGCGCGATGCCGGCGTCGGCAGCAGCGCGGCGAGCAACCATTTCATCGCCGCCATCGAGGCCGGCACGCTGCCGCCAGTGACGTTCTACAAGCCGCAGGGCGATCTCAACATGCACGCCGGTTATGCCAGCGTGGAAGCAGGCGACGCGCACCTGGCGCAGGTGGTCGAGGCCTTGCAGAAAAGTCCGCAGTGGCCGCACATGCTGGTGGTGATCACGGTGGACGAGAACGGTGGCTGGTGGGACCACGTGGCGCCGCCCAAAGGCGATCGTTGGGGACCCGGCACGCGGATCCCGGCGATCATCGTGTCGCCACACGCGAAGCAAGGCTTCGTCGACCACACCATGTATGACACCGGCTCGATCCTGCGCTTCATCACCCGCCGATTCGGCCTGAAGCAACTGCCCGGCCTGAAATTGCGCGATGCCTCGATGATCGCCGCCGGCGGCCCGCCGCCGGGCGACCTCACCGCCGCACTGCAGTTCGAGACCCGTTGATCCGCCCCACGGAGGCCAAGGCATGCGCGAGCTATACCCTGAAATCGAACCCTACCAGACCGACCGCCTGGCCGTGGATGCGCTGCACACCTTGCACGTGGAAGAGTGCGGCAACCCGCTCGGCCTGCCGGTGGTGTTCCTGCACGGCGGCCCCGGTGCCGGGTTGTCCAGGTATCACCGCCGCTTCTTTGATCCGGCGCGCTACCACATCGTGCTGTTCGACCAGCGCGGGTGCGGCAAGTCCACGCCGTTTGCCGAACTCACCGACAACACCACCGCACACCTGGTCGCCGACATCGAGGCCATCCGCGAACACCTGGGCATCGAGCGCTGGGTCGTTTTCGGTGGCTCGTGGGGTTCGACCCTGGCCTTGGCCTATACCCAGGCGCACCCGCAACGAACCCTCGGCATCGTGCTGCGCGGCATCTTCCTCGGGCGACCGCCGGAGTTGCGCTGGTTCAACGAAATGGATGGCGGCGCCGGACAGATCTTTCCCGAACGCTGGGCGCGCTTTCGCGATTTCATTCCACCCGACGAACGTGGCTCGCTGGTGGATGCGTACTGGCAGCGACTGAACAGCACCGACGAGTCCACCCGTCTCGCCGCCGCGCAGGCGTGGAGCGCGTGGGAAGGCGGCAGCACCACTCTGGCCCATGACCCCGACGCGGGCGGCATCTTCGAGGACCCCCACCATGCGGTCAGCGTCGCGTTGATGGAAGCGCACTATTTCCGCCATGCGCTTTTCCTTGAAGCCAACCAACTGCTGCGCGATATCGGGCGTATCCGGCATCTTCCCGCCACCATCGTGCAGGGCCGCTACGACATCATCTGCCCGGCCGTCAGCGCCTGGGATCTCAGCCAGGCATGGCCCGAGGCCGCGCTGCATATGGTGACGGCCGGCCACAGTGCGGTCGATCCGGCGATCGTGGACCAGCTGGTGCAGGCCACCGACAAGCTGGCGGATCGATACTGCTGAAGGCGCGCCGGCCGGGGAGTCATCCGACCGGCGCAAGAATCGGATAGCGCGCCACGGCGGGCCGCGCCAGGATCGGCATACCCCATCCGGAGTCACGCCAGCCATGCTCACCCTGTACGACTACCTTCCCTCGCAGAACGCCTGGAAGGTGCGTCAACTGCTGCACCACCTCGGCCAGCCGTATCGCACGGTCGCGGTCAGCATCTTCGAAGGCGAGGGCCGGACCGAGGCGTTCCGCCGAATCAGCCCTGCCGGCACGGTGCCGGCGATCGAGCTCGACGACGGCCGCGTGCTGGCGGAATCCAACGCGATCCTGATGTACCTCGCCGATGGCACAGCGTACCTGCCGGCCGATCCGTTCGGCCGCGCCAAGGTGCAGCAGTGGCTGCATTTCGAGCAGGAACGCGTGGAATCGGTCATCGGCGCGCTGCGCCACTGGACGATGACCGGCAAGCTGGCGCGGCGCCCGGTGGAACTGGTCGCCACCAAGCGCAAGGCTGCGCTGCGCACGCTGGACATCCTGGAAGAGGAATTGTCGCTGCGTGCCTTCATCGCCGGCGACCAGTACGGCATCGCCGACATCGCGCTGTTCGCCTACGCCAGCCGCGCTGGCGAAGCGGGACTCGCGCTCGACGGGTATGCCGCGATCCGCGCCTGGATCGCGCGGGTGCAGGCGCAGCCGCGCTTCCTCGCCACCATGCATCCTTACGTAATCGATCCGCATTCGACGCGCGAGCTACCCTGACCTTCTGTCACAGGCGGCGGCAGGGACGGCAATGGCATACTCGGGGTTTCCCGGCCCGAGAGATCTCCCGCCCATGCGCCTGCTGCCCGTCCTCGCCCTCGGCACGCTGATGCTGCCGCTGGCCGCCCAAGCCAGTGATCCGAATTCCTACGCACAGCCTGACCAGGTGCGCGTGACCCATCTGGATCTCGATCTGAAAGTCGACTTCGCGCATCAGCGGCTCGACGGCGTGGCCACGCTGAAGCTGGACTGGCAGAACCCACAGGCACCGTCGCTGGTGCTGGACACGCGCGATCTGAAGATCGCCAAAGTCGAGGCGCTCGCCGCCGACGGCAAGGCGACCCAGCTTGAATACATGCTTTCGCCGCGTGACAAACAGTTGGGCAGCAAGCTCACCATCACCGCGCCGAAACACCCGGTCCAGGTACGCATCGTCTACGCCACCTCGCCCAAGGCCTCCGGCCTGCAATGGTTGGCCCCGGCGCAGACGGCGGACCAGAAGGCGCCCTTCATGTTTTCGCAGTCCGAGTCGATCCATGCGCGCTCGTGGGTGCCGTTGCAGGATTCGCCGGCGATCCGTTTTACCTACGACGCACACGTCACCGCCCCGAAGAACATCCGCGTGGTGATGAGCGCGCTCAATGACGCGAAGCATCCACTGGATGGCGATTTCCGCTTCGACCAGCCGCACCCGATTCCCTCCTACCTGCTGGCGATTGCCGCCGGCGACCTCGCGGTGGAGGAAACCGGGCCGCGCTCGGCCGTCTACGCCGAGCCGTCGGTGGTGGGCAAGGCCGCCCACGAATTCGAAGACACCGAGAAGCTGATCGAGGCGACCGAAAAGCTGTACGGCCCGTATGCATGGGGCCGCTACGACATCCTGGTGCTGCCGCCTTCGTTCCCGTTCGGTGGCATGGAAAACCCGAACATGACGTTCGCCACGCCGACCGTACTGGTGGGCGACAAGAGCCTGGTCTCGCTGGTATCGCACGAACTGGCCCATTCGTGGTCGGGCAACCTGGTCACCGCCGCGGCATGGCGCGACATCTGGCTCAACGAGGGCTTCACCACCTACGTGCAGGGCCGCATCACCGAGGCGGTGTACGGCGAGCGCCAGGCCAACGAGGAAGCGCTGCTGTCGGCGCGTGCGCTGCAGAAGGGCATCGGCGAGATGCCTGCCAACTCGCAAAAGCTGGCGCCCGATCCGCGCGGCGTGGGTGCCGATGATTCGCTGTCCGACGTGGCCTACGACAAGGGCTCGTGGTTCCTGCGCAC
>DASRUB010000080.1:0-5272 GCA_035655635.1 Rhodanobacter sp. | reverse complement strand
CACATTTGATGCGGGAAAGCTGCCTGTACGGATCTGTGCGGGGGGACCGGGGCAACCCGGTTCCCTACCGCGATAACGGAGAATAGAGCATGCCAACAGGTCGCCAACCCACCGCCGAGCACGTCCTCAGCAATGCCGAACGACAAGCTCGATATCGCGCCCGCCGCGAGGCCGAGCAACCGCTCCCCAAGATCCGTTACCGCCGGCCGGCGGACAGACGGACCAGAGCTCAGCGTTGGTACGACACCGTCGCCGGGTTGGTCGCGCTGCAAGCCGAGTATGTCGCTTGGCATGACGCGTTGCCCGACAGCCTGCGCGATAGTGCCACCGCCGAGGCCCTTCAGGCCATCGTCGATCTCGACCTCGACGCGCTCACCGCCATCGTGCCACCGCGCGGCTACGGACGCGATTGAGCACCAACGAAATCAGGGACGCACACGATAAAATCCGCTTGACAGAGAAATCCCCATACAAGTTCTGGCCAATACGCTGCCAGCGGCCCCGCATGTGCCGGGCAAGACGCCTCGCGGACCTGAAGCCGCCGGCAAGCAGTAGCCAGAGGCAGAAGACACCGAGCATGACTGCGCCGCTCAGCAAGTGGAGCAGCAGGGCATGGTGATAATCTGCAAACCAGTTGTTCATGACAGCGCGCAACGTGGTCCGAAGCGTATATAAAATCGATAGGTGTGCGAGAGTTGCAGAATAGCGTCGGCATTTGCCTACACCTGCCGCTGTCGCCCACTGTGCGGCTTGGCAGATGCCCGCGCTCTTTATATGCGTTCGCTATGCGGCGGGCTCCTGTCCAATATGGATTTCATATCTGAAAGATCTCTACTTTTCGGCATCGACATCAGTCAGGGCCCGCGCCGCGTGCTCTGCTCGATTGGGTGAGGTGTGCAGTGAGAGAAGTTCGTATTGCCTCGAGTGAACGGCCACTTGTTCTCGATGAAGAGCATAGGCTTGTTCCCGATCCTGGCCCACGATTCACGCCGGGCCAATTCTTCAAGGAAGCCGGCATCCTAATCGGGGTCTGCCTTGGTTTGGCCCTGTTTGCTCAGGTTTTGGGGATGATAATCGGAACGCACTGACCTCCCGCAAAGGTAAGTCAGATGTAAATCCCCCTTGGTTTAAATCAATGCCAACCCCTTAACGGGCTGTCTTGCTGGCGACCATTCGGCCAGCATTGCAGTACAACACAATGTGGAATAAAAATGCCGTTGTCTCAAAGGCTCCGTCGATCCGCTCGACTGACGCACACCACGAAGCTTCTGATCGCTGTAGCGGCATTCGTACCTGCCGGAGGGCTGCGCGCGTGGGCACAGACCACTGCGTCCGGCACTGAAGCCCCGGTCATCGCCCCCGCTGCGCCGTCGACCGAGGCGCAGCCACCCGGCCTCTGGATCAACGGCATCCACCTGTCGGCACAACTCGACGCGGGTATCATGGGCAATCCCAGTGGTCCCGCCGACGGATTGAACTTCGGCCATCTCTTTACTGACCACGCCAATCAGGTCCAGCTCAATCAGCTACTGCTGACCGCAAACAAGCCGCTCGATCCGAAGAACTCCGACTATCAATGGGGTTTCAAGGTTCAGTTCATGTATGGCTCGGACGCGCGCTATACGCAGTTCCTGGGCGAGCTGAACCGTGTTGACCCCAACCAGCGCGATCAGCTCGATGTTGTCGAGGCGAACGTGCTGGCACATCTGCCCTGGCTGACGGAGGGCGGAATCGATCTGAAGGCGGGCCAGTATCCGAGCCCGCTGGGTTACGAAACGATCGACCCGTCGATCAACCCGTTCTACTCGCACTCGTACATCTTCCAGTTCGGGCTGCCGTTCAAGCACACCGGCGTGCTGACAACGACGCATGTCAGCAGCCTGCTTGACGTCTATGCGGGCGTCGATACCGGCACCAACACCACGTTCGGGCCGTTGGGTGACGAAAACGGGGCGATCGGCGGGATTGCCGGGTTCGGCCTGAACATGATGGACGGTAATCTGACAGTGCTGGCGCTAACACATTTCGGGCCGGAGCAGGCTACACGCCTTCTGTCGCCGATTGGTGTCAACGCCAACGGTCAGTGGCGCACCTACAACGATGTCGTCGTCACCTGGAAGGCGACCGACGCACTGACGCTGGTGACCGAGGCCAATTGGGTTCGCGACGATTATGGCTTCGTGGGCAAACCGGTGAACGGCTTCGGCGCTGCCCAATACGCCACCTATACGCTGACAGACACGATCGCGCTGAACGCGCGTGCGGAGTACTGGCGCGACGATCACAACTTCTTCGTGGCCTCGTTCCCGGGCAACAGCTCCTACGTCCAGGCGCAGCAGGGCTTTGCGCCGTTGACCCATGCTGCCCCGGGATCGAACACCACCTATGGCGCGCTCACGCTCGGCATCACCTGGAAACCCGCATTGCCGGCGCCAGTCTCCGGGTTGCTGATCCGCCCGGAAGTGCGCTGGGACCATGCATTCACCGACAACCACCCGTTCAACGCACAGCACGACAATAACGCCATGACCATCGGCGCAGACGCCGTGATCACGTTCTGAGACATGCCCATGCGTCTATATGGAATCTATATGCCGACGCGTCTCGGGTGCTATCGAATTCCTATGGTGCGTCGGCTAGTTTGTGTGCAGCGCAACATGCCGCCGCATGCGGCGGCATTACTGCTGACTAAGGAGAAATCCCATGCTTGATGTCATCTTCCTCGTGATCGGCGCCGTCTTCCTCGGCAGCTGCGTCCTGTACGCCTTCGCCTGTGATCATCTGTGAGGCCGGAGCCATGACCCTCGATTACGTACTGGGCGCGATCGTATCGATCGGTCTGCTCATCTACCTGACCTACGCCCTGATCCGCCCAGAACGCTTCTGAGCGCGGACATTCCCAGGATGGCACTCCCATGACCATTAACGGCTGGCTGCAGATCGCGATATTCTGCGTTCTGCTCATACTCCTGACAAAGCCCCTTGGCGGCTACATGACCCGTGTGTTCAACGGGGAACGCACGCCGCTTTCGCCGGTGCTCGGGCCGCTGGAACGCGGGCTGTACCGCGTTAGCGGCGTCGATGAGACGCAGGAGCAACACTGGGTGACCTACGCGGTCGCCATGCTGGCGTTCACCTTCGCGGGTTTTGTCGTGCTGTACGCGTTGCAGCGGCTGCAAGGTATGCTGCCGTTCAATCCGCAGGACCAGGCCGCGGTAACGCCCGACCTGGCCTTCAACACCTCGGTCAGCTTCGTCACCAACACCAACTGGCAATCGTACGTGCCGGAAGCGACCATGAGCTATCTGGTGCAGATGGCCGGGCTGACGGTGCATAATTTTGTCAGCGCCGCCACCGGCATCGCGCTCGCGATCGCTTTGATCCGCGGCTTTTCCCGGCGCTCGGCGAACACGATCGGTAATTTCTGGGTCGATATGACCCGTTGCACGCTCTACATCCTGCTGCCAATCGCCATCGTCGTCACGTTGGTGTGCGTTTGGCAGGGCATGCCGCAGAACCTGAACGCCTATACCGAAGCCACGACGCTGGAAGGCGCCAAACAGATCATCGCCCAGGGGCCGGTGGCCTCGCAGGAAGTGATCAAGTTGCTGGGCACCAACGGCGGCGGGTTCTTCAACGCCAACTCGTCGCATCCGTTCGAGAATCCGACGGCGCTCACCGACCTGATCCAGATGCTTCTGATCTTCTCGCTCGGTGCGGGACTAACCAACGTGTTCGGCCGCATGGTCGGCAACCAGCGCCAGGGTTGGGCGATCTTCGCGGTGATGTTCGTGCTGTTCATGGCCGGAACCACCACCGCGTACTGGGCTGAATCCGCCGGCAACCCGGCCTTCGCCGCGCTGCACGTCGATCAGACCGCGAGCGCGCTGCAGTCCGGCGGCAACATGGAAGGCAAGGAGGTGCGGTTCGGCATCGCCAACTCGGCGCTCTTCACGACGGTTACCACCGATGCGTCCTGCGGCGCCGTCAACAACATGCATGACAGCCTGCTGCCGATCGCCGGCATGGTGCCGATGGTCAACATGATGTTGGGCGAGATCATCTTCGGCGGCGTCGGCTCCGGGCTTTACGGCATGCTGTTGTTCGTCATCATCGCGATGTTCGTCGCCGGGCTGATGGTCGGTCGCACACCAGAATACCTCGGCAAGAAGCTGGAAGCGAAAGAGGTCAAGATGGCCATACTGGGCATCCTGATCCTGCCGTTTTCGATGCTCGGCTTCACCGCGCTGGCGGTGGTGCTACCGGTTGGCACCGGCGCATTGGCGAATGCCGGACCGCATGGCTTCAGCGAGGCGCTGTACGCCTATGTCTCCACCACCGCCAATAACGGCAGCGCCTTCGCCGGCCTGTCCGCCAACGTGCCGTTCTGGAACACCACGCTGGGTCTGGCGATGTTCATGGGCCGCTTCCTGATGATCATCCCGATGCTGGCGATCGCCGGATCGCTGGTGCGCAAGAAGATCGTTCCGGTCTCGGCGGGCACTTTCCCGACCGACAGCGGGCTCTTCGTCGGCCTGGTGGTGGGTATTATCCTGATCACCGGCGGTCTGACGTTCCTTCCCTCCCTTGCCCTCGGGCCCATCGTCGAGCACTTCGCGATGCACGCGGGCACCCTTTATGACACGGGCAGCTAACATGGACAGCAGAACCAACAAGCGAGTCGCCCAGTCCACACTACTGGACCCCGCGATTCTCGTCCCGGCCATCGGCCAGTCTTTCATGAAGCTCGATCCACGGTTGATGATCCGCAACCCGGTGATGTTCGTCGTCGAGATCGTCGCGGCCCTCACCACGGTGATCTTCGTGCGCGACCTCGTCACCCACGGCGAGCATCTCGGCTTCACCTTCCAGATCATCCTCTGGCTGTGGATCACTGTCCTGTTCGCCAACTTCGCCGAAGCCGTCGCCGAAGGCCGCGGCAAGGCGCAGGCGGCCTCGCTCCGGCGCGCCAGGACCGATACAATGGCAAATCGGATCACCCCGACGGGGACCGAAGCCGTCCCCGCACCGGAGCTACGCCAGGGCAACATTGTCCTCATCGCGGCCGGCGAACTGATCCCCAGTGATGGCGAGGTGATCGAGGGTATCGCCTCGATCGACGAATCCGCCATCACAGGCGAATCCGCGCCGGTGATCCGCGAATCCGGTGGCGACCGTTCGGCCGTCACCGGCGGCACGCGGGTGCTGTCGGACTGGATCAAGGTGCGGATTACGGCGGCCCAGGGATCGACATTCCTCGACCGCATGATTG
>DASRUB010000079.1:0-3762 GCA_035655635.1 Rhodanobacter sp. | reverse complement strand
CCCTTCACCTTGGCCACCGTCCGGGCATGGTTCGCGCGCTCGGAGATCAGCTGCTGGATCTGCCGATCGATGCCGTCGATGCGCTCGCGCATTTCGCTCAGCGGTGGTTTTGGGTCACTCATGGTTTAGCCGCCTGGAAGTAAAGAAGTCCGTTCACGTGCCGGCATCTTGCCCCAATACCGAAGTATCCCGCCACTCAGAATTTGTGAGAGGCTGTCGGGTCATAGCCACTCAGCCATGTCGTTGCGCAAAGTCGCGCATGAACGCGGTCAACGCCTGGACGGCCTCCAGTGGCACGGCGTTGTACAGCGATGCGCGCATGCCGCCGACCGCCTTGTGCCCCTTGAGCGCCAGCAGTCCTGCGGTTTCGGACTCCTGCAGGAAAGTCGCGTCGAGCGCGCCGTCGTGCAGGGTGAACGGCACGTTCATGCGCGAGCGATCAGCAAGCTCGACCGGATTGCGGTAATAGCCCTCGGAGCCGTCGATGGCCCGGTACAGCATCTCGGCCTTGGCACGGTTGCGCTCGGCCATCACGTCAAGCCCGCCGAGCGCCAGCAACCACTGGAAGGTCAGCCCCGCCAGGTACCAGCCCCAGGTATTGGGAGTATTGAGCATCGAATCGGCAGCGGCGTGTTCGGCGTAGCGGAAGATGCGTGCCATCGGCCGCCCCGGGCGCTGCAGGAGATCACGACGAATGATCATCAGCACCAGGCCGGAAGGGCCGATGTTTTTTTGCGCCCCGGCATAGATCAGCCCGAAGCGACTGATGTCCAGCGGCCCGGACAGGATGTTGGAGGACATGTCGGCAACCAGTGGCACCGGACCTGCGTCGGGTACGTCGTGAAATTCGACGCCGTGGATCGTTTCGTTGGGTGTGTAATGCACGTACGCCGCGTTCGGGTCGAGTTGCCAGGTATCGCTCGATGGCAACTTGCGATAGCCGTTGTCCCTGGCGCTGGCGACCACATTGACCTTGACGTAGGGCGCTGCCTCGCTGATCGCCTTGCTGCTCCAGTGGCCGCTGTCGACGTAGTCGGCGCAGTCGCCTGCGGCGGCCAGGTTCATCGGGATCTGGGCAAAATGCTGGGTGGCCCCGCCCTGCAGGAACAGCACGGCGTAATCATCCGGTACGGCAAGCAAGGAGCGCAGATCGGCTTCAGCCTGCGCCGCCATGGCGATGAAGCGCTTGCCGCGATGGGACTGCTCCATCACCGACGCACCACTGCCGTTCCAGTCGAGCAACTCCTGGCGGGCGCGTTCAAGGACCGCCTGCGGCAACATGGCCGGACCGGCGCTGAAGTTCCAGACTGTGCTCACGTGGGTTGGTGTCCCGTCGAAGAGGTTCCAGCATTATGCCGCGGCGCAGCATGTGCCAGTCAACTGCCCGGAAGCGATAGCTCAGAAACGGATCAGCAAGGCCAGCGCGATGCCAAGGGCCAGCACGGCAGCGGTGACGATGAGCCACCAGACCTCGCCGGTCGGCCCGGCTGCCGCCTCGGGCAGGTCCGCCGTCGTTTGCTCGTCCGGCAGGATTTCCCGCTCCGGTTCGCTACCCGGGACCTCGAGCACGAAGCGATGCGTAGCCACGCCGATCTGGTCGCCTGGCAGCAGTGGCGTCTGCTGCACGACGACGCCGTTCACGCGCAGCGGATGGCGTGGCGAGCGGCAGGTGTCTTCCAGCATGAGCAGGCCATCGTCCCAGCCAATCCGCAGGCCCACGACTTCGCCTTGCGCCAGACCCATCGGGTAGTCCCCGTCGGGCCCAAGCTCGAGACTGTCGCGCAGTGGCAGGACGCGACCGGAAAGTGGACCAGCCACCGCGCGCAAGGCCGCCGCCGTGCGTCCCCCTTCGGGTACTTTGTGCGGGACGCGCCGGGTCGGCTCTTCGTCGTCGCACAGCAACAACCGGCAATCGCCGACGCTCACCACGTCGCCCGCGCGCAACAGCGCACGTTCCCGTACCGGCCTGGCATTCACGTAGACCCGGTCCGTCGAAGGCAACACCTGCAGCACCCAGCCCCGGCGATCCTGCTCGATGCACAGGTGTCTGGGAGCTGCCTGGCTGGCGGCCAGCACCAGGTCGTTGTCAGGCGCACTGCCGATGCGCAATCGCGCCTGCACCCAATGGAAATCCTCACGGGCCGCATTGGGAAATTCGATACGCATGGCTGACCAGGTCGACAAGTCGCGAAACTCTACCATGCAGGCGCATAGCACTAAGATGGGGTCTTTGCAGCCGGAACCGTCCCATGCCCAGCATCGATATCCGCCGCCCTCACCAGTTGTCGATCAGCGAGGCCCGCGCCGTGGTCGATCAGGTCGCGTTGCGCATGCAGCAGAAATTCGACATGACTGGCCAGTGGAACGGGGACACCCTGGACTTCTCCCGCCCGGGCCTGAGCGGCTCCATCGCGGTGGAGGCCGATGCGATCCAGGTCCGGGCCCAACTGGGGATGCTGCTGGCACCGCTGAAAGGCATGATCGAGCAGGAAATCCGACGCAAGCTGGATGAACACTTCGTCTAGGAGCCTGTCGGGCTTTGGTGGTCGAGTCGAGGATTCGGCTGTGCGAGGACAGCAACTGACGATTTGCCGGTCCATAGTGGTGCTATGGACCAGGAATCGGCGGGTAGTAGACCGCACAGGCGGATTCGCAGACCGGCCAACCAAAGTCCGACAGGCTTCAGGCAACCGCTGCGGCTTGATGATTCTTTAACCAAAGCGTCGTTCGTGGCATAATCGTCGGCTTACGCGGCCATCACGGCTGCGCGTGAAGCCCGGAACATATGGCCAAAGACGACGTCATCGAAATGGAAGGCACGGTCCAGGAGACCTTGCCCAACACCATGTTTCGCGTGCAATTGGAGAATGGGCACGTGGTTATCGCCCACATCTCCGGTCGCATGCGCAAGCACTACATCCGCATCCTCACCGGCGACAAGGTCAAGATTGAAATGACCCCGTACGACCTGAGCAAGGGGCGCATCACCTACCGCATGAAATAGGCTATCGGTGGCGCGGGTTCGCGCGGTGACGTACTGGAAAGCAAGAGCGGCGCCATGCGCCGCTTTTACTTTGTCCCGGGCTTGGCTGGCTGCGCCTTGCCGGACTACACGACCACTGCCGGCAGCTTCGCAGCCGCCTCGCACTCGACCTTCAGCTCGCCATCGGCGACGCTGAGCCGCACCACCCCGCCCTCGACCAGCTTGCCGAACAGCAGCTCGTCGGCCAACGCACGTTTCACCTTCTCCTGGATCACCCGCGCCATCGGCCGCGCGCCCATCTGGGGATCGAAGCCGTGTTCGGCCAGCCAGCGACGGGCATCGGCACCCACGTCCAGGCTTACCTTCTTCTCGGTCAGCTGACTTTCCAACTCGATCAGGAACTTGTCCACCACGCGCAGGATGTGCTCGAAATCCAGTGCGCCGAACTGGATGATCGCATCCAGCCGGTTGCGAAATTCCGGAGTGAAGATTCGCCGGATCACTTCCATCGCATCCGACGCGTGCTTCTGCTCCACGAAGCCCATCGTGCGACGCGAGGCGATTGAAGCGCCTGCGTTGGTGGTCATCACCACCACCACGTTCTTGAAGTTCGCCTCGCGGCCATTGGTGTCGGTGAGCACGCCGCGATCCATCACCTGCAACAGGATGTTCAACACGTCAGGGTGCGCCTTCTCGATCTCATCCAGCAACAGCACTGCATGCGGATGCTTCACCACGGCCTCGGTCAGCAGGCCGCCCTGGTCGAAACCGACATAACC
>DASRUB010000078.1:0-26136 GCA_035655635.1 Rhodanobacter sp. | reverse complement strand
GGGCTTTTCGTGCGTGCCGTGGATTTTTTCGCAGCCGCCTTCAAGGCCGGGGTCCTGGCCGCGGCTTTCGTGCTTTGCTTCATCTTCGAGTCCAGCAAGTCGTCGGCTTCGATATCGCCGGCAAAGGCGTCCCTGGCCTTGATCAGGAACCAGGCGGGCTGGCGCTCCTTGCGGCCGCTGCGCACCAAATGCCAGCCGCCCTTGAGGCGCGAGCCGAACAACTCGAAACGCAGATGGCCCTTGTGAAGTTGTGCCTCGGCATCGCCCTTGGTGCTCCACACGCCGGTGTCGAACTGGTCGACATGACCCTTGCCGTAGCCATGCTCGATGTCACCTTCGAAGCCGGCATAGGACAACGGGTGATCCTCCACCTCCACCGCCAGCCGTTTCACCCGGGGGTCGTAACTGGGGCCCTTGGGCACGGCCCAACTTCGCAGCACGTCGCCGACCTGCAGGCGGAAGTCGAAGTGACGCCGGCTGGCGTGATGCAGCTGCACCACGAAGATCGCGCGCTTGCCGGGCTTCCCGGTGTCGGTTGCGTCCGGCTCGCGGGTCTTGCTGAAGTCCCGCTTGCGTTGGTAGTCACGCAGTTTGCTCATGGCAGACCTCCTGAAGCCCCTCTCCCCTCGGCGACCAACGGGAGTCCCCTTGCGGGTGAGAGGGGTTGGGGTGAGGGTTCGGCCGGAGCGAGGAATCCAGCTCCGACCGAACCCTCATCCGGCCCTACGGGCCACCTGTATTCGCTACATCCATGTAGCTCACCCTGCGGGCGGCTACGCCGCACACATCGGCAATCCTGCCGATGTGTCTCCCGGAGGGAGAAGGGAATGTCGCTCGCGGGAGTCGGGATGCAACGGCCGGATTCAACTGCTGGGCACTAACTGGTCGGGCCGCCCATCACGGGCAATACGGCACCCGAGATATAACTTGCGCATGAGGGCGCCGCCAGGAACACATAGGCAGGCGCGAGTTCCTCGGGCTGGGCGGGTCGTCCCATCACGCTGGACTTGCCGAACTTCTGGATCTGCTCGCTCGACTGATCGGCCGGATTGAGCGGCGTCCACACCGGGCCAGGGGCCACGGCGTTGACGCGGATGCCGCGCTTGACCATGTTCAGGGCCAGCGCCTTGGTGAAGGCGTGGATGCCGCCCTTGGTCATCGAATAGTCGAGCAGCTTGTCGTTGCCGAACAGGCCGGTCTCTGATCCGGTGTTGATGATCGAACAGCCGCTGCCCAGATGTGGCGAAGCCGCCCTGACCATGTGGAAATACCCGTAAAGATTGGTGCGCAAGGTTTCGTCGAAGTGCGCGTCGGTGATGTCCTCGATCGATTCGGCGTGCTCCTGGAAAGCCGCGTTGTTGACCAGCACCGAGAGCTTGCCGAAGGTCTTCACCGTCTGTGCCACGGCCTCGCGACAGAACGCCGGCTCGCGCACGTCACCTCGAATCAGCAGGCAGCGCTGGCCTTCACCTTCCACATGGTCGCGGGTCTCCTGCGCATCCACGTCTTCGCTCAGGTACACGATGGCAACGTCCGCACCTTCCCGCGCGAACAGCACGGCCACCGCGCGGCCGATGCCTGAATCGCCGCCCGTGATGAGCGCACTCATCCCCGCGAGTTTGTCGCTGCCGGCATAAGCGGGTGCAAGAAACTGCGGGCGGGGATCGAGATCGCGCTCAATGCCCGGTTTGCGCTGGTGCTGCGCCGGCAGAGGATTGCCTGGTCGATCCGCCTTCATGGCTCGCTTGTCAGACGGTTCCTTTCCTTTTGTTTTCTTCTTTTCGTCCGTGCGCTCGGTCGCGGCCTGGATGGCGCGTTGACGTTTCAGCGTGGCGCCAACGGCCTTGTTTGCGGCAGCACTTTTCCTGGCGGTCTTGGGACGTTTCGCGGTGGGCATGTCAGGCTCCGGTTCGTACGCCGCAACCTACGGCGCCACGCGTCGGTTCCAGGTGAATAGCTGGTCCAGGTGTGGCACTACTGGGAGCGGGGGCGTCCCGCCCGCCAAAGGCATGCCGGCGAGACGTCGGCGCTCCGAAGATGCTGAAGCGCCTTTGACGCCGCGTCCACGTCCGCGGGCCAATAGTTGGCGCAACTCACCAGCACTGTTCGGAGCACGTCCATGCCTGAGAAGAAGACCCGCGACGCTGCCGCGAAAGACAAGAAACAGGGCAAGTCGCCCTCCACACAGGCTGGCGAGTACGTGCGCGAAGAGATCGAACATGTGCGCGAAGGAAAGCACGGTGCGCGCTCCACCAAACAGGCGATCGCTATCGGCCTTTCCAAGGCCCGGCGCGACGGCGTGGAAGTAAAGCCGGGCAAGACGGCCAGCAAGGCCACCAGGAAGAAGGCCGCGCAGGATGAAGCGGCCTCGCACGACCACCACAAGCCGGCGCCGAAACGTTCGCAGGCCACCAAGCAGGCGCTGAAGAAGGAGGGACATTCGGCCGCGTCCAAATCGGCGTTATCGAAACACGCGAAGAAAGCCGCGAGCAAGAGAACCGCTTCCTCACGTTCCGCCGCGGCGAAGAAGGCCGCGCAGACCAAGGGCGCCGCGGGGCGCTCGGCGGCAGCGAAGAAGGCGGCGCGCACGCGGGCGCGCGCGAGTTCTTGACCCCCAGTTCCTGAACCTGAGTTCCTGAGCGCGATCGCGCAGCACCGGAGAACGCACCCCATGGCTCGTCCCATCTGGACCGGAACTCTTTCCTTCGGACTGCTCAACGTGCCGGTGTCGCTGATGTCAGGACAACGCAGCGTCGATCTGCACTTTCGCATGCTGGACAGCCGCAGCAACACCCCCGTGCGCTATGAGCGGGTGAATGCGGAAACCGGCGAGGAGGTGCCGTGGAAGGAGATCGTCAAGGCCTTTGAGTACGCCAAGGGCAGCTACGTGGTACTTGAGCCCGAAGACATAAAATCCGCCGCCTCGGAGGGACGTGAGGCGGTCGAAGTCGAGGCGTTTGTCGACGCCGGCTCGATCGGGCCGGAGTATTTTGAGAAGCCATACATTCTGGTGCCGGGGAAGAAGGCGGAGAAGGGCTACGTGCTGCTGCGCGAAACGCTGAAGCGCACCGGCAAGATCGGCATCGCGCGGGTGGTGATACGCACCCGCGAGTACCTGTCGGCCGTGATGCCACGCGACGACGCGCTGATGCTGGTGCTGCTGCGCTATCCGCAGGAACTGGTCGATGTGGACGAATACAAGATCCCGCAAGGCGCGGCGTCGCAATACCGGATCTCGGCCAAGGAGATCGGGATGGCCGAGCAGCTGATCGGCTCGATGAGCGACGAATGGAAACCGGGCGACTACCGCGACGAGTTCCGCGACCGCCTGCGCAAGGTCATCGAGAAGCGCATGAAGTCCAAGGGCGTGGTGACGCCGCCGGCCGAAGAAGAGGGCGATGTCCCTGAGAACGCCAGCACGAATGTGGTGGACTTCATGGCCTTGCTGAAGCAAAGCCTGGACAGCAAGAAGCGCACACCAGCGAAAAAATCCGTCGCGAAAAGTACGCCAAAGACATCCAAGGCGCCTGCAAAGCCATCCGGCAGCACGAAAAAGAGGGCTGCGAAGAAAACGGGACAAACCAGGTCAAAGCGCAAGGCAGGGTAAGGCGCAAGGCAGGGTAAAGCGAACCCCCGCACTCGAAGCAACCGTCTGGAGATCTCGGCAGCGCGCTACCCACGCCATCGATGGTCTTCATGCGTCCGTCGTGTTTTTTTCATGCACGCTGCACGCTTGCCGCGCTAGATTCAGACTCCACCCAGCGCAGGAGGATCGCATCATGGCTGATCCCACCAAACGCCCCGACGATATCGGCCCGAACAACGTAACAGGCAACCGGCCGATCGATCCGGTAAACCGTCCGGTCGTCAACAACCGGAGAAGTTATCCGTGGGGGTGGATCGTCGGCATCATCATCGTGCTGTTGATCATCTGGGCGTACTTCGGCATGAATCATCGGACGGAAGTCGTGAATCCGGCGATGCAGCCGGCGCCTGCGGCATCCACCGTTCGCTGAGATTGTCAGCGTTCAAACGACCTCGCCGGGCTCACTTGCTCGCCGGGCTCGTTTTTGTAGGAGCGCACCCTGTGCGCGACGCTTTTCGTTACGTGACGAAGAGCATCGCGCACAGGGTGCGTTCCTACGGAAAGCGGTTCGTTTGCCACGACACCTCAGAAATAGACTTGGGCGCGCACTTCGAAGACCCGTGGATCCACCGGCGCCACATAGGTGTTGGCTGGGCTGTGATCGGCGTGGGGCCACCACCCATCGCCGCGCCGTCGCGGCTGCCTTGTTGGGCGCCGCATGGCTGGCGACACGGGCGCTGTGCGGTCACCGAAGCCGTCGCGGCGAACTCGAGCGTGACGACTGAGAGGGCTGTGAATAGCGCTCTTGTTTGAACTGATGCCATCCATGGCATCAGCCCTTCGGGCAGCGTTGCTGCTCAAGATGGCAATCCTGCCATCTTGTCCCCGCTTCGCAGGGGAAGGAAAAACCGGGCTCCGTGGATTTTTTACAACCTCCGAGGGCGAGTGATGCGACCGAAGTTCGATAGGAACAATGATGAAGCAACGTCCAGGCAATGACACGATAGCCCTGCTGCTGGGTGGGATAGCTGTCGCCGCTGCCGTGCTGGGTCCGCGCACGCGGACGCGTCCCGCGCGACGCTTGCCGCAGCAAAGCGCACCGGCAGTTGGCGCAGAGCAGGTACATATCGCTTCGGCGCGCCGCTTCAACCACAGCTCGTCCTTGCTGGCACTTTCGGTGTTGGCCGACAGCGGCGTCGAGCATTACCGTGGCTCCTTCAAGAACCCCGCGATGTTCATCCCGCTGGTATCGGCGACCCTGTCGCTGTTTGCCGGATTGCACGGTGGCCGGGACCGGCGCGCCAGGTCGCATCCGGTGCGCCAGGGCATCTACGCTTTGGCGACGGCAGCGGGTCTTGCCGGCACTGGATTCCACCTCTACAACGTGACCAAGCGGCCTGGCGGCTGGAGCTGGAACAACTTGTTCTACGCCGCCCCGCTGGGTGCGCCCACGGCGCTGCTGCTGTCCGGCGGGCTGGGCGCCATCGGCGAACGCCTGCGTGACCAGCCTGCCGAGGAGCCGCGCCTGCTGGGCATGCCGGCGGGGCGGGCGCTGGCGCTCGTGGTCAGTGCCGGGTTGGTGGGCACGGTGGCCGAGGTGAGCCTGCTGCATTTTCGTGGTGCATTCCAGCACCCGGCGATGCTTGCGCCCGTGATCATTCCGCCGTTGACCGCAGCGTTGATGGCAGGGGAAGCGCTGGGTCGTCCGCAGCCGCGGCCGCTGACGCGCTGGTGGCTGAAACTGACCACGTGGCTGGGCCTGATCGGCGTGGCCTTCCATGCCCGCGGCATCGCGCGCTGCCAGGGCGGCTGGCGCAACTGGAGCCAGAACATCCTGAGCGGACCGCCGCTGCCGGCACCACCCAGTTTCACCGCGCTGGCGCTGGCCGGGCTGGCCGCGCTTCGACTGAGGCAGACCGAGAAATGAGCAACGAAGTTGCCGCCACGCGCTACCCGGGTTACGACGTCCTGGCTAAGCGCGATACGCCCTCGTGGGATCCGATCACGCGCAAGGTTGTCGAAGAGCGGCTCGCCACGCCGCGGCAACCGCGTTTCTTCGACCAGCCGCAGTGGGCTGCCATCGTCACGCTGTGCCACTGTGTCGTGGTGCAACCCGCTGACCGGGAGCCCGTGCCGGTGGCCGCGATGCTCGATGCGCGCCTGTTCGAAAACCAGGGTGATGGTTGGCGCGACGCGCGACTGCCGCGGCTGCGCGACGCCTGGCGCATCGGGCTGGCTGCGCTGGATGCCGAGAGCCGCGCGGCCCACGGCGTGGTACTTGCGCAACTGGAGCCGGATCAGCAGATGGCGCTGATCGCCGCCATGCAACGCGGCGAGCTGCACGACGCCGGTTGGCAGGGCATGCCGCCCGAGCTGTTCTTCAGCGCGCGCGTACTGCATGACCTGTACGGCGCGTACTACTCGCATCCCGCGGCGTGGAGCGAGATCGGCTTTGGCGGTCCGGCGAATCCGCGGGGCTACGTGCGCCTCAACAAGGATCGACGCGATCCGTGGGAGGCGGTCGAGGCTGCGCCCGACAGCACGACAGAACAACGGGAGCAGGTGAGCCGCGAGAATGCGCGTGTCCGCTGATGCCATGAACGTGCCGCGTGGCGCGGATGGCCGCGCTCCTGACGTATTCCGCAAGGGCGGCTGGCTTCCGATGCGCCAGTACGGGCTAGACCAGGAAGTCGATTTCCTGATCGTGGGCACCGGCGCCGGCGGCGCCACGCTGGCGTGCCGTCTGGCCGAGCAGGGCTTCAGCGTGGTGGCGCTGGACGCGGGTGCCTGGTGGCGACCGCTGGAGGAATTCGCCTCCGACGAGGCGCACCAGCACAAGCTTTACTGGAACGACGAGCGCATCTGCGATGGCGAGAATCCGTTGCAGATGGGCAGCAACAACAGCGGCAAGGCGGTCGGCGGCAGCACCGTGCACTTCGCCATGGTCTCGCTGCGTTTTCGGCCGGAGTGGTTCAAAAGCCGCAGCGTGCTCGGCTACGGCGCCGACTGGCCGCTGGACTGGCGCGAGATGTGGCACTACTACGACGAGGTCGAGCAGGCGCTGAGCATCGCGGGGCCGGTGAATTATCCGTGGGGACCGCCGCGCAAACGCTACCCGTATCGCGCGCACGAACTGAACGCCTCGGCGCTGGTGCTGGCGCGTGGTGCCGAGGCGATGGGCATCGACTGGACGCCCACGCCGCTCGCCACGGTCTCGGCGCCGCATGGCAAGTCACCACCGTGCGTGTATCGCGGCTTTTGCGTCGCCGGCTGCGCCACCAATGCCAAGCAGAGTGCGTTGGTGACCTGGATTCCCCGCGCGTTGAAAGCCGGTGCCGAGATCCGCGACCTGGCCATGGCCGGGCGCATCGAGACCAACGACGCCGGCCGTGCGGTGGGCGTGGAATATTTTCGCGACAGCGAATGGCATTTCCAGCGTGCACGCAACGTGGTGGTGGCCGGCTACGCCATCGAGACGCCGCGGCTGCTGCTGATGTCCGCAAACCAGCGTTTCCCCGATGGCCTGGCCAACAGCTCCGGCCTGGTCGGCAAGAACCTGATGGTGCAGTCCAACCAGGCGGTATGGGGCGTGATGGACGAGGAGGTGCGCAGCTACAAGGGGCCGCCGTCGCTGTCGATCAGCGAGCACTGGAACTACGAAGACAAGGGCAAGGATTTCTTCGGCGGCTATGCCTACATGAGCCAGGGCCCGCTGCCGGTCGGATGGGCGGCGACGCTCAATGCTCGCGGACTGTGGGGTACCGCGCTGGCCCGCGAGATGCAGAAGTACAACCATCAGGCTGGCTTGAAGATCGTGGGCGAAACGCTGCCGCAGGAGCGCAACCGGGTCACCCTGGCCGATGAAAAGGATCAGTACGGGCTGCCGATCACGCGTATCACGTATTCGTTTTGCGACAACGACAGGAAGCTGATCGCGCATTCACTGAACTTCATGGAGCAGGCGCTGGCAGCGGCCGGCGGCAAGGAGATTTGGCGTGAGGGGGACGACACCTGCCACCTCAACGGCACCGCACGCATGGGTGACGACCCGAAGACCAGTGTCGTCAACGGCGATTGCCGCAGCTGGGATATCCCCAATCTGTGGATTTGCGACGGTTCGGTTTTCCCCACGGTAGGCGGCGTCAATCCGTCGCTGACGATCCAGGCGATTGCCTGCCGCACGGCGGATCGGATCGGCGTGCTGGCTTCGCGCGGGGAGTTGTAAATCCGCCACTGGGAGCGCGGGCATCTTGCCCGCGTGAGCATGCCGGCAGGATGCCGGCGCTCCACTATCCGCCGCCGGGAGCGCGGGCGTCCCGCCCGCCGGTCGTTGCCGCGGTATTCAATCGAGATGTGATCAGGAGAAGGAGCCCGCTCGCGGGCGACGCTTTGTGGGGGACCGCGGACCAGGGACCAGAGCAAAGCATCGCCCGCGAGCGGGCTCCTACTCGACCCGGGGCAAACCGGATGCCTGCACCCGCTCAATGGCTTCCTTCAGCTGCCCCTGGTCGTAAGGCTTCTTCAGCCGTGGCACCTGCGCGAAACGCTCGGACACGTATTCCTCGTTGGAGGCGGTAGCCAACAGCGCGGGGACGTTGCAAGCGACGAGCCGATCCAGAATGGGCGAGGCGTCAAGGCCCTGCAGGTCCAGGTCCACGATGGCCAGGTCGAAATCAGCCATTTCGACCACCAGCATCGCCTCGCGCAGGCTGCCGCAGCAGTGGACGACATCGCAGCCGAGCCTGGTCAGCACATCGGACAAGGTTTCGGCGAGCAGAAAATCGTCTTCAAAAACGACTACGCGTAATGGATTTGCCACGATCCGTCTCCCTGGTGGCTACACCATGTTGTTGCTACCCGGACGCCCCGGATCAGCAGCATAATCTTTCCCCCGCGCCGGCAGCAAGGTCAGCGGCGGGCCGACTGCTCGCCAAGCGCCTGCAGCGCTGCCAGCAGGGCGGAGGTGCGGAACGGCTTTTCCAGCAGCGCGCATTCAGCGTACGCCGCCGGCAGTTGCGCACGGCCGTAACCGGTCAGCACGCATACCGGCACCCGCTGCCGCGCCAATATCGGTATCAGCGGTTCGGTGGTGGTGCGGGCGAGCCGATAGTCCAGCAACGCCATGTCGGGCCGGTCGTTTTCCAGCAGCGCGATGGCGTCTGCCACCGTGGCCACTGGCCCCAGGATGCGATAGCCATGACCCTCCAGGATGATTTCCATCGAGGTGGCGATCAACAGCTCGTCTTCCACCAGCAGTACCAGCGGCTGCTCGACAACGGGATTCGCGACAGGTACTGCATTCATGAGGTTTCCATGGCACCTGGCGGCGGACGAGGTATGTGGATGCTGACGACCAAGCCGCCTGCGGCGTAATCGATGTCGCTTTGCGCATTCAGTTCGTAGACCAGTTGTCGCTCCAGCAGCAGCGTGCCGAAGCCGCGCCGCGTCGGGGTCGTGACCGGTGGCCCGGCGCTTTCCTGCCAACGCAGATCCAACGAATTATCTGGCGGCTTGCCGCATGTCCAGCTGATATCCACCCGGCCGTCGTGGTTGGACAGGGCGCCGTACTTGAGTGCGTTGGCGGCCAGCTCGTGCAGCACCAGGCACAGTGCCAGCGCTTCGCGTGGGGTGAGCTTCAGCGACGGCCCGCGCACGCCGAAGCGGGTGGAACCGGCGATGACGGTCAACTCCTCATTCACCAGGGCGCGCAGATCCATGTGTGACCAGTCGTTTTCGGTCAGCAACTTGTAGGTGCGTGCCATCGCGTGCAGGCGGTCCATGAACACATCCAGCGTTTCGGGTGCGACCGCGCTGGCCAGCGTTTGCTGGGCCATGGCGCTGATCACCGCCAGCATGTTGCGCACGCGGTGGTTGAGCTCGCCGATCAGGGTGGCCTGCAGGTCGATCTCGACCAGCGAGCTGACATCGGCAAAGGTCATCACCACGCCGCCGCTTTCCTCGGTAACGCCCGTATACGGCAGCATCTTCATCAGGTAATGGCGGCTGTCGTCCCTGCGGCTGACCCGCAGTTCGGTCGGCTGCTTCTGGTTCAGCGCCCGGTCGAAATTTGAACGCAGGTCGACATCGTCCAGTTGATGGGCCAGGTCGGTGATCAGGCGGCCGGTGTCGGACGGAATCAGGGTGAAGATGTCGGTGGCGCTGCGAGTGAAGCGACGGATCGCCATGTGGCGGTCAAGGAAGATCGCGGCGATGTCGATGCTTTCCAGCAGATTCGCCAGATCGGCATTGGACTCGGCCAGCGCATCCTTTTGGCGCGCCATTTCAGCATTGACCGTGTTCAACTCCTCGTTGACCGACTGCAGCTCCTCCTTTGAGGTTTCCAGTTCCTCATTGGACGATTGCAGCTCCTCGTTGGCCGACATCAACTCCTCGTTGGAGGCGCGCAGATCGCCGACAGCGGTTTCGGACTCCTCATAGCTGGTCTGCAGTTGATCACGCGATTCCTGCAGCTCGCGTTCCAGCAGCTCGATCGCCCGATCGTTGGCCGCGTCCGGGTGCTCCAGCCGTGGGGCGGCGGCACCGCAGTCGTGGAACAGCACCAGGTAGAGCGGCGCTTCGCCATGCTCGAATGGCTCGATACTGATCTGGATGCGGCGCAGCGCGTCACCGCGGGTGAGGATCACTTCCGGCAGAACCACCCTTGCGTGCAGGGCGGCCGCATCATGCAGGCCGCGGCGCAGCGGAAGTCGCAGTTCCTTGCGCGCGTTGTGCAGCAACTGTCGGTTGGGCGCGCCCACGGCGAATTCCAGGTACGCGCCGGTGCGGCTGGAATGGAACAATGCCTCGCCTTGTGCATTGACCAGCACATGCGGCGGCGCGTAGTCGTGCAGCACGCGTGCCTCGATCTGCCGCTGCAATCCGTTCCTGGCCGGGCTGGCCGTCTCGGTCAGCGGCAGGCGGCGCGGCGCGGGGTGGCTTTTCGAGGACAGCAGCGGCAGCGTCACCTGTTCGTCGGTATGCGGGGTGCGCTGGAACACGCTGTGTGTCTTGTTGATCGAATGGAACAGCGCCTCGTTCTGACTGACGCTCTCGCTGGAGCCTAGAAACAGAAAGCCCTCGGGCACCAGCGCGAAGTGCAGGATCGGCAGGATGCGCTGCTGGAACTCCGGCCCGAGGTAAATCATCAGGTTGCGACATGACACCAGGTCGAGGTGCGAGAACGGCGGATCGCGCAACACGTTGTGCAGCGAAAACGTGCAGATTTCGCGCAGTCGGGTCTGCACGCCGAAGTGGCCATGATTGTCGACGAAGAACTGTCGGCGCCGCGCTGCCGTCATGGCGTCCAGCAGCACCGAGGGATAGCTCCCCCTGCGCGCGATCGCCAGCGCGTGTTCGTCCAGATCGGTGGCAAACACGCGCAGATTCGGCGCGCTGCGGCCGAGGTGGCTGGCGTATTCGAGTAGCAGCATGGCCAGCGAATAGGCTTCCTCGCCAGTGGCGCAGCCAGGCACCCAAACGCGCACTTCGTCGTTGGCCTGTTTGCCGTTGAAAAGCGCGGGGATCACATGCTGTTCCAGAAACTCGAACGATTCCGCTTCACGAAAGAAGCTGGTGACGCTGATCAGCAGATCGCGGAACAGCAGGGTGATTTCCTCCGGGGTTCGCCTGAGGCAATCCACATAGGCCTGCATCGACGACAGCCGCAGTACCCGCATGCGTCGTTGCACCCGGCGCAGGAAGGTGCCGCGCTTGTAGCCGCTGAAATCGTGGCCGAGCCGTTCCAGCAACAGCGTGCAGATCTCCTTGAGCAGCGGTTCGTTCGGGTCATCGCCATCACTTTCGGCCGCGGCGGTGCCCGATTCCATCGACTTCACCGCCGTGAGCAGTCGTGGCCCGATGTTCTCCACTGACAGTTGCAGATCGATCGCACCGATCGCGATGGCGCTTTGCGGCATGCCCGGGAATTGCGGCGCCGTGCCATCTTCCACCTGGGCGATGGTCAGGCCGCCGCGATCCTTGATCGCCTTAAGCCCCAGTGCACCATCGCTGCCGGTGCCCGAAAGCACCACGCCGATCGCTCTGTCGGCAAAAACCCGCGCCAGCGAATCGAACAGCCGATCGATCGCCGTGGGCACGCGTTCGTCCGGATTGGCTCGGCTCAGCTGCAAGCGTTGCCGGCCGACCGTCATCACCATGCCCGGCGGCAGGATGTAGACCTTGTTGCGTTCGATCGGCATGTCGTGCTCGGCGTGGAGCACGGGCATGCTGGTGTGGCGCGACAGGATTTCGGGCAGGTTGCTCGAGTGCACGGGCGACAAGTGCATCGCGATCAGGAACGCTGCGCCCGAGGTATTCAGCTCGTGGTCGAGAAAAGCGCTCAGCGCTTCCACACCGCCGGCCGAGGCGCCAATGCCGACCACCACGGTGGCAATACGGTCGTCGGACACTCGAGTAGCTGGATCGCTGGGCTTGGTCATTGAGTCGCTTTGAGTTTGAGCACGAGGCTCGGTGACCAGGCACGCGGCGCCAGGAAGAAACCTCCATCAGTCAGCACTGTACTGCAGTTACCCATTGACAGGTTACTGGCGGTGGTGGTGGAGACTCGCATCGCACACCCCGAGGGCGCGCGGCTGCGCGAAGTCGACTATCCTGCGGCACCGCGTTGGCGCGAAAGTTGTTGCGCAGCACTTGATTTGCAACAGGATGATGAAGGCACCCTGATGACCGAAGAGGAGTCGACCGCCTATCCACGCTTCGCCGCCCGCGGCCGCACCTTCGTGTATCTGCTGCCGTGCCTTGAGCAGGACACGCTGAAGGTCGGCTTTTCGCGTAATCCTCTGCAGCGTCTGCACGCCTTGCACCGGCGCTACTTTCATTTTTTCGACCTGGACCGTGCATTGCTGGTGGAAGTGGACCGGCTACGCGATGCGCGCCGGATCGAACGCCTGCTGATCAACCAGTTTGCCGAGCACCGCGTGCCGCCGCCGCTGGTGGTGCGGGAATCGGCGGCCGGACGCACCGAGTGGTTCGGCGGTGTCGCAGGCGAGGCAGAGCGACTGTTACGGCAACTTGCGGCGGAGGAGGGGTTGATTCTCCACGCGCCGTTGCGCAACTGGTTGCGTGATCGCTTCGACGAGCATGCGGATGTGCTCTACGAACACACATTGCGCCTGCTGGATTCGATCGAGTATGAAATGTTCAATGTGCCTGGGCATCAGCAACGCGGACAAACCGCCGCGGCGTTGCGTCATCTGCTGGATGCTTGCGAGTCGCTCGGGCTGGATCTGGATGCGCTGGTGTCGTCGCGCGTGCTCACGTGGTATCGGCTTACGTGATATCGGGACGCCTGGCTGGAGCCTGCGGGTCGCGGACAAACATGATGCCGTCGACCCGGCCTTCCGCTGATTGATGCCGCCAGGCGCGCGCCGTCTTTTACAAATCCATGGAAATTCTTGCACCGGGTCGAACCGAGTCCGGGAACGCGGTGCCCGGTGCGACGGGCCCCGGCGCGACGCCAATGGTTGGCATACGCATTGCACGCCGTTGGAAACGATGCCGATCAGTCTGCCTGGACCCACGTCGGCACGATGTGGCGCAGCGATTCGTCAACGTGGAGGTTGCAGTCCTTGAAACATTCTTTTCCGAGCGGTAGCAACTCCCGGCGTGGCGCCAACCATCGGTGCACCCGTCTGGCTTGCGCAATGGTGCTGCTCGTCCTGGCCAGTTCTGCTGCCTGCGCGCAGACGGCCGCCGATACGCTGTTTGGCGATTGGGGCGGCCTGCGCACGAGCCTTGCCGACCGCGGCATCGACGTGGAAGCCGGGTACATCTCCGAAATCGCGTGGAATCCCAGCGGCGGCAAGGATCAGGGAACGCGTTACGCCGATCAATGGGAGCTCGCCGCCAGTTTCAACCTCGGCCAGTTGATCGACGATCCCGGCGGCAAGTTCTATGTCTCGGTGAACAAACGCAATGGCCGTAACCTGACCGCCGACCGCATCGGCAATCAGGTGCAGGTGCAGGAAATCTACGGTGACGCCGAGGCGTTCCGCTTGTCCGACCTGTGGTACCAGCAGACGCTCGCTGACGGTCACTTCGAGTTTCGACTGGGCCGCGTCCATCCGGGCGACGATTTCGCCTACTTTGCCTGCGATTTTCAGAACCTTGGATTCTGCGCGCGCCCGTATGCGCTGCTGGCCAATTCCGGCTGGACCGACATGCCCGCCAGCGTATGGGGTGGGCGCATCAAGTTCATGACCGGGCCGTGGTATGTCGAAGCCGGCGCCTATCAGGTCGACCCCCGCTATCTGCTGGGTGGCCAGGGGTTCAAGCTTGATTTTGCCGGGACTACCGGCGTGCTGGCTCCGCTCGAAGTCGGCGTATTGCCCAAATTCGGCACGCAACAGTTGCCTGGCGACTACAAGATCGGCGTGTACTACGACAGCTCGGATACGCCAGATCTGTACGAGGACATCAACGCGCATCCGGCCGCCCTGACCGGCCTGCCTGCCCGCGTACGTGATGGTCGCTACGGCAGCTATGTGATGGCGCTGCAACAGATCAGCGCACGCACGCCCGGTTCGAAGGAAGGTGTCTCGGTGTTCGGCTACGCCACCGTGGCCGATCGCAATACCGCATTGATCCGCAGCTCATTTGCGCTCGGGATCTGGGACCTGGGTCCGTTTGCGGCACGCCCCAAGGATCAGCTGGAGTTCGCCGTTGGCCGCTTCCATTTCAATCATCGCCTGGCTGCGTATCAACGCCTGCTCAACGACAGCGGCGCCGGCCCGGTCGGCGTGCAGGGCGCCGAGACCGACCTGACCGTGCAATACAACGCCCAGGTGGCGAAGTGGCTCACGCTCGGACCGAACTTGCAATATGTCATTCATCCGAATGGCCTGGACAGTATCCCTGATGCGTTCGTCGTCGGCTTGCAAGTGAAGGCAAAGTTCTGAACCGGAAGCGTTGGCCAATCGCCGACTTTCAGAACGTTCTGGTCGCGCCAGGCGGTGCGGCCACCGGCGGCAATTCGAGTGGCAGTGAAACCCCCCACCGACATGTGCGTAGGAGCCCGCTCGCGGGCGATGCTCTTGCTCTGATGCTCCGGACGAAAATCCAAAACAAGAGCATCGCCCGCTAGCGTGCTCCTACGAAAGACGCGGCAGGCGCTGCGGCGGAATGTACGCATCAAGGAACGTCACGCGCTCATCGATGCATCCACTCGATGTAGTCGGAGACCGCGCCGATCTCGGCATCGGACAGCTTGGCCGACACCGCCCGCATCATGGCATTGGGGTTGCTCAGGCGGCTGTCCGAACGGAACGCGCGCAACTGCGCAGCGATGTAGCTGGCGTGTTGTCCGGCCAGGCGCGGAAATTCCGGCGGCAGCCCTTCGCCATGCAATGCGTGACACGAGGCGCACGCGGGCACCTGCTTGTCGCCAATACCATCAACATAGATGGACCGGCCGCGTGCTGAACCGTGCGCAGCCAGCGATCGCTGTGGATTCCAGTGTGCGGGCTGGCTCGAGAAGTACGCTGCCGCGTCGCGGGCTTCGGCATCACTCAGACCCATCGCCACGCCGCCCATCACCCCCTCTCGACGCTGCGCCTTGAACGCGGCCAATTGTTTTTGCAGGTACGGCTCGACTTGTCCCGCGATCGACGGCACTTCCGGATTGGTGCTGTTGCCATGCGGCCCGTGACAGCTGGCACACACCTGCATGGCGGGCGCGTGCGCGTCGGTCGCGCCCTGGGCACGCACGCCCAGCGCCGCCAGCGCGAGCGCGGTGGTGGCGCACAATGCGAGCAGTAGCAATCGATGGTGCATGGGTTTCCTAGCGCAGCGCCGACGAGGAAGGCTGGGCTGGCTCAAGTTTGTTCGGTCGGCGGTTCCACATGTCCGGGCGCGCATGGGCATCGGCGTGCACCGTCGTTGCGTCGTGCGAAGGGCGGTCCTCGGGCAGGATGTTCTTGCGCACGGCGGCCACGGCGTCGGCATCCACCAGCGGGGCGCGGTTGCCCCAGGCGTGGCGGATGTAGTTGACGACATCCGCCACTTCGTGGTCATCGAGTTTCCAGCCAAAGCCGGGCATCGCCAAGCCGGTGGGTTTGCTGCCCGGTGCAGCCATCCGCGCGCCCGCCAACACCACATGGATCACCGTGCCTGCCTGATCTGCCTGGATCGCGGAACTGCCGGTCAGGGGCGGAAACACCCGCGCCAGGCCGCGGCCGTCCGGCATGTGGCAGGCGGTGCAATTATCGATGTACAAGGCTTCGCCGCGCGCCAGTGCATCGGCGCCCAGCGCCTTGGTGTCGGGAGCGGACTTGCTGGAGGCCTGCGGGCGATCTTTCAGGTATACGGCGATCGCCTGCAGATCCGCGTCGCTGAAATATTGGGTCGAATTCATCACCACTTCGGTCATCGGCCCGGCGCTGGCGGATTTGGCGTTGGCGCCGGTCTCCAGGTATTCGACGATCTCGGCGGAGCTCCAGCCACCCACGCCGTCGCGCAGGTTGCCGCCCAGGCCGGGCGCAAACCACTGCCTGCCCGCATCGCCGCCTTGGTAGCGTTTGCTGGTCTTGCTGCCACCGAGCATGTTGGTCGGCGTGTGGCAGGCGCCGCAATGCCCCAGACCCTCGACTAGATATGCACCGCGATTCCATGCTGCGGAGTGGTGCGGATCAGACTGATATTCGCCCTTGTCGAAAAACATCAGGTTCCAGCCCGCCAGTTCTTCGCGCCAGCTCAAATACCACGGCAATTCGTTGGGCGTGTCTTCCCGGTGCACGGGGGGGAGCGTGTCCAGGTATGTCTTGATCGCATCGTCATCGGCGCGGCTGACCTTGGTGAACCAGGGATACGGGAACGCCGGATACAGATGGCTGCCGTCAGCATCGATGCCGGTATGCATCGCCTTGTAAAAATCCTGCTCGGTCCAGTTGCCAATGCCGGTTTCACGATCGGGAGTGATATTGACGGAGTAGATTTTTCCGAACGGGGTGGGCACCGGGAAGCCGCCGGAAAACGGCTTGCCGCCCTTGGCGGTGTGACACGACGCGCAGTCGCCAACGCGCACCAGGTACTTGCCGCGCGCGACCGTGGCCGCATTCGAGCTGTCCGTCGGCTTCGTCGTCGGCGGGGTGGATGTCGTGCACGCGCTGACCAGCCACGCCAGCGCCAGCGATCCGGCAAGTTGCAACGCGACTTTTCGCGAAGGGTTGGTGGCCATGGTTCACTCACACCTTGACCAGTGGACCGGGGGCTTTGAGGTACTGATTGACGATGGCATCGGCCGCCCAGAACGCGAGCGCGGCGACCGTGCCCGTGGGGTTGTAGCCGTGGTTTTGCGGAAACACGCTGGAGCCCATCACGAACACATTGGGCACGTCCCAGCATTGCAGGTACTTGTTGACCACGCTGGTCTTCGGATCGGCGCCCATCGCGCAGCCGCCGGTGTTGTGCGTGGTCTGGTAGGGGATGATCGAGTAGTGGCCGGTGCGTGGCTTGGCGTGGAACGAGCGCGGCTTCATCGCCTGCGCAATCAGCGTCGCCTTGTCGGTGAGAAACTGCGACATCTTGATTTCGTTCGGCTGGAAGTCGAAGGTCAAGCGCAACAGCGGGTCGCCGTAGATGTCGTGGTAGGTGGGGTCGAGGTCGAGGTAGGACGTGCGATAACTCATGACGCTGCCATGCGTCGCGATGGAAGCACTCTTCAGGTAGTTGTCGGCCATCGCCTTCTTCCAGCCCGCGCCCCATTTCGGTGCGTCTGCGGGCAACTGGTGCTGCAGAATCGGGCGTCCGCCGGTGGTCCACAAGGCGATGTAGCCGCCACCGATGAAACCGTACGGGGCGTGATCGAAGTTGTCGCCGTTGAATTCGTCGATGCCCTGGCCCAGTGCGCCGGCGCCCATGAACGGATTCATGATGTCGTCGAGAAATACATCGACTGCCGACGTGATCTGGTAGGCGTAATTGCGTCCCACCACGCCGGTGTTGGTCACCGGGTTGTACGGCTGGCCAATCTTCGACAACAGCAACAACAGTACATTGTGTTGCGCGAACGCACAGCAGATGACAAGCGACGCGGGCTGTTCGAACTGTCGCCCCTGTTCATCCACATAGGTCACGCCGGTGGCGCGCTTGCCGGTGCTGTCAAGGTTGATGCGCGTCACGTCGCAATGCGCCCGGTAGCTGAAATTGTCGCGCTGACGCAACGCCGGCAGGACCGTGGTCTGCGGCGATGCCTTGGAATAATTGCCGCAGCCAAACCATTCGCAGTAACCGCAATAGGTGCATGCACCCATTTGCACGCCCAGCGGATTCTTGTATGCCGCCGACGTATTCGCCGCCGGGCAGGGAAATGGTTTGAAACCGATATCATTCGCCGCCTTGTCGAACAATACGGTGGCGTAGCTGCGCTTCAGCGGCGGCAACGGATAGCCGCGTTGGCGCGGCCCTTCAAACGGATTCCCACCGGGCTGGATCTGGCCGCGGATGTTGCCGGCCTGGCCGGAGATGCCGCACAGATAATCAAATTGATCGTAGTGCGGTTCCAGTTCCGCGTAGGTGATGCCCCAGTCCTGGATGGTCATGTCGGCGGGAATGAAACCCTTGCCATAACGCTGCTCGGTGTGGCTGCGGATCACGAAGTCTTCCGGCAGGAACCGCCACGTCTGCCCATTCCAGTGCACCCCGGCGCCACCGACCCCGACCCCAGGCAGGAACGAGCCCAGATGGCGCATGGGCAGGGCGGTCTGATCCATCGAGTTGCGGAACGTCAGCGTGTCGCGCGCGGGCTCCTGGAACAAACCGTCGCGTACTGCGTAGCGCAGTTCGTCCTGGATATGCGTGGTGGCAAAATCCGGCACCGTGTCGCGAAATTTGCCGCGCTCCAGCGCCAGCACCTGCAAGCCGGTCTGGGTCAGCTTTTCGGCGAGGATCGAGGCGGTCCAGCCAAAACCCACCAGGACGATATCCACGGGTTTGAGTTTGGTCGCCATGCTCAACCCTTCATCCGACGATTGGGGTCGCGGCCAAGGATGCCCACCGTTGGCTTGGTGTACGGCTTGCCGTACTGCTCGATCTCGGCGACGTAGTTGTAGCGCGGGCCAGGGAAGCCGACCAGCTTCCAGCCGGTGAAGTTGCGGTTGCCGCCGTACATGGGGTCGGCGAGAAAGCCTTCGATGGTGTTCTCCCACAACATGGTGAAAAACGCCTTGGACGGGACGTCGGCGAGCTTGATATCGCCGCTTTCCAGGCCGTGCAGCACGTCGTCCTGTTCACTCCCGGAAAGCGCGATGAAGCCTTTGTCGTGGTTCTTCCTGCACCAGGCGTTCACATCGCGGATGGCGGTTTGGTACAGCTCGCCTGGCGTGAGTTTGAGTTGATAGCCTTGCTGCGGGATGCCATTTTCCCATGGCCCTTGCATATACCAACGGTATGCATGGCCATACGGTCCGGCGAGTTGCCGATCGATGAATACCGCGACGGCCGCGCCTTTGGCGCCCATGCCGTCTTCTTCATCCGGAATCAGGCGCTCGGTCGCGGCCTCGACGAAGGCGCGCTCATCGGCGCTGAAGAACAGCGCCGTCGGCTCGGCCTCTTCGCTAGTGAAGCGCGCATGACCGGCATCGCGCGTGCTGCAGCCAAGCAGGCCGGCCCCAAGAAAGCCGGCGGCGGGAACCAGCAAGGTGGCTTTCAGCAGTGCCCGCCGGGTCGGCGACACGGACAGGGTGGATTCCTCTTCGCGCGGCGGGGCCGCCTGCATGCGCGTGTTGGGTGTCGCACCAAGCTTCTCGCGCATTGGCATGCACTCCATATCCATCGGGGATATTGATATTCGCGTGCAGCAGAAATCGTGCCACGGGCATCACCGGGAGTGATCGCGCCAGGCGACCGGCCGACGGTCACCCGTCACCCGTCGCGCTATCTACCGGATACTGCATGCTGCAGCCGCGGATGGCGGCGCCGACGGCTGTGCGAGACGCCCATAGCGCCCTGCGCAAAAGCATCGTGCGCACCGGATGTATTGCAAAGATTTGTAAAAGCTACACGGCACAGGAGTGCTGCCCGCGCAGAACTGACGGAGGGTGGCATGCCTGAGTGTGCAGTGGCAGCTTCCGGATCGGGTAGACGTCGGGTTCACGCGCGCTGGGCGATGTTGCGGGCGGTGGTTGGCGCCAGATCAGTCGACTCACGCACATGCGGACACGCTGGCGGCGCCGCTACTTTTTGATGGAACACGATGGTCGGGAGTGAACCATGGATACCTGTTCGACGGATGCCTGTCCTGCGCTACTGCCATTTCCGCACCGCGAAGATGATCGCGCGCGTGGTCAGGGCGCCGTGGCAGATGGGCCTCCATCGCCGTTTCCGGAGAGACCTGTGGGTATTCCAGCGCCGCATGCTGTCGCCGGCACCTTCGGCGCGCGCGCGCCCCTGCCCGCAATCTCCGGGCGCTGCGGCGATTTGCTTGGCGATTCACCGTCCATGTGCTCGGTGTTCAGGCAGATTCGCCTGGTCGCGCCGTCGGATCTGACGGTCATGCTGGAGGGCGAGAGCGGTACCGGCAAGGAGCTGGCCGCCCGAGCAATCCACACCCTCAGTGGGTGTCGCGGATCATTTGTCGCGGTCAACTGCGGCGCGGTCGCGGCGGAACTTCTTGCCAGTGTCTTGTTTGGTCACGAACGGGGCAGTTTTACCGGTGCGGTCAGCGAACACCGCGGGCTGTTTGAACAGGCCGAGCATGGCACCTTGTTCCTCGATGAAGTCACTGAAATGCCTTATTCGCTGCAGGCGCATCTGCTGCGCGTGCTGGAGAGTGGCGTGATCCGCCGGGTCGGCGGCGACCGGGAGCGGTCGGTGGGTTGCCGGGTCGTCGCTGCCACCAATGTTAACAGTCGGCATGCCGTGCGCGAAGGCAGGCTGCGCGAGGATCTGTTCTATCGACTGACGGACTATCCGCTGCGGTTGCCGCCATTGCGCGAACGGCCCGAAGACATTTTTCCACTCGCGCAATACTTTCTGAAAATTCTGAATTCCCGGCGTGCGACGGCGCGTCGTTTTGCCCAAGGGACCGAGATTGATCTCATGGGCTATGCATGGCCTGGCAACGTCCGTGAACTGAAACAGATTGTGGGCCGTGCTTACCTGCTTTGCGATGAGAGCTTGTTGCACGTCCAGATGCCCGACAAGGATTCGCTGGAGCGCGCCGATGCCCACGGCACCGTATGCTTTCGGGTAGGCATGACCTTTGGGGAAGTCGAGCAGAAGATGCTGCGCGAAACGTTGAGGTACTTTGCCAACGACAAGACGCGCGCGGCTGAAGCGCTCGGCATCAGCCTGAAGACGATCTACAACCGCCTGGCACGCGGCGAGCTGGATGAGTTGCAGGTCAACCACCACACCACGCCGTGATAAACAGCGCGCAAGAGAATCTCGAATAACCGCCTTTTTGCTCGTCATCCCCGCGGCTCTCAACAGCCGAATGACTGGTCAAGCGGGAAGAACTTTACAGCAGCGAAGCTGGTCATCCAGGTTGGCCCGTATCTGACGGCCCTTCACTGCAACGTATACAGGTAGGCGGCGATATCCCGCGCATCCTGCTCGGTCAGCCCGGCATCCGGCATCGCATTGCCGGGCAACACCTGTTGCGGTTTGCGCAGCCATAACATGAGGTGATCCGGCGTGTTGCGCAACGTACCGGCGATATAGCCACGCCGGGCAAAGTGGGTGAGCGGCGGCCCGACCGTGCCGCGCGCGTCAGCCACGCCGGGCACCATGTGGCAACTGCCACAGCCATAGGCGCGGATCAGGGCGGGGCCGCGTGCGGCGTTCGCGCCACTGATGGTCCACGGCGACGCGGTGCCCTGATTCTGGCAACCGAGCAGAGTCAGCGAGGGCAGCAGCAGGAAAAAACAGGCGGTACGCCATACGCGAAGACGCCGTCCAGCTGATGCGGCGACCGCCTTGCGCTCGGCATCGCGCAACCAGGCGACAAACAGGATGCCCATCGCGACGACGAAAATGAATCCGGCCGGTACCCACATGATCAAACCTGCCAGTTGCTGATCCTGCAGCGGCGTCAATCCCCACGCCAGCGTGGTTTGCGCCTGGGTCAGATAGACCGGGTGCACCGCGAATGTCAGGATCGCGCCAAGCAGGCCCATCTGCACGCCGAGCGTGCCGACAAAGATCAGGCATGGCCCATAGTCGAGTTGGCGTCGGCCGTACGGCGCCATCACCAGCGACCACAGCGCCAGCGAGGTCAGGAAGAAACACAGATGTTCGCCGGTGTGGATCCATGCGTTGCCCTGTGCCCAGCCGTAGGCACCGGGCAGATGCCAGAACCACAGCGAGAAACTCCACAACAGCCAGACCGAAAGCGGCGACAGCAGTCCACGAATGCTGCGCTGGACACCCGGCGCGCCCATCCAGAAACGCCCGATTGCGCGCCGCCCCGACAGCCGGAATGCCCACAGCCAGGCGGTGGCCGGGCGTCCCCACACCAGCAGCGGCGGCGCCACCAGCATCAGCAGCATGTGCTGCACCATGTGCGCGGAAAACAATTGGTCGTCCAGCGCATCCAGCGGTGACAGCAGCGCCACGACCAGGGCGGCGATACCCGCGGCAAAAGCTGCATAGCGACCTGCGCCGAATACGTGACGGCGCGCGGCCGGTTCCATGCGCAACAGGCCGCGACCGTAACCGAATACCGCCAGAGCGAGCGATGCCACGATCCACCATGGCCAGTTCCACGCCAGTTCCCCGGCATGGCTGCCATGCGCGGCAGCCGGCGCGGCAAACGCCACGGCGGCCAGTGGCAAGACCTGCCACGATGCCAGGCGGGACAAACGCCTAGGAGCGTGGGCGGTAGAAGCCGTCACGGGCTGCAAAGCCCTCTGCGCGGTCCATTTTCCCGCCGATTCTTGGCCCATAGAACCACTATGGGCTGGCGAATCGTCGAAAAACTGTCCTCGCGCGGAGGGCTTTTCGCCGCGAACGTTTCTACCGCCCACGCTCCTAGTCTTCAGCCACTGCATAACGGCACCATCAGTACGGCGGCGAGGGTGAACAACAGCGCGATCAGGAACAACCCGCTGGTCAACATGCCGCACAGCGCCAAGAATCGATTGCGCCCTTCGCCACTGTGCGCGGGACTCGGATGGTCGTCTTGGGTGCGGGTCCAACTGCGCCACGAAACCAGCGCCCCGCTGATGCCGAGCAAGATCGCCGCCAGGCTCAGCGCCAGCAGAAACCACCAGGTTCCGCTCCACATCGGCAGCGCCAGCGGCACGTAGCGTGGATAGCACTGGTGGCCGGACAGCGCGACGCCAACCAGCAATTCGATATTCCACGCCAGCGGCGCGGCAGCCACGCCAAAGCCAAGTGCCAGCAGGCCGACGCGATAGCGGTTGGTTACCGGATGGCGGATGTCGACGAGGGGAAGGTTTTGTTCGGCCATGGCTTCAGCCCAGTCGCGGCGCAATGTAGAAAGTGAAGAACACGGCGAACCACACGGCGGTGACAAAGTGCCAGTAGATGACGCCGATGGACACCGCCGAATGGCGGTTCTCGTCGAAATGGCCGAGCAGCGTCCACAGCAGGCACGACGCCAGGATCAACAGCCCGACCACCACGTGGGCCAGGTGGAAGCCGGTGATCGTGAAATACAGCGAGCTGTAAACGTCGGTGCTCAGCGTGAAGGGTTTGCCGGCCCACTCGATGCCTTCCAGCACGATAAAGGCGATGCCCAGCGCAATCGACAACACGAGGCCGGCTACCAATTGCCCGACGCGACCACGCTCGATGCCGCGCTCACCCCACCACATGGTCACGCTGCCGGCGAACAACACGATCGTGCCGGGAATCGCCAGATCCAGACTGGGAGCGCCGTTGGGCGGCCACGGCGCCGGGGCATGCGAGGCAATGTAGAAATAGCTGAACAGCAGGTAGGCAAACAACGCCGCTTCGGTGGCAATCAGGGCCAGCATGCCCCAGTAACCGGACGCGTCGTGGCCCTTGCTGCCGACCGGCAAAGTGGTTTTGGACTGGGCGATCTCGGTCATGATCTACCTCTCCACCTGGCTGAGCGAGCGTCGTGGCCATAGCCAGGCGATGGTGGCCATCAGGGTGATCAGGACGCCGATGACCACCACCCACCACAGATGCGCCAGCAGTCCGGCAAACAACACCACCAGCGCCAAGCCTAGGATCAGCGGCGCGAAGGTATCGTCCGGCATTTTCAGGATCACCACCGGCTCGGCATCGAGCAAGGTGGTGCCGATGGTTTCGCGGCCCTTGTCCAGCAGCAGACCTTCACGGGTCGTGCTGCGGTCGCTGCCTTCCGGCATCTTCATCTGGTCTTCCCACAACGGATAGCGGCTGGCCACGGTGGGAATGACCGCGAAGTTGTACACCGGCGGCGGCGAGGACGTGGACCATTCCAGCGATGCCGCATGCCAGGGATTGTTGCCGGCCACGCGGCCGCGCTTGAGGCTGGTCCAGAAGTTGATCAGGAACAACAAAATGCCGATGGCGAACACATATGAGCCAATCGTCGATACCAGGTTCCAGCCGCCCCAGCCCTGGCTGCTGGCGTAGGTGTAGATGCGCCGCGGCATGCCTTCCAGGCCGAGGATGTGCATCGGAAAGAAGCCGACGTTGAAGCCGACGAACATGACCCAGAAACTCCACTTGCCCAGGGTCTCATTCATCATCCGGCCGGTGAATTTCGGGTACCAGTAATAGATGCCGCCGACCACCGGAAACACGTTGATGCCGATCAACACGTAATGCAGATGCGCGACCACGAAGTAGGTGTGGGTCAATTGCCAGTCCACCGGTACCGACGCGGTCATGAAGCCGGAGACCCCGCCGACCACGAACAACATGATGAAGCTGGCAAAGAACAAAAACGGCGTGGTGAATCGGGGCCGCCCGGACCAGATCGTGGCAATCCATGCGAACACGGCCACCGCGCTGGGGATGACGATGATCATGCTGGAGGCGCTGAAATAGGACAGCGACATGATCGGCAGCCCGGTGGCAAACATATGGTGCACCCACACACCGAAACCCAGGATCATGGTCGTGACCGTAGCCAGTGCGACCGCGGTGTAGCCGACCAGCGGGCGCCGGCAGAAGGTCGGCAGCGCGTCGGAGACGATACCCATCGCCGGCAGCACGATCGCGTACACCCATGGATGGCCAAACATCCAGAACAGGTGCTGCCACAGCAAGGGTTGGCCACCGCCGGCCACATCGAAAAAGTGCGTGCCATGCTGCCGGTCCAGCCACAACATCAGGAACGCCAGGCTGACCGCCGGCACCGCGAACAGGTTGCCGACCGATGCCGTCAACGTGCCCCAGACCAGAATCGGCACGCGGTTGATCGACATGCCCGGGCAGCGCGTGCGGATCAGGGTGACGATGAAGTTGATCGCGCCGACCGTGGTGGAGACGCCGAGAAGGACCATGCCCAGCGCGTACACGTCGATGTTCGGGCCGGGGTTGTATTGCCGTGACGCGTACGGCACGTAGTTGAACCAGCCGTCATCCGGCGCCTTGCCGATCACGAAGCTCGCATACAGGAACAATCCTGCAAACAGGAACGCCCAATACGAAAACGCATTCAGCCGCGGGAATGCCATATCGCGTGAACCGAGCAGCAGCGGCCACAGATAATTGCTGAAACCGGACAGCACCGGCATCGCATACAGGAAGATCATGGTCACGCCATGCATCGTGAAGATCTGGCTGTACTGTTCCGGGCTGAGCACATGTTCGCCCGGTTGCGCCAGTTGCGCGCGCATCACCGCCGCCTCGATGCCGCCGACCAGCAGGAACGCGAAGGCGGTAATCAGATAACGCTTGCCGATTTCCTTGTGATCCACCGTGGACAACCAGCCGAGCAGGCCGCCGCGACCTTCCCAGTGCCGGCGCAGGGTTTCCGAACTGGGCGACGCATCGTCGGCCTTGGCGATGACGGGTGCGCGATAGGTTTCGGTGGTGGTCACGGCAAGTCCCTTATCGCAACGTTTTCAGGTAAGCCATCAGCGCGGCCAATTGCGGTCCTGACAGCATCTGGTCGGGCATGCGGCTGCCCGGCTTGATGGTTTGCGGGTGCACCACCCAGCCGGCCAGGTTACCGGGCGTGTTGGTCAACACCCCGGCGGCCAGCATGCGTCGGGTCATCAGGTGCGTGAGGTCCGGCCCGACGAGTCCGCCGGCGTCGCTGCCGCGAATGGTGTGACAGGCGGCGCAGTGCTGCTGAAACACCTGTTGGCCGTGTTTCGCATCCGCGCTGACCGGTGGCAGCGCGTCTTCGATCTGTCGTTCCTGCCAGGCGCGGAAGTCCTGGCGCGATTGGGCAATGACGTACAGACCCATGCGCGCATGCTCGGCGCCGCAGAACACGGCGCATTGCCCGCGATATATCCCGGGCTGGTCGGCCTGCAGCCAGGTGACGTTGGTCTGGCCGGGGATGATGTCCATCTTGCCGCCCAGCTTGGGTATCCAGAACGAGTGGATGACGTCGGTACTGCTCAACTCGAAACGCACCGGTTGCCCGACCGGGATGTGGATTT
>DASRUB010000077.1:0-43395 GCA_035655635.1 Rhodanobacter sp. | reverse complement strand
GGCAACAACGTGACACTCGGCAACGGCGTGACACTCGGCGACGACGTGACACTCGACAGGTACGTGGGGCTCGGCGACAATGTGACACTCGGCAGGTACGTGACACTCGGCAACAACGTGACACTCGGCAACGGCGTGACACTCGGCGACGGCGTGACACTCGGCAACGGCGTGACACTCGGCAACAACGTGACACTCAAAAAAGTTTTCTATGCGGGCCGGGACAGGCGCGGTTATGAGTTCCTGGCCGCTTACGATGCTTCGCGCACCAATGAGCTACGTATCTTTGCAGGATGCCGCGACTTTTCTGTAGCGGAAGCCCTCACACACTGGGCTGCCAACCCGGAAGCACTGCGCAAAGTCTGGTATTTGACCGCGGAAGTGGCCGCGCATAAAGAAGGAGCCTAAGCCATGCCTAATTTTGTTGCCAACCCGGCCATAAAAGCATTTTCCATCGCGGCCTTAGCACGACTTTGCTCGCGCGACTGGGAGCACCCGTTCTTTGGTGCGGTCCCCTACCTCCACGCTATGCAATCCCTTGGTGACATCGGCGACCGCTATGGCGACGATAGCGGAAAATCAGTTGTCGCCTACTTCTTGTCGAACGCCACGACATGGCGGGGAGAAACTGCCCGCCAAGTAAAGGCTGAACTCAATCGCCGCCTGAAGGGAGCCTAAGCCATGTCTGGTGATGCCCGGCCTGTTGATCAGGCGCTACGCGAGCCCACGCGCGATCGTTGGCAGGACGAGTTCACTGCGTACCATTTAGACCCTGCCACTTTCCAAGGGGCAAAGCGCCCTCCCAACTATCGGACCGACTATTGGATAAACTCAGCTTACCACTAGTGCTCCCACCGCCGCCTCGGCACTATCCCTGGCGGCGGTTTCTTATCCCAGGCCATAACAGGGTTGCCACGGTATCACGTGATCCCTTCAGCTAATCTTTTCTATCCGGTCGGCACTTGGTGTGTGTAAACCCCTCTCCTCTCTCTTAAAAGAGAGGGAGGGTTACACCATTACCAAAAGTGTGCCATTACCAATTACCAAAAGTACCCTAACACACTGCTATATATGGCCAATTAGTTTTGGTAATAGACTTTTGGTAATGGGGTTTGGTAATGGTTGGTAATGTTACCAACAGCAGGATCGGCTGTTTAGCCCGGCTTTTTATTGCGCTACTTTTGCTTGAGTAACGCACTCCCTGTGCATACTATTCAGTGTACCAGCGCCATCGGTCGGCGGGCTTGTTTTCCGGGTGGTAGGCCTTACTGGCATACGTGCCATTGGCTTGATAAAGGCGCGGCAGGATATGCCGACGCAGCATTTCCGACCCGACTTCTATATCCTCGCGCATGGCAAGGATGGTTGCGAATTGCAGCATTGAATAAGCTCCCGCCCGGTTCTTAGATAGCTCTTCACGGATGGCGCGCTCGACCACCTTGTCCACGGCCGATTGCTCCATTAGGATTTTCGCGTCATCTTTGGGAGCTTTAGGCGCTGGTGGCGGGGTTGACGTTTTCACGGCGACAAGGCTATCGCGTGCCCCTTTGAGCGCAACCATATGAGGCTTTGTCCATTCCTCGTGATCTCTCTGCTTCACCATGCTGACAGCGACCACCATCTGCTTGCCTTCGCGCGTCACGCTCACAAGCGTATCGGGGTCGCGCAGGAACGCGGTCGAGCCTATCGGCCGCCCCTTGGCGTCATGGCCCACATGGTGGATCGCGAGCACTGCGCCGCCGAACGCCATCGTCAGCCCACGCACCTTGCGCGTGAATAAGCTCGCGCTCTCGAAGGCTCCTTCATTCTCGCCGGCTAAGCTAGTCCCGGCCGTGTCGATTATGGTAAGCGCGTAGCCCTCAGGAGAAAGCGCCAGGGCACCATCTATGAAAGCTTGCCAATCCTCCGCCACGTTAGGCACAGGGTCACCCAGCACGATCCCCTGCGCTCTCTGGCCATTCCAATGCACCTCCTCCCACGCTGCCACACGGGCGGCGATATGGGACCGGCCCTCGCCGGCCGCATAAAGCACATTGCCGGGACGCACCACATTCCACACAGGATCGCTTGGGATACCGGTCACGATGCTCAGCGCCATGTCCAGCGCCAGGAAGCTCTTGAACGTGCCCGGCGCGCCAAACAGCATGGCGTAAGCATCACTGGGCAGGAAGTTTTCCAGCAACCATGACGGGGGCTTGATCGCAGCCATCCCGTCTCGATCAACAAAGCGGAACCTGCCATCGGGCGTGATAAGTTGCTGCCCCTCACTCGGCACTTCCTGCGCCTTGCTGAATAGGCTCGCGCTCTTCGCCACCTTGTAAGCGGCCGTCATGTTCCCTGGCGGCGACGTGTTATAGCGGTAGCCATGCTCGATGACAGTCTCAAGAGTTTCCTCGGAATACCATACGGGCGTGCAACGCGAGCGCCAATGCTCCCACATAAGATCGAAGGCCGTCGCCTCGGATATGCCGAAGCTCTTGCACATGGCGGCCGTGGCATAGGCGATGCTGTTGCCGCCTTGCCCCTTGATGGCCGGTTTCGCCTTCTCCGCCAGCCATGCCGCACAAGCGGCGACGTTCTCAGGAAGGTCAGCGGCGATTATCCATTCGTCGCGGGCGGCCGACTTCTCACGGTGGCTATTGGCCCTTCGTACCATCTCGTCTGCGCGGTAGCTCGGTTTGCCTTCGCCCTGCCAAACATATGGCCCATCGGCCGTGGCACTCGGAGCCAATAAGACATAGCCGTGAAAGGATCGAACGTCACAACAGGGCGCGAGTTTTCCAGTGGCGTCATTTGATACTATCTCCCCTTCGGCTAGCTCAAAGAAATAGTGCGTTCCCCCACGCGGGGACTTCTGCGTCAGCTTCGTTTCGGGCAACTGTAGTTCTGTGAATGCCTTCTGGTCGAACGCTGGCTTGTAGGCGTCCACGTCCACAACCATCATGCCAGCGCCGCCAACGTCTAGGCCGATGTTGGCGCGGGGCCAGCGGTCCCACCACTCACGTATAGTAATGGTATCTGTAGTGGCATCCATAACACCATTAGTGGTACGTGGATGCTTTAGCGTGTCGCAAGGAAAGATCGGCCATCCCCGCGCGGCGTATGCCAACGCGGCTTCTAACAGGGAGTTCGCCATGGAAAGACCAGCCCTGTGACAATTATAGGCCGAGCATACCCCACTTTAGGGTGCGATGTCAAGGGGTTATAGACAGTAACATTTCCTTTGCAATTAGGGGCATCACGTGATACCATCGCTTCCTCGATTGGAACAGGGGTTCCCTATGAGTATCCACCAGCTACACCAGCCCGAGGCTATCCGGTACTACTGCCCCAAGTGCGGGGTGGATGCCGCCTGCGATTGCGGAGTTGCCCCTATAGCTCGGGCTGAGACTTATGCCGCGGCCAACCCAACCGCTTCAGTGCGAGAGATAGCTGCGGCTACGGGCGCAGGACGTGGCACCGCGCACCGGGCCAAGGCAGCAGTTGTCCCAAGTGGGACAATAACCCTCGGGCTTGGGGGAAAGCCATACCCCGCCTTCCGCCCGGCGCCGCCGGACCACGACGACGAGGATACCGGCTTGCCAGAGGCGGAAGAAGAGTTGGTGGCGCTGGCTTGCTACCATTGGTCGAAGTTCTGCGAGCACTACCGCGCCATGTCACCAGCCGCTAAGGCTGAGTTTGAGAGCGATCACGAACCACCACCGCCAGGGGTTAAGCTATGAAGCACACACACACACGCACGCACCGCATCTACTACGACGAGGAGAACTTCGACAACTTCATTCGCGTCCCATGCGATCCATACCGGGGTGAGCCTATTCAGCTATGCCGCGCTCGCGTGGATGTTCTACGCGCCCGCCAGGGATGCTCTATCTCGTGCATGGACGCGCGCATGGTCAAGCGCCTGCAAGACGTGTTTCCCTTCCCGGTACACATCGTGGAATTTAACACCGCATCCTGCTATATCGTGGATAAGGTGTCCCACGGGGTCCCGGCGCACGCCATCCAGTTCAGCCATAATGACGGCGCGCAGATCAACCACCACGACAGGCTCGGGATTGACTACATCCTCTACAATGGCCTGGAGGTGCAGGAAGTCATCCTGAGCGCTCCGGCCATTCGCAGCGGCGGCCCTAAAAAGCTGCCCGATCCCGACGCGCCGAAGCGGCCCCCTGTTACGCGCAAGAGGGCGTTGGTGTACGGTGCTCGCCGTCGCGCTGCACTAGCAGGCATACATTTGACGAACCGCTAAATAATTTGTTGCGAAGCACAGCATCACGTGATACCATCTTTGTGACGGTCCAGGGGGACGGTCAAGGTGATCCTTCCCCAGCCATCGAACGGAGGCACCCACCATGTCCGATGAACGTGACAATTCCCCAGAAGACCTTGCCGCTATTAAGGCGGTAGAGGATAAAGCGGCGGCGCTTGCTAAGAAGAGCGCGGAGAAGCTGCGCCTCAAGGAAGAGAAGGCGGCGGCCGCAGCTGAGAAGGTCGCGAGCGGTAAGGCCAAGATCAAGGCCGCTCTGGACGCGAAGGCTGCCAAGGAGAAGGCCGCCAAGGAGGCGGCGAAGGAGAAAGCCAAGGCCGCCAAGGGCAGTGCCTCCGAGGTGAAGGCGAAGGAGCAGGCAGCCGAAGAGGAACGCCTGAAGCCAATCGCCAAGGAAATTAATGTTCGGCTGGAAAAGGCCGCCAAGCTCGAAGACGACGCAGACGATCACCGGCTCGCGGCGGCGATCCAGTTGGAGGTAGCGGCTACCCGGTGCAAGGAAGCCGGCATCAAGTTCGCCACTTGGGCCGCCGAGAACCTCTCCCAGTCTTACGAGACGATCCGCAAGCTCGTCGCGGTCGGCAAGTCCCCAAACCCGGCTCTCGCTCTCGCCGACATGCGCGGCAAGAACAAGGAAGCGAACAAGACCTTGCGCGACAAGAGAAAGGCCGAAGTCGAAGAGCTCAAGGCTGCGAACGAGGGCGCCGGCTACACCAATTCGAATGAAGACGACGATGCGGTCGATCTCGGCGGTGCTCGCTCTCAGAAGAATGCGGTGATCCTCGTCGGCATCGAGGCTCTCAAGGCCGCGTTCCAGGAATTGAAGGCCAGTGACAAGATGGCTTTCACCCAGTGGTGCGCGACCGAGGTTGGCGCGAAGCTTGAGATTGGCTTCGACCCCACGTAAACCCCGGTATCACGTGATCCCAGGCCCGGCATGGATGATCCCAGCCGGGTTTTGGGGTGCTCCTTCCGAGCACAACCTAGCCCCGGCGCCATTCGGCAGCCATACATGAGCACGCCAAGCGCGCCGGGGCAATTTTTCCGGGGTGCCACCATGATTTGGGTTATCGGGGTAGCGGTGCTGCTATTCATCCTCAACTACATGGACACCCATTACGCCATCGGCAAGAGAATGCCGAAAGACAGCAACGGCGACCAATGGAGATGATAATGAAACACGGGGCTTTTCTAGCCGCTTTCGTAGGTGTGGCGCTTACGACGACGGCCTATGCGGCGCCACCAAAGCCATATGTTTATGTAATTGTTGGCACGGTGCGCGGCGCGCATGCCCTTAGCGCGAACGTCTTGGGGCCGTTCACTGAGGAGGGCTGCTCACGGGCTAACTTCAACTGGCGCAGCAACAACGGTGCAGCGGGGTACACACAAGTCACCGCCGGCTGTATCTCCCTCACTATTATGGCCGATCCTAAATTGCCTGGAGACCCCACATGAGAGACCTTGGCGGCGGCAATGTCGCAATGACGAAGCAAGAGGTTTTCGACACGGCCGAGAACCTCAAGAACATGGTCACGAACTACGGTGGCCAGATGCCGCCGGGGTTCGCCGACACTCTTATGCGCGCATCGGCGGTGATCCTGGCGTTGGTGCAGGCGCTCGACAGCGTAGGCTCGCCTGTCAAGCGTGTGCCTGGGATCATCATGCCGTGAGAGTTTTGTTGCTCATGGCCGTGCTGTTGGCGGGCTGTGCTACGCCGCAGCCGGCTAATCCCTACACGCAAGCGCTCCCAACGCCGCGCCCGATTGCGCAGGATAGCCCGGTTGTAAGTTTCATAATCGGCGCGCTTATCTTCGCGCTATTCTAAGATGGAGAAATGAAATGGAAGCTAGCGAACTCGCCAAAATTCTTGCCGACCATGCTATATGGTCCGCCGGCGAAGGCGGCCGTTGCGCGAACTTGAGCGGCGCGAACTTGCGCGGCGCCAATTTGATCGGCGCCAATTTGATCGGCGCCAATTTGGCCGACGCCAACTTGTGCCTCGCCGATTTGGCCGGCGCCGATTTGTGCCGTGCCAACTTGAGCGGCGCGAACTTGCGCGGCGCCAATTTGATCGGCGCCAATTTGGCCGACGCCGATTTGACCGACGCCGATTTGTACCGCGCCGATTTGGCCGGCGCCGATTTGTGCCGTGTCAATTTGATCGGCGCCGATTTGACCGACGCCAACTTGTGCCGTGTCAATTTGATCGGCGCCGATTTGTACCGCGCCAACTTGCGCCGCGCCAACTTGCGCGGCGCCAATTTGGCCGACGCCGATTTGATCGGCGCGAATGCGCGATTAATCGGACAACGCTCTGACGGCTATGCGTTTTTTGTTTTCAATGAAGGCGCCGGGCACGTCACCATCCGCGCCGGATGTCGCTATTTCACACTGGCGGAAGCGCGGACGCACTGGAAAACCACGCGCGCGGATGATGCGCTGGGACGCGAGAGCTTGGCGCTAGTCGATTGCGCCGAGGCGGTAGCGCGCGCGAACGGGTGGTTGTGATGTTTAAGAGCGCCAGCGTAGCTATCCCGCTGGCGCTCGGGGCATGCGTCGGCGGCAACTATCCGGGGTACGCCCCTGATCTTATAACCTATAGCGTCGGGGAGTGCCCGTTGCTGGGGGAGAACGCTTCGGCCACCCAACTCACCGATAGCATGGCCGTAGCTACCGCGCACGGCGTGCCAACGTTCCTTGGGGCAACGGTTGTGCCGGGCAAAGACATTTCAACTTTCCCCAGCCACTACGGCAGGCCCCTCCCGAGGCGCGACCCGGTGCTAGGGGAAAGCGTGCATGTGTACGGCTCGTCTTGCGGTGGCTTTAAGCAAAACGTGGCCGGTCGTGTTGTGCTGCTACATGCCTGGACTATGTACGGCAAAGAGAGAGTGTGGGGTTTTGCCATAGCCGGCCATATCGTTCCAGGCATGAGCGGCGGCCCCGTAGTGGGCGCTGACGGAGCACTGCTGGGGATGGTGACAGCGATCTATACGTCCGGGGATATTATGCGGCTGGCACCTGGGGAGACAATAGGGTTTGCGTATCTGGCGAGTTCGCTATGAACTACGATGTCGGGCGCTCCTGGGCAGAAGAGCCACTGTTCTACCGTGCGCCGCATCCCCCTTCTACAGCGCCAATGGAGTTTCAGTTCGCGGGCGCGGAATACGTAATCGAGCGCAACCACGCGCTCATAGGCGACGATCCCGGCCTCGGAAAGTCGTGCGAAGGCATCCTTGTCAGCAACGCTATACGTGCTAATCGCACCCTCGTCGTGTGCCCTGCCTCCCTACTGATAAACTGGCAGCGTGAGATTTGGAACTGGTCAACAGTTCTAAACGTCACCACCTCAATGGTTTTTAAGTCAACAGATGGTGTCAGCAACACGGCCGACTACGTGATCCTGTCATGGGCGATGCTCACAAATCCGAGTATCCTCGCGGCTATCCTCGACCTGCGGTGGGATCACGTGATACTGGACGAAGCCCACGCCATGAAAGACCCAAGGGGGAACAACCGCACTAAGGTCGTGTGCGCCGAGGACCGGTTGCCCAGCGTAACCGGGCGCTTCACGGCGCTCTCTGGCACAATCCTGCCGAACCAGCCGCGCGAGTGCTACAACGCCATACGCCTGCTCAATTGGAGCGCCATCAATAAGGCCAGCCTCGAAGACTTCGTGGAGTATTACTACGATCTTGGCGGCGGCATGGTGCGCGGGATGACATTCGACACTGAAGCGCAAGTATGGGCGCGCAAGCTCCACTATTCAAACAAGGTCCGCAATGTCCCTCGCAACCTCGACGATCTGCAATTCCGCTTGCGCAAGAACCTCATGGTACGGCGCCGCAAGGTGGACGTTCTCAAGCAACTGCCACTCAAGACGTGGCACCCATTTCCGCTGGTGCTCACGAGTGCCATCCGCCAAGCGCTGAAGCATCCTGGCTTCGCTCAAGCGTCGAAGCTATACGAGCTTGACCCGGCGGCGTTCGACCGGGGGGTTCCAATCGACGGCGCTATAGCTACCGCGCGCAAGGAATTAGGGCTTGCTAAAGCCCCATCCGTCGCCACTTACATAGACGACTTGATGGAGGGCGGCGTTACTAAACTTGTCGTCTCGGCGTGGCATCATGCGGTTCTTGATTACCTGCGCGGGCGCCTGGAGCGGTATGGCCTAGTGTATATGGACGGCCGCACTAGCGTCTCGCGCAAACAGAATGCGGTGGACCGCTTCCAGTCCGACGATCGAGTGAAGATAATCCTCGGGCAGATGCTACCGCTGGGGGAGGGGTGGACACTGACGGCTGCGCAAGACGCGGTGCTAGCTGAGTTCGATTGGGTGCCGGGGAAGAACGATCAGCTACTCGACCGCATAAATCGCATGGGTCAGACGGGCGCGCGCACCATAGGCCATATCCCCGTTTGCCCAGGCACCCTAGACGAGCGCGTGCTCGCAACTGCCATCGACAAGGCGATCAACATCCACGCTGCACTCGATAAACATTGACCTTTGCTGAAGACTATGTTACCATTCTTCCTCTAGTTACAGGGGTTACACATGAAGATCACCATCGAGCTATCTGCTGCCGAAGAAGGCGATTGGGCGCGGGCGATCATCGACGCCATAGCCCTGCGCCGCGTCACCATCGAGCATGCCTACGAAGCGGCATCACGTGATACTGTAGCGCAGCAAGTGGTTGCTGCTGCGCCGGAACAAGTGGTTGCTGCTGCGCCGGAACCGCGCGAGACTTCGCGCCGGCGCAAGGCCAACGCCATCAGCGGGGAGGTTGCAGAAGCCGCACCCGTGGACCCTACGCCGCCGACGACACGCCATCGAAACGCTTCCACAGTCGCAAGTGTGCCACTTGTGGAAGCCCCAGCGGCGGCTGGTGCTACGGAACCATCCCCTGCCCCCTCAGCCGTCTCCACAAGCCGTCGCCGAGCACCTGCGACTTCTGCGGAAACCCCGTCGATCGCTGCGACTGCATCCCCTTCTGAAGAGATCACGGACGCTGATCTGGCGAAGGCTGCCAGTGCAGGCGCCCGTGCGCTCACACCGCGCGTCGTCACCGAGCTAGTCGCCAAGTTCGGGGTCAAGACAGTGGGCGAGATGAAAGGTGTTCAGCGCCGTGACTTCATCGACGAGGTGCGGCGCATGATCGAGGCGACGAAATGAGCACGCCAGACACTCTGCTTCTGTTCGCCGCTAAGCTGGCGCTGGTGTCGCTGGTATGGCTGGGCGTAGTATTTTTCGCGATTGTACTTGTGGACTTGTGGAGGCGCTGGCTATGAGCGAAGTTCCCGCTGGCCATAGTCCCCTCGGCATGTCTGGTGCTGAGCGCTTCATGGCGTGCCCAGGCTCCGTAGGCCTGAGCGAGGGCCTACACGATGATGACGACGACGGTGAGTTCGCCAAGCCAGGGACGGCGGCGCACGAACTGCTCGACCTAGCCTTCCAGGAGCAGAAAGACGCCTGGGAATACATCGGCGGCGCTATTGAAAAGCCGATGGCAGACGCGGTTCAGGTGTGTTTGTCCGCTGTCCGCAAGGCCCATCCCGACCGCAATCAGGGCAACTTCTGGACCGAGGAGAAATACTACTGCCCGACGATCCATGCTCTGTTTTACGGCACGGCGGACATTGTGTACCTCGATGAGCTCGGGCGCGTGCTGCATATATGGGATTACAAGCATGGCGCTGGCATCTACGTCGAGGTGAAGCATAATCCGCAGACGATGGGCTACGCTTGTGGCGCCCTGGAGCAATTGAAGCTCTGGGACCAGGTAGATATGGTCGTGCTGCATATCGTGCAGCCCCGGTGCTTCGGGGAAGCGCATCGCATGTGGTCTATCTCAACCGAGAACCTTGAGCAGTGGCTCCTGGGGCAACTGATCCCCGCGATGGACCGCGCCTTGGTCTCACGTGATACCGCCAGCGGTGAGCACTGCCGATTCTGCCCGGTACGGTTTCGGGCGTGCCCCCAACTGGTATCAGACATGGCCGAACTGGAGACGATGATGGGCGCGATGTCGAGGACTGCCGATGAACTTACAAACGAGCAAGTCAGTCGTTTCCTTACATTGCTGGAGACGGCGAAGATTGTGGGGAAGGCTGCGAGCAAGACTGCTTTCGGTCGCCTCGAAGCTGGGCATAAAATCGCCGGCTTCAAGCTCGCTAAGGCAAAGGCTAACCGTATATTCAAAGACGGAGCCGAAGCCGCTGCCAAAGCCGCATTCGGCGACAGTGCATACACTGCGCCCGAACTCTTGAGCCCGGCGCAGATGGAGGCTCTACCAGAGGGGGAGGCATTTGTCGCTCGCTGGGCGTTCAAGCCTGACACCGGCTTGACGGTTGTGAAGGATATGGACCCGCGAGCGGCCGTGAACCAGGACACCAAGGCCATGTTCCAGGCCGCGACTAAGACGAGGAAGGTTTAACCACAGGAGGCTACTATGCCCGCACCTAAGAAAGAGACTGTGACGTTCCTGCTGCCCGAGGGCCGGGTCATTAACGAGGCCTTGTTTGAGAAAGACGCTTACGTGGACCCGCGCACCGAGAAGGCCGGCACGCCGTTCTACAAGATCGAGCTTGCGTTCGCTCCCGAAGCCGTCACGGGCCAGGGCACCATCGAGGACGACCTGATCGAGGCTGCTTGCCAGGAGTGGGGCGACAGCGCCGAGAAGGAGTTTCTCGACGGCTCGATCCGCTCGCCCTTCCTCGACGGCGACAAGCTGGCGAAGAAGCGTGCCGACAAGGGCAAGGAAGGTGAGGCATATAAGGGCACCATCGTCATCCGCGCCAATACGTTGTTCAACTTGAACGGCCAGGACGCGCCGGGGGGTATCCAAGTCTACGACGAGAACGTGAAGGCCATCGGCCCCGCCCAGCGCGCGGCAATTTACCCTGGCATGTATGGCCAGTGCGCCGTCACCATCTTGTGCTACCTCGACAACGGCGGCGACAAGGCGATGAAGTTCTACCTGTCGGCGTTCCAGAAGACGAAGGACGGCGAGAAGCTGATCGCGTCGTCGGACCACTCCAGCTTGTTCAAGCCCGTCGGCACGCCTGTCGTGGCCGCCGGCGAACCTGCCACCCGCAGCCGCCGCGCTCGATAAGACGGCTGCGTAAATTCCCTGGGCTGCCGTTAGTGCGAGCCGCAACAGCCCGGGGTTTTCTTTGGAGGAAATAGTGGCCGAGGAGCCAGCCGCAGAGATTGCTGACGAGTTTTCGTTTCTCGAAAACGACGGCCAGAAGCTACGCGCGCTCGTGTTCTCCTACATGGCGAACGCGGATATAGACGGCCGCATCCTCGCCGAGAACATGAACATTGCGGCTGAGTGGATAAAGGACGGTACGGTGCCCATGAGGCCGCGCAAGCCGAAAGAGCACGTGCAACCGTGAGCACGGCTCTCGTCATAATACCCGGCTTGTGCTACCTCGGCATCGCCATCGCTCAGGGGTTCAAAGGCGACTGGAACAACGTGTTGATTTACAGCGGCTATGCGCTAGCCGTAGTCGGGTTGGTCGGGAAGCTGTCGTGAGCGACTTCACGACCGTCTCTCTCTACGCCTTTGTCATGGCCCTCAAGGAGCCGAATATGGCGCCACTACCAAGAGCGGTCTTGGGCATCATCGCCAGCGGGCGCGGAAACTCGGTATCACGTGAGACCATAATCAATTCCTTGTGGGGGGAAGACTGGCGGCGCGGCGAGAAATTCGTGCTATCGCGGTTCGACCGCCAGCCCAAGGACCCCGACGTGGCCCTGCGCATAACGATCATGCACTTGCGCAAGATGGGCTACAACATAAAAGCTAGGTACGGTTTCGGGTATTCACTAAAGCCGGATCGCACATGACTATCACGCTGGACCTTGAGACGCGCTCCTACGCAGACCTGAAGCGCGTTGGCGCTTGGGTTTATTCAGAGGACCCGACGACGGAGATCATCTGCGCCTGCTACGCCATAGATGACGCCGCTGTTCAGGTTTGGACCCCATATATGGCACCTCCGCAAGCGCTGTTCGACGCCATAGCGGACGGGCATGACCTTGAGGCGCACAACATCTCGTTCGAGCTATCCCACTGGCTCAACATACTCGAAAGGAAGTTCTCATGGCCGTCTGTCCCCTTGACCCAGTGGCGGGATACGATGGCGGTTGCGTGCTACTACGCTCTGCCTGCGGCTCTCGACAGGCTAGCACAGGCCCTTGGTATCGGTGCCAAGAATGCGGACGGTGGGCGTCTTATCTCGAAATACAGCAAGCTCTATCTCAAGACGGCGCACAAGGGGACGATCCCGGCTGACGATCTTGCGCGCTTTGTCGCCTACTGCGTCGATGACGTGGAGTTGGAGCGCGCGGTGAGCAAGCACCTCGGGGGTCTTCCGCCGCACGAGCTTGAGATTTTCCTTCTCACGCTGGAGACGAACCTGCGCGGCCTTTACCTCGACCAGGAAGGGATTGCCGACGCCATCGCAGTTGTAGAAAAACGCAGCACTATGCTGGTGTCCGAGTTCCGGGCCATCACCGGCCTCAACCCCACCCAAGGTGCCAAGGTCATCGCGTGGATGGCCGGGCACGAGATTAACCTCGACAACATGCGAGCTGAGTACCTCAACGACCTGATGGAGGATGGTGAGATACCGCGCGGTCCCGCTCGCCGGGCGCTGGAGATACGGGTCGAGGTGAACAAGGCTAGCACGAAGAAGCTGGATGCTATGATGCGCCATTGCGGTAGCGACGGCCGCGCTCGCTTTCAGACGCGCTACCACGGCGCGGCTACGGGGCGTGAGACTGGCAGTGGCTTCCAACCGCTGAACTTAGCGCGACCGCTCGAAGACATGGACAGCGCTCAGCTATGCGGCGACATTGCCTACCGCGACCCAGAGTGGCTGGATACCTGCTACGGCGAGGCTATGGAAGTCGTGAGCAAGGCAAGCCGGTACTGGATCAAGGGCGAGCCGGGGAACGTCATCTACTCCGGTGACTATTCCTCCATCGAGGCCGTGGTGCTCGCGTGCGGCGCCGGTGAGGAGTGGAAGATCGAGGCGTTCCGCAATAAGGCTAAGATTTACGAGCTTACGGCCGACAAGATTTACGGCTGGGCGCCCGGCACCTGCACTAAGAAAATGCCGGAACGCCAGGATGGTAAGAGATGCGAGCTAGCGTTCGGCTACCAGGGCGCTCTCAATGCGTGGCTCAAGTTCGACCCGCGCCCCATCCATAGCGACGAGGCGATCATCGGCTTCTGCAAGGCGTGGCGCAAAGAGTGCCCGGCCATCGTAGATATGTGGCGCAACATGGAAAGCGCCGCCACTGAGGCCGTAACGTACCCCGGCCATATGTTCCGGGTTAAGCCATGCGGCGCCGAGTTCCAGATCATAGACGAATGGCTGACGATGCTGTTGCCCGATGGCGAGAAGCGCCTATGGTACTTCCAGCCGCAGATACGCGCCGGGATGCCGCAGTGGCACCAGCCGGTGACGCGCGAAGATTGCGCCAATGGCACGTGCGGGTGCAAGCCCGTGCCTAAGCTCTCATACATGGCGCAGAAGGAGGGCCACTGGAAGCGCGTCTACACCTACGGGGGGAAGCTCACGGAAAACTGGACGCAGGCCACCGCGCGTCAGATCATGGAGCCCGGCAAGCGGCGCCTTCGCCTCGCCGGCTACCATCCGATCCTTACCGTATACGACGAGATCGCCACCGAGGAGAAGCCGGGCTTCGGCAGTGCTGAAGAGTTCAAGCGCCTGCTGATCGACACGCGCGGCACGTTCGCTCAAGATTGGCCAATTGACGGCAAGATTAACGTCGGAGAAAGGTACGGGCTATGATTGAGCTAACCCGCATCCCCAAGTCTGACCTGCGCTTGAGGGTGTGGATGGCCGACCACTATTCAAAGCCGCGCGGGTTTGTGGGCCGCCAGCTTATTTATCTTGTGTCGGTACGCGGCGTAGTTTACGGGGCGACGGTGGCGGGTAGCGCTGGACTATTCCTGCCGGGGCGCAATGAGTTCTTTCCGGGGGCCAGCATACATAAGATCGTGAATAACACGTTCTTTCACATAAGCAAGAAGGGTGGCTCGTACCCCGTTCGCAACTTCGCCACAGCCATAGTAGCCAAGTTTCGCAGTGTAGTAGCCCTGGATTGGCCGCTTAACTACGGAGACGACGTGGAAGGCTGGGAGACCCTTGTAGAGCCCCCGAGAACTGGGGAATTGTACTTGCGAGACGGCTGGCAGCACGTAGGAACCACTAAGGGTTTCACCTGTAGGCGTGTCGCGGGGCCGGGCACGGACGATTATTCTGGCGCTCGTGTATGGGATACCAAGAACCTACATCCGAAACTTGTATTCGCGAGGAAATTGTAGTGGGTAAGATGCAGCGGGATAAGGGGAAGACTGGCGAGCTTGAGGTGCGTGACCTTTTGCGCCGTTTTGGCTTCGAGGCGCGCCGTGGACAGCAATTTAGGGGTGGACCTGGATCACCAGATGTAGTACATTCAATAGAAGGCTTCCATATGGAAGTCAAGAGAACGGAAATTTTGTCGCTGTACCCGGCTATGGACCAAGCCACCCGCGACAAGGCACCGGGGGAGATACCTGTTGTATTCCACAGACGAAGCCACAAACCCTGGCTCGTTATCCTCGACGCAGAAGAGTTCCTCATGCTCCTGCGGCGGCGGGTCGCGGTCAAAGCTATCACCTGAGATAATGGCACTAGCCTGCCCATGTCCATGCGGCTGTGAGGGTATATGCTTCATAGGCCCGCGCATCGTAATCTTCGGCGGTCAAGACCGCCCCGACCGCGTCGTCTACGTACTGACGGGCGCCATAACCGTCATCCACCCCGCACATGAGAGCGTTCAATAATGCCCCTTTTTAGAGCCCTGCATGGCGCCGTGAAGACGCTGCCCCGCACCACCTGGGACGTGCCGCCCGAGGGTAGGGTGTTCCGCTATATCTTCACCTGCGCCCAGAATAACACCAAGCTGTTCACGCCTGCGTGGGAGAACATTAAGGCGCTGGCGAAGCATTATAACGCCAGCATTCACGTCTCGACCTTCACCTATAACAAAGCCGCCTATGGCAAGGGCAGCATCAAGCGAGGATCGACGCAGGGCGCAGGAGGTGAGCCGTGGTGGGCTCCCGAGCTTGAGCCACATATCCTTGACCAAAGCGTTCAGGTGGCCCCAGGGCTCGTCTGGTGCGGGGAGATGAACATCCTGCCCACTGCGGTACAACCGCTATCCGGCTTGGAAGCTTACACGGGCCGGCAGTCGGGCATTATCCCCCACGTGCAGTTCGCTATGCGCTCGGTCGCATCGCAGAAGTCCGAGGGCACCAAGATCAACTACACCACCGGCACCGTAACGCAGCGCAACTACATCCTGAAGAAGGAAGGGCTTAAGGCGTCCTTCCATCACGGCTACGGCGGCCTCTTAGTCGAGGTAGACAGCGACGGCGTATGGTTTGTGCGACAGCTTAACGCTGACAGCGAAGGCACCATATACGATCTTACCCTGCGTGCCAAGGACGGCAAGGTCACGAAGGGCCATCGCATGGAGGGCATAACCTGGGGGGATATACACCTGGGCACCGTGCCGGCGGCCGTCGATGAGATGTTGTGGGGCAAAGACGGCATGATGGACGTGCTGAAGCCGCGCTTCCAGTTCATGCACGATGTCCTCGACTTCCGCTCGCGCAACCACCATGATCGCGGGAACCCGCACGCCAACTTCGAGAAGTACATCAATAATACCGACAGCGTGGCTGTAGAATTGCAGAGCGTGGCGAGGTTCCTGACCGAGGGCTCCTACCGCCCGTGGTGCAAGACGGTGATCGTGGACAGCAACCACGACAACGCCCTGAAGCGCTGGCTGCGCGAGGCCGATTACCGTACCGACCCGCCGAACGCGCTCCTATTCCTGAAGCTCCAGTTGGCGGTGTACCAGGAGATCGCGGCGCCAAAGCTGCGCAATTTCAACATCGTGGACTACGCTTGCCGACTGTTTATGTCCCCGCATCCGGTTCCCCTCCAGTTCCTCAAGCAGGACGAGAGCTTCGTAATCTGCGGCGACGCCAACGGCGGCATAGAGTGTGGCATCCACGGGCACAACGGGTCGAATGGCCGTCCTGGGTCCGCGATGCAGTTCGCCCAAATGGGCCGCAAGACAAACACCGGCCATAGCCACTCAGCCGGCATCTGGTTCGGCGCCTACGTGTCTGGTATCACGGGAGACCTGGAGCAGGGCTACAACGTCGGGCAGTCGTCATGGACGCGCAGCCATATCGGCGTGTACCCAAATGGCAAGCGCGTCATCATCACTTGCTACGGCAAGGGGAAGCACCCGCCAAAATGGAGAGCATGATGAGAGAGTTTTTCGGGCAATGTCAGGACTGGGGCTTAGCGAACGCGCGGCCTAAGCAGGCACCCGACGCCAGCTTCGACGACATTATGCCGGGTCGTAAAGGCGAGTGGCAGCAGACGAGCCTGGGTGGCCGCTTCTACCCACTCGACCCTCGGCAGGAAGAGGTGTTTATATCAGACATTGCCAACGGTCTGGCGCTGGACTGCCGGTACTCAGGGCAGGGGATGGTCGGCCGGTTCTACAGCGTAGCCGAGCATAGCGTACTCATGGCCCGCTACGCCTTCTCGGTGGCGAAGTGGCCGCCTTTGGCTGCGCTAGCGGTCTTGCTGCACGACGCTCCAGAGGCGTACCTTAACGACCTATCGCGCGCCGTCAAGCATGCGGTGGGGTCCGCGTACACCGACCTGGAGGCTAATATAGGTCGCGTGATTGACGAGAGTTTCGGAGTGACGCCGTGGCGTATTATTTGTGCCTCCAAAATTAAGACGATAGATCGCCGAATGGTTCCCGTGGAGAAGGTGGCTATTATGCGCTACCCGCAACCGTGGGCATTCGATCAGTACCAGCCGCTAGAGGGGGTTAATGTACAATGCTGGGCACCCCCACGGGCCAAACGCGAGTTCTTGGACTGCTATCTTGCGCTGTGCAAAGTGGCTAAAATAGCGCCACAGGAGGTTGTATATGAGTGAACTGGCTTCCGCTACCGCCGCCAAGTACGCGAAGGTTAACATATACCGTAACGTACTGGCACGCTTCCCGCGCGCTTTCATGGAGATCGCGCGGGTATCCGAGTACGGCGCCAAGAAACATGAGGTAGCAATCGGCGACATGAGCTACCTGGATATACCTGACGCCTACAATATGTACACCGAAGCTTGTATGCGGCATATGGCGGGGGAGGCGCTGGAAGGTTTCGTGAACCATGAAGACGCCGACATGCTGCACGCAGCGCAGCTTGCGTGGAACGCGCTCGCACGACTGGAGGTTTTCCTCCGCAATAGCAGCCGGCCCCCCGCTACTGAAGCAGCCGAGGCGCCCGTCCTACATGTCGCTTACAAAGTTCCCAAGCAGAAGTCGTGGCGGCTATGATTAACGCCGCCGCGCTCAAGCTTATTGAGAGCTTCGAGAGCTTCCAGCCGAAGGAGTACTACGACGGCTACGGCTATCTGACCATCGGCTGGGGTCACAGGGTGCTGTCCAAGGAAGACTGGCACCTTGGTATCACGAGAGACCAAGCAGATGACGTGCTTGAAGCAGACCTCACGATAGCCGAGGAGGCCGTTGTCCACGCCGTCACTGCGGCGCTCAACGAGAACCAGTTTGGCGCCCTGGTGAGCTTCACCTTCAATACGGGAGCCGGCACCCTGGAGAGAGCCACATTCACGCGGCTGCTGAACACCGGAGACTACCTAGCAGTGCCGAAAGGGCTAAAACTCTACGTCTACGCCGGCCATCCACCCATCATATCCCATGGGCTAGTGCGGCGCAGGGAGGCAGAAGCCGCGCTATTTCTTCTTCCCGTGGTCGCCTAAGCTGCTACCCTTGTGGAGGCCCTTATGAGCCACTTAGCGCCTCCGTCTTAGCTACAGCCGCCCGCAGAGCTTCGCTTTCCTCACTCTTGATCCGCAGCATCCGCGCCGTCTCGGTCGCCGTGTTCAGGATTACCTCGGCCGCGCGGCGGACATCCGAGGACTGGAGCATATTAAGCTCGTGCTCGGCCTTGTGGCGCATTACTATTGCCGTTCGCGCTTGCTGTACGCGCGTGTAAACCGTAATGGCCCCGCACAGCATAAGGAACACCGCCGCCATCGCGCCAGCGGTGGCTTCGATATTCGACGATAGGACAACGAAAGTGCCCAACGTCAGCGATACGTCATGTGACAGTTTGTTTAGCATTTGGCTTCCATAAGCGCCTGACGGGTCCATATCCTAGCCCCCTATGCGCTGCTAAGCCGAAGCGACAGCGCGATCGCCATGTTCTGCCCGGATGCGAGGCCGGTGAAGGCCATCCCCGTCGAGAGATCGAGGTCGTAGAAGGTGATGGACATAACCGTCGTGGACGCCGCCTTGTGGCCGGCAGCTATTCCGCCGCCGACCATACCAGTTGGCTGCGCGTTCCAGCCCGTCACGGCGGGATTGCCGGCGAGGGTGAAGTTAGTCGATCCAAAGGCCACATAGATGACACTGCTGGAGCCGATGGTGAATGTGACTTCGTTGTCGCCTGATCCGACGCTAATCGAACCCGATGAGATCGCGGTCGAGAGCGTGTTGGAGAAAAAGCCGGCGTCGTCGATGAACTGGAATTTGAAGCTGCCGCTGCCCTGCGCATAGACGTAGAGCACGCCGGTGACGAGCGTTTGCCACACTTGGTCGCCGACCAGCGTGCGCAGCGGCGCCGGCACGTTGAAGGGATACTGCTGGCCCGCGCCAGTGGCATTCCCCTCCCAGAACCCAACGGCGCCATTAGCCCGGTTGACCACCATTGCGTTATCGGTGCTGTCAGCGTTGGGGAACTCGATGCGCGCGCCAAGTACGTTGACGACGCCGTAGTTCACGTAGATGGCGGCGTCGTTAATCATCGGCGTCGTTTCATTCGGCGGCGCATAAGGCGCGACGATGGTGCAGCCCTCTATCCCGTTGTACACCATCTGCTGAACGCTGTCACACCGCAGCCCGGTGATTAGGGCAGTGGCATTGCCGCCGCCAGCGCCAGCGCCGTAGAGGCCGCTATTAGCGGTCGCTTTGGTGCCGCTGCCATTGTCGAGGTATATGCCGTAATTGGCGCCCTCGACCAGCAAGTCGGAGATCAACAGGGTCTCCCCGTCGGCCCCGGCAAGGTCCAGCCATATTCCGGTGCCGGTGTTGCCGTCGCCGGGCGCTGTGCCACTCCCTGTCAGCGGCGCCAAGCGCCCGATATGGCAGCCGTCGATGATCGTGCGCGAATGGCCGCGCGTCGCCTTACCGGAACCGTCATGGCCGATGATGCGGATGCCGGTGTTGTAGCTGCTGATGAAGCAGCGCGCTAGCTGGATGGCGTTGGCACACTTTCCTACAGTGATACCCTCTGGCACCACGAACGATCCTGCTTGGTTCCAGCCGAACATGCCAAGATCACGCAGCGTGATGCCCTGCGTCCAAGAGATAACCGAATTGGTGCCGCTGCCTTGGATAAGGAAGTTCACGCAGGTCCAGTTGCCGCCCTTGATCTCGTCACTCCACGGCGACCCTACGCCGCTGGGGTTGACCTGCGGTGACAGGGTGATGACGATGGGAGACGCTTCCGGCGTACCAATAAGGGCTCCTCGGGCATCGATGCTGAAACCCGCAGCTTTCGTCAGCCCCGTAGCCGGGTTGATCGTATACCTGCGCCCAGACTTGAAGCGCAGCAATGGCCCGCTGGTGTCGATCTGCCAAGTGTTCGCCGTGTTAATGGACGCCACCATGCTGGCGATGGTGGTGAGCGCGTCTTGCACTACGGTCGTGTCATCGTTCGTGCCCGTGGTGCCAAAATCTTCAGGCCACATGTCGGACGCCAGCCAGTCGGCGATAGAGCGAGTTTGGCTCGTGCCGGTGGCGATGGCGACCGCCGGGCCTATGTTCTGCGCCGCAGCGATCCCGATGGCCGGGAGATTGGCGGCGACGGCTTCCAGATCGGCCGCGAGCGTAGCTCCTGGGGTAGCTCCTGTAACCGGCACTTGCAGGCACAGGTCAAGCTCAGCCTGTAGCTGCTGCACCAGCATAGTAAGGTAGTCGAGAGCTTGCTCTTGGTTCTCCGGTAGGTAGCCGCCCTGATTGTCGAGAGCGAGCGTCTGCACCAGCGGAAAGTCAGGCAGGATGGCGAGCTTCCAGCCGGTCGCGAGCGGCGGGCTCACTCCGTCATTCGGGTACGTGATGGAGCCCGTGCCCGGATAGCCGGTCAGCATGTTGACGCCAAAATTGCCCGTGCCGGTGCCCTCGACAAGCTGCGTCTGATTGCCATCGAGGTCGAGCATGAACACGGTAAGCTGGCCATCAGCGTATAGCACAACTGGGCTGAACGAGAAGACGGTAGCAGCGCCGTTCCCGGTGACAGTGGTTTTGAACGCTGGAGTTTCGATGGTCATGGGGCGCCCTATCCTGAAGAGCTACGGTATCACGTGAGACCAGCTATTGCAAGCCCAGCCTACTAGCGTGTTCTAGATACTTCTGCGTTTCGGTTGGCAGCACCGAGTTATCTTCCCCAGCAGCGAGCCAACGCCGCGCTACAGTCGGGCCGGCGTTGTAAGCGACGAGCACCGCTTTCGTATTACCGCCGAACTGGTGGAGGAGACCCGAGAGAATGTGCGTTGCCACATAGTCGTTGTACGCCGGGTCTTTAAGCTTCTCAGGAGTGGCGTCGGAGAAACCGTAGGCGTGAGCCGTAGATGGCTCTATCTGGTTACGCCCGATAGCCCCCTTCCGCGACGTAGCATTGTTGGCGCTCCCTTCGAGCTTCTGGATCACCGGAAGCAGAGCTTTACCGGGGGGCTCGTAGGGCGCAGGAGAAGGCGCTGTAGCGGCCGGTGGCGGCGGGGGAGTAGGGGGCGCCCCACCCGAAGACCCCTCACTGGCGGCTGCCTCTGGAGGCGGCGGCTCATCGTAGGGGTCACTCTCCTTCGGCGGTTCTGGAGCCTCTCCCTCCGCTATGGAATTGAACGTATACATATGCAAGCGCCGTCCCCACATGATCGCTTCAGCTTGCGTGGTAGGTGCCCTCAGCAGATCGGCCATCACCTTCGGGTTCTCGACCGCTTGCTGGAGAAGGTCGGTCGCTTGCACGACGCCAGCCCGCGTAGCGAGCTTCAAAGCCCACCCCGAGAATGCGGCTTGCGAGATCAAGGTCGTGCGCCCCAAGACAGCCTCGCCGATGCGACCGCCGGTATGGGAGCCCAGCGTCTTGATGGCGACCTGCACCCCTTCGCTTAGCTGAGTGGGCAGCGGAATGCCGGGACCACCGCGCGCCAGTTCCTCGACGCCTTCGGCCTTCTGCCCAGCCGCCAGGAGTTGCGTCAGGCGCCCGCTCTCCCCAACGTCGAGGAGGCCCGTGCTCCGCATCATCTGTAGCAGGCTCGGCAGCCCAGCACGCACCGGGCGGTTAAGCGCGTCATCGAGCATGCCGAAGTTCAGTTCACCCCCCTTCACCGATTTAGTGACGGCGTTTTGCAGGACGGCTGAAGTGAGCCCTTTCACGGCCGGGGCGCCGCTGTTCTCGGCTAGCTCCACCATGCGAACGAAGTCTTGGAGCGGTTGCGCTCCGTTCATAACCTTAGCCACTGCGCCCACGGGGTCGTCAGTGTCGAGAAGCTTGCCGAGGATAAGCTGGTCGCTGGAAACAATGCCGGTGCCATCAGGGCCGAAATGGCTGAGCACGTCTTGCGCCTGCTGCTCGCCCTTCATGGCCCCCTCTAGTTCGCCACGCACTTCGGGAAAGCGGTCGAGGATGCTCTGGTTATCGCGCATGAACTTCGCCACGCGCAGAGGGTCGATGCGTTTGGTGACGGGGTTCACGATGTCACTCGCGGCGAAGCGCAATAGCCGCTGCTGCGCGCTGAGCATCACGCCGACATTCTTGAGCGCTTCGGGGCTGTCCATACCGTGCAGGGCCATGAACTTCGTGGCGTCTTCAAGTTCCTGCAATTGAAGGTCGCCGCCAGTGCCGCCGCTACCGAGAGCTTTATCCAAGAACTCTTCTGGAGCTACGCGCCCGGAGCCATTGCGGGTGACACTCGTGGCGCTCCCGGCGAAAGTGCGCTGGAAGGCATCGTGCAATTCCTTAGTGAATTGGCGGGCCGCGTCGTAAGCCTGATCCCCAAATTTGGCGCCCATCTCGTTAAGGTCGCTCAAGACACCATCGGCAAGCTCGTCGTAAACACGCGCCATCTTATCATTCGACGGAGTAGCGCCCCGGAGCATACGAGCTTCGTTCAAGAGATGACCCCGCATCTTAATAAGCTCGCCCGAGGTAGTCTTCGGCTCGGCTGCGGCGCCTTCCCCGAAAACCGTATCGCCTTCTTCAAGTGGGTTCGGCTCTTCCATCATTGAAGCGAAGAACCGCTCGGTTACAGGGTCTACCCCTTGCCCGTATTTCTTGAGAAGAACATCCTCCCCCACTTGTTTATACGCGGCGATGGAATGCTCCGGGGCCTGCCACGGAATGGTCTTATTAACCTTCGACCACAGTTCCTTCTCGGCTGCGCGGGCCATCGTCAGCGCTTTGGCAACAGCATCCTGCGCAATCTTGCCAAGCTGGGCGCGCGTGCGCTGGCTGTCCACCGTGAGCTTCTTCGCGGCTGTAACTGCCGTGTCCACCGCGTCATTCACGACGCCCTGTATGAGCGTGCGGAAATAGATCGCCCGTGTCTCAGCATGGCCGGTCACTTCGGCCGGCGTTCCACCATGGGCGAGCAAGTGCATGGCGTTCCGCATCGTGGTCAGCGCGTCTTTTGCTCGGCCATGGAGGTAGGAGCCGAACTTCTGGCTACTGTCGGTGAGGCTCTTTTCCATGGCAGCGAGAGCGGGGCTGCCGCTCTTCTGGGCTGACGTGATACCAGGAACGTCCGCGATGCCGGGCGTCGTCAGTACATCGGCCAGCCTTTGCGGGTCTTCCCCGTGCCATAGCGCTATAGCCTGGGCGCGCGCCGCTACTAGGTTCTTCTGCCCCGCATTCGTCAGCAGCTTGCCGTAGAACCCGAACTTGGAGGCTGCAAAGCGACCACCATTTTGTAGCCAGAAGGCCGGGTTAATGATGGCGCCCCCGACGCTAAGGGCTATGCGAGCTGGCGTATTGCCTGGCGCTACCGTTTCAGAGGCCGCAGCCCCAGTCCCAGCGCCGAAGTTGGTGGAGGCTTCCCCTGCTAGAAACGCCGCCGGGTGGTAGCGAGCGTATCCGAGGATTTTCTGCACGAAGGGAATAGAACTCGTCACCCCAGCCTTCGCCATGAGAGCCACTTCACCGGCCATAGACATGCCGGAGCCGAACATATCACCCGCGTAGCCATATGGCCGCACGTTAGCCGACATCTGCTCAGGCGCCGGTATGCCCAGCCCCGCCTTCGCTCGGTTAGCAGCGTAGTAGCCAGCCACGAGCCCAGCGGCAGCGCCAAACGGCACGGTAGCCGCGTCAAATACACCGCCACCAGCGAGAGCGCCTATTGCCATGCCGCTGGTCATACCGGCCATCATCGTGCCGCCAGATATGGCCCCGCCAGCGACACCCTCGCCGAGGGCGCCCATCTTTTGCCCAGCGGTAGCATCCGCGCTGGTAGCTCCGGGGAGGTCACCGTAAGCGTCAGGTGCCGGAGCCGTAGCTACCGTGGGATGCGCAGCCTCGCCGGGGAGGTCGCCGTAGGCATCGCGCTCCGGTGCCACACCCGGAGCTTGGATCGGCGCAGGTGGTCCTATGGGTGACGGCACCGGGGCAGAAACCGCAGCACCGCCAGCTACCGGCGTTGGGACGGCGGCGGTCGAGGTGTTAGGCCCGGCGGGAGGTGCGGGAGGTGCCCCACCAGGAAATGTGATCTGTACAGTGCCGTGCTGGGCTGGCGCACCCGCCGCGTTAGCAGCGTCAGCCGCAGCGTCAGCCGCCGTGTACTGTTCTTGCGGGGGGAGAGTTGGATCGGCCATTATTGACCCCCCGGCTTACCATGCGAGATGCTGATCTGGCCATTCTCGGGGCCGCTGTTCTTTCGGAACTCGGAGCCTGCCGGCATGGCCCACGACTGCTGGGGGGTAAGGCGGGGAGGTACGCCGAGTTGCTGGCGGATATGCGTGATCTGGTTGGCGATCTGAGCCGCTTGCTGCCGAACGTCTGTTCCCATAGGAGCCCCCGCACCGTGCGGGTCGGCGCGGTCCAGGTACTCATCGTGCATCTGGCCGAGCACGTCATCCAGCTTCGCCAGGGTGGTGACATACGCGGTCTGGTTGCCCAGCATTTTTGGGTCTAACTCGTCAAGCAAGCTGGCGATTTCTTCAGTCTCTTTCGGGGGAGGCCTATTGCCGCCGGCGATGTTCGCGTTCGTGAAGATTGAGGCGAGGTTGTTCTTGACAGCATTTACTTCCGTCTCGGCGTTGGAGGCAGCGGGGCTACCAAGGGCGCCCCCGACAACCGGCGCATAGTTGTAGAACAGCCGTGACGCTTCGGCGCCGGCACCAGTGGCCTGCCCGTTCTTGGCGTAGCTGTAGAGGGTCTCGTTTTGCGTTGCGCCCGCGCCCGGCTGCCCTTGCGCTGGCACAGGCACAGGAGCCGCTCCAGCAGGGCTGGCGTTCGGCTGGTAGCCAGGATCACCGGGCGTGAGAACAGTGCCAGGGAGAGGCCCTGCATTGCGCGCTGTTACCGGAGCGCCGACCGTAGTAGCCGGCCCAAGAGGCGCGCCGGGAGCGCCAGCCACAGGCGCTTGTGGTATGCCCACGGCGGGTGAGCCGGCGGCAGCGGCCGTGGAAGGCAAGATTATGCCGTGCGCTGCCAGCGCAGCGCGCATGTCTGACCCAGGGTCCACGCCCGGCACGGTCATCGGGAGACCGCTTTGCGGGTCCATGACTGTGCGTGGGAGCGCCAATTGCTGCACCTCTAGCTCCATGCGCCGGCTGTCCACCGGATCGAGAGTGCCATGGATATAGGCGCTGGCGTTGTCAGGAACGAAGTTGCTCGGGCGCTGGTTGTACTCGAAAGCTTTGCCGGCCATGAACTGGTTGGCGGCGTGAATTTGGCCGTTTAGGTTGACGAGCGTGTCGGCGTCGAGGAACCCGGCCTTAGCGGCGTCCGTAACAATGTTCTGCGCTTGGAAAATCCCTTGCGTGCCGCCCTGGTGGAGCGCCCCGAGCACCGCATTCGTAATGAGGGTCTGCTTTGCCCCCTGCAAAATGGCTTCAGCCTCGGGGGGCGTCCGCATGCCCACCTGATCGTTGACTTTGGCGGTGACTTGAGCCATAGCGCCGGAAAGCTGGGTAGGGTCGTTGTAGACGAGCGACGACGCAGGCCCCAGAACTTGCTGAAATTGTGTCTGCGCCTGAATGGTGTTGGACTGGTCCGACATGGACTGAGCGCGGGCCATTAGACCGGTCTTCAGTTGCGACAACTGGTTTTGCAGCATCACGGTACTGGCCGGCCCGCCGCCGTGGTTAGCGAGGGTCTGTTGGATAGTCGCGTCAACGCTGTCCCCGAAGTTCTGGACAGTGCTGGGGAGCCCCATATTCTGCGTCTTGTTGATCGCGTCGAGACCCTGATTAAGCTGTGTGGCCGCAGCCGAGTAGTCGTTGCCCCGCATGATCGAAGCGGCTTGCTGTGCCTTCGCTATGGCGATGTTGCCGAGAGCGTCCCCCATATTGCCTAGGCCAGCACCAGCCCGCTGTATGGCTTGAGCGTTCAACGCTCCGAACGCCGCCGGATCAGCAGACGTGCTCGCCATCGGCGCGGGAGCGGCGTTGGGAGTTACAGACGGAACTGGCTCAACAGGAACTTGTGCCACAGCTATGAAACTCCAGCTTGGTTAAACTTGTACCACTTATCCGCAACAGAACCCGGCCCGCTCAAGACTGACCCGGCGGCGCCGATGGTTCCGGCAGTGAGTGCGTTCTGGCTAGCGGCGCCAAACTGACCCGCCTGCCCCTGCTGGTAGTCGGCCTGCGCCGCTTCATCATATTCCTGCATAGAGGCGTTGTAGGCGACGGTCTTCTGGTTCAGCACCGCATCCGCCGCCGTGTTGCTGGTGGTATTCAACGCGCTGCCTTGGTTCACGTCGGTGCCACTGGCGCCCTCGGCTGCGGTTTCGCGCCCCTTAAGCGCCGCGTCTTGGAGAGCTTGGTACGTCTCTGTGACAGTCGCTTGGCTGGCGGTCGAGACCTCAGCGCGCTGCTTCATGACAGCGTTATTCTGCGCTACTTGCTGCTGGTACTTGGCCTGCGCGCTCTGCGCCTGACCCTGGCTGTAGGCGCCGTAAGCTGACATGGCTGTAGAAGCAACCGTGGCAGCTATGGCTATGGCCGGCAGCGCAGGCCCAGCTACAATGGTCTCCTGAACTCGGCAAATCCAGATCATGCGCGCACTCGCCAGAAACGGTGGAACAGAACGCCGTGGGGGCCGCGTGGCTCCGGCGCGTCTACAGTAAAACCAAGCCAGCGCACCCACCTTACAGCTTCAGGGTATCTGGCGTCAACGTAATTGACCAGCAATGAGTATTGAGGCGCTATGTGAGACAGCCCCGTCTTGCAGAAGCGCAAGAACGCGCGACTATGCTGCGGCACTTCGTAGGAGCCGAGGAACCACGGGCAGCCCTCATCCGACAGTGGCACGTAGACAGCTACCCCGAACATGCCGAGCACGCGGCCATCCACCAGCCCGGTAACGGCATCACGTGATACCTTAATGCCATCGTACAGAGCTACGAAAGGGTCGAGCCCCAGAGCACGCAATTCCCGAAGGTCGGACGCGCGCATCCTGGCGGCCAGCTTAACCGCGTGCTCTCGGGTCGCCGGCACGATCTGGTATTCCGCCACGGTCAGCCTCCGACCGAGAGCGTCGGTATAACCGCCAGGATGGTCATGGGGAGCGGGTACTTCTGGCGCATGAAGATGCGGCCGTTAGTATTCCATGACGGGTCGAGGATGATCTCCTTGTCGCCGGTCAGAAGCGCGGTCGGGTCGCCCATAAGCTCAGTGGACCGCTGCTTCATTTCGATCAAGTCATTCTGGATCGTGCTCTCCTCGGGCACCTCCGAATGGCCGATCAGGAGACCGCGCGACTTCTCAAAGCGCACGACCACCTTTGAGACCTTCTTGAATAGCCCCTGTATCGTGCCGCTCGGCGCTTCTATGTCGAGCGTCTCCATATCCGAGATATACTGGAGCCCGACGTGGATGCGGCTGGCGAGACGGCCGATATTGACTTGGCCGTTCGTTACGGTTAGCCCCTCGATAACGTTGCCGTCTGCCAGGACCACGACTTCCGTGTTTTCGAGGTAGTCAAGAGCCGTAACCGTGTTAATCGGTAGGCGCGCGTTGCCGCCGGAAAGGTAGGCGTTCCAGCCGGTGCTTACGATCGGGGCTTCCGTCTTCTGGTCCAGCACGACAAACGTGTCGGTGGTGGTTGGGCCGACGAGGCAGCGCAGGACGCCTTCCGGCTTCGGCACAGGGCCATTCTGATCCCAGCCAATGTAGGTATTCAACTGGTTTGGTACGATGGCGTTTCCGAGCTCGTCGAGCGTCGTCTGCCACAGAATGTCAGAAATGTCTACGTACTGGCCGGTTGTCAAGCCGTGGCTGGCCGACGTGATAGTAGTGTTGGCACCCAAGCTGATCCCAGTGATGGGCAGCGGGTTGTCATAAGAGACGCCCGCGTCCACAAAGAAGCAATCGCGCGGGTCCACAAAGCGCCGGCTATGCGTGCGCTCGATGAAGCGAACCGTGTTACCGTTGATCTGGCGCTTGACGACGAAGTATACCGCCTCGTCGATCTCAGTAGCGTTGTGCGGAAGCGCGGCCGTCATGGTGAAGCTGCCTTGCGTGTCCCAGCGTGCCCACGCGATCATCTGCTGCTCCTCGTTGTAGGTGCAGCACACAACTTGACCGTCATCTCGAATTATGTGGAAGATCGGGTCCGGGTACTTGGCAAGACACCATCCCTGCGCTTGGTACGTCTCAAGCAGATGGTTAGAGAGGATAGTGGCGTCGGTGCCGATATAGCCCTGCCCCTGGACCTGCCAGGAGAATGTCATAGTGCGAACCGAAGCCCGGTTTTCTGTTATGTACAAGATGACGCGCCCGAGCATTATGGGGGCCGCGAGGTCCGAGGAACCCCAGGTAGACTGCGGCCACTGCTGTATGGACGACGGCCCAAAGAACCCGGCAGTGCCAGAGTTTACCTGCCACTCTGCGCCGGCCGTAAAGATCAAGCAGTCGGACGTGCCCTGTAGGTAGTGCCGTATCTCATTGACTTCGGTGCTGGCGAGGGTCGCCGTGATCGCATCGCTATCATTGGCCGGGGTCGAGGCGCTCAGATTGTCATAGCTGCCGGTGCGGCTGTAAACTGACGTGTCGGGCGCGTTTTTAGTGGCGCCGTAGACTTGCCGCTGCTGATAGAAGCCGGTTGCGCCGGGGTAGTTACCAATGCCAAGAAAGGGATTGCTCGCGTTCGGCGGCGTAGTCGAAGCGTCAGGCGCTTGGTTGGTGTTTGTGTAAGTAAGCGCAGCCGTATCACCCAGCCAGCCGAAGACCCCGGCGTTATTACAATACACTGAGTATTTTATGGCGCCCGCCACCGCGTCCCACGTGAGGGTGTCGTTAGCAGTTACCGCGCCATTGGTGATGCGGACGAACTGCGGTGTCGCGGTGCCGGCCGAAGAATACGCGGTATAGAGGGTGCTATCGACCCCCAGCAGGGCGAAAGTGTCGGTCGTAGTGGCGCCGAGCGTAAACCGCTGCCCGTTCAACTCCGTCATCCCCACGACGGCGTCGATTTGCACAACATCGCCCGACAATAGGCCGTGGCTGGCTGACGTAACGACCGCTGGGTTAGCTGCCGTAATGCCAGTTATCGTGACGGCTCCCGCTGTATCCAGCCCCGGAAGGCTCTCTTCGAGCGTGGTCTCTTTCGAGGCCGTTACAGTGTACAAGCGGGTAACCGCCCCAGTCGTGCCAACCGCAACGGCCATGGTCGTCGGCGATGCGATGGAAGGCTCGAACGACGGCGCCACGAACGTCCACGTGTTCGTCCCAGTGCGCTGTAGCTCGTATGGCGGGTAGCTCGGGTGCGTCAGCGACATGACATCTGCTGACTGCGTATACTTCAACGTAGCTACGTCGGCGATGGCGTAGGGCGATACCGCAGTGAAGATGGAAGCTCCAGTGCCCCCCGAGACATACGCTCCCCACGAGCTTCCCGTGGTGTCTACGGCGGCGTTCGTGACCTGATCGTTCAGCGTGTAGTTGTCACTGTCGATAACCGTCACGAGATAGCGATTGTTATTGAGCCGGGTCATCCCCACTACGCCGGCGAAGAACACCTCGTCCCCGGTGCTCATGCCGTGGCTCGCCGATGTAACTTGGCACGGGTTCGCCTTCGTGATGGCCGTGATGGCAACCGGCGTGTTAGTAACGTGCGCGTCGTCCACGATTACGCGCACGTATTCGTCGCCAAACTCCAGCATGGCGTGGTCTTCAGCGTCGAACGAGAACTTAATAAGGCGCGGGTCGTAGGAGTGATCGCGCACAGGTCCAACGAACGACAGCCCGGGGCGATTGCTGGCGCCTCCGAAGCTGCGGATTACGATATTGCGCCCGAGACGAAGCGCGCTCTGGTACATGGTCGTATCAACGCGGCCATACAGGGCTGGCGCTACCTCGCCGTGGGCAAAGCTGGGCTGGATAAGGACCGGCATCGGTTAATACCGGATGCCGGGGTAGCCGTAATTCTTGGGGTCAAACGTGCGACCGCGTATCCATTCGGCATCGCGCGGCTGCGACGGCACCATCTCGTTCGCGTCAACGGCCGGCGCCAAGCGCAAGAGCGCGCCATATTGTGCCACCTGAGCGTCAACGATCTTCTGGTCCCCGGTAAGCTGGAACGCAACATGCTGCGCGAGGCAGCGCGACAGCAAGGAGATGAAAATGGGGATGAACAGTGAAAGGTTCGTGACAAGCTTCGTGTAAACGAGGATCGGGTTGCCCATATTCGTGAGGATCGTGCGCACGCCCTGGCTGTTAAGCTCCAGCGCAAACGGCACCGCGTCAGCCGTAGGGCCGACCGGGTTCCATATCATGCGCGCCTTCACGCAATCGGCCGGATACTGGTAGCGGAACTGCCACTCGTCGGGTGGTACGTCACCGTCGAGGGCAAGAGAGCTACCCTGCGGCGTGCGAGTGCGCGCGAAGCTCCAGTCATAGCTTTCGAGGCATTCCAGCAACGAGAAGTCCCACCACAAGCGGAAAGCGTCGGCCTCATTGCTTTTCTCTTGGATGCTCTCGATATGGCTCTTGGCGCCGACATGGGAGAGGGCCATGTTGCAGACGGTCGTTTGACTAATCGCCGCCATGCCATGCTCCCGAGGAAGACCCTGGGATCACGTGATCCCAGGGGTATCTGCCGATTAGACGTGAACGAACGGAGTAGCGGCGGACCCGCTGGCGTTCGCCACGAAGTTTCTGACCTGCCACCAGCCGGCGCCAATGTCCTGAAGCTCGAAGCTGTCGCCGATGGACAGGGCGCCGGTGGTGGTGCCGTTCATCAGGATTTTGTTGGCGGTATGGGTAGACACCGCGTAGGCGTCATAGCCGGTTACGGTCGCGCTATCGTTCAACAGCGCGGTCCCGCGCAAGTGATCGGTTGAAGGCGCCGTCAGGACGTGATGGTCGTTGCTTGTAGGAACGACGGTGACAACGAACTTGTAAACGTCCATCGTGCCGGTTGCCGCAGGCAGGGTGATAATCGTTCCGGCCGCCGTATCAAAGTTAATCGTCTTGCCCGCATGCAAGGCCGCCGTGAGAGTGAGGGCTGCCCCTCCCGCAACAGGAGCGACGGAACCGCTTTCGGCGCCGGTGTGGAAGTCGCCGGTAACGCTGACGTTCCGGTTAAGCACAATGTCAGGAGCCTGGAGCGGGGTCGCACCATTCGTCATCGTGGCGACACACGTGCCACTAGTGACACTCGTGAAGCGCCAGCGCATCCATCGCGTAGTGCCCGCACCGCTGCCAACCGGGGGACCATCGACGGTATGGACATGCGAGACGGTGGCATTTGCCGTGCTGTAGATGCTCGGGCTCTCGCCGACGGGCTGGAAAGCACCGTTCGGGTCTTCGTTGATGCTTTCCTCCAGCACGACGGTCATGGCGTACGTGCCAGAGAGGCCGGCGGTGACTTGCTCACCCGGCGACACCGCGAACGGCACGGTCGCAATGGCGGTAGTAACTGAGGTGGATTGGACGGCCATGTGGCGTGCTCCAGGGGGCTAGGGGTTACTTCTTCTTCTCTTTCGAGAGTTCGTCCTTGAGGCGCTGTGCATTCTGCGCCCGCGTCAGTTCTGCCCTCTGAGCCGCCTCGTCAAACGCATCTGCCTGCTGGCGCCCAAGGTCGGCGGCTTGGAGGGCGGTCAGCGGGCGCTCCGGCGCTTGCTTGATAGGCGCAACCTCCAGTACCTCCGAAAGCTCCCGTGCCGTGCTGGGCAGATGTATCCGAAACTGGTCCGGTATGACGGTGCCACGTTCATCTTTGGGGTATAGGGTGGCGTCAGGGCCGAACCAGCTTTCCCGCAATAAAACGATCATCGTAGTCTCTTCCCTGTGAATGAGAGGGTTGGCGCCGGCATCACGTGATACCAGCGCCAACTCCGGTTAGATGCCCGCCTTCTTGGCCTTCCAAGACGGGGGCGACAGCGTGAGGTAGGCGTTGATCGCGCCGGCCGTCAGCGCCGTGGTCGTAATGACCGCGAGAATGCCGAGGTAGCGCAAGTACGTCGAGGTCGCCAGATGACCCGCGCCGATGTAGCACGAGGCCGGGAGACCGCAGACGAACAGGAAGTCGCCAACCTCGATGCCGGTGGTCGCGCCAGTAGCTCCAGTGACAAACGGGGGCGTCTGGAGATGGACCGTCGGGGTGCCCATATTCGCCGCAGCCGAGGAGGCAAGCTGGAAGGTGAGGACACCCGCCGAACCCGCCGTGATGATCTCGGTCGTGACGCTGATGACGAGGTAAACTTTACCCGGCTCGTCCTGGCCGGAAACGGTCTGGTCGATCACGTCGCCGATGGCGGTGCCGGTAGTCGTGCTCGTGCCGACCGCAGCGGCCTTGCAAAGGACATTATCGGTGTCGAGGATCATGGTCGCGTTCCTTATGACGGTCGGGATTACGAAACGAGGGTTTCGGCGGCGTTCAGGGCATCAACCCGGCGCATAGGAACGCCCTGGAAGTTCATGGTCATACGACCACCGACGTTCTCCATCGTCAAGGTCGATCCACGGGTCGCGTAGGAGACCTGCCGGCGAACCATCGAGCGGATGGCGCGGCTCATGTAGAACACCGGGCGTCCGACCGAGAGGTTCGGGATTTGCTCCAGCGCCTGATACATCAGGTCGGGGAGGTTAGCGCCCGTCGCTGCGGTAAACAGGAGGCCGGTGGTGGCGATATTCGGGATGCGGACGACATACCGCCAGTCGCGGACGGTGAGGCCCATATCCCAGCGGTAGTGCGTCCGGTAGGCTTCCATGCGGCCGGTATTAGAGCCGCCGCTCGCGTCCTCGATAGTGACCTGACCCTTATCAGTGACCTGAAGGCCGGCGGTCGATCCCTTCGGGATGATGCCGTGGCAGGTCTCGGGCGACCAGACGACCAGCCAAATCGACTGATTATCGGTGCTCGAACCGCCGCCGAGGATCACGTTCTCAGAGTTCGGCGCCGGAGTGGCGTTTCCGGGGGAGACATTGAAGCGCGGCGCGAGGCCGGTGAAGCTCTCGGGCAGCGACGTTTCGTTGCCGTAGAAGATGGTCGTCGCAGCCTGCTGGTTGAGGCCCTCGATATGCGGGCGGTTCTCCTGCAAGCGGAACGCGGCGGTGTTGCCGTTCAGGTCGGCAAGCGCCTTGTCCACCTCGGCGTAAGCCTCCAGCATGCCCGTGTTGTCCGTCACCTTGACAGACGTGGACTTATTGGGCTGCACACCGCCATACATGCGGCGCCAAGTCGGGGCCGGGATGCCGCTGCGGATAGAAGAGACGTTGCCGGTGGGCAGATTGCCCTCGATCCACGTCATGTCGATCAGAACCTCATTGACGAGGTTCAAAATCTCGACAACGGCCGCGATCTGGCCGTTCGGGTCCGTGACGGCGGCGAGGTCCAGAAGGGTCGGGTTGCGATTGATGAGGGTCGCCATGGGAGTTTAATCCTCGTGCTGGGGACTACTTGTCGTTCGGGAACAGGCGCTTAGCGAGGCTAATGTCAGCAGGCTGCGGCTGCTTGCCGCCGAAGTGTACGCTGTCATCCTGCACGGCCTTCCCAACGGCCGCGAAAAACCGAACGATCTCGACATGGCTCCCTGCATCACTCTGGTTCAGGTACGCTTGTAGGGCAGGCGTACCGAAGGCAGTGATGGCCGCACGCGCCGAAGTAACACTCGCATCCCAGTTCTGGCCCCCAATGACCGGATCGGCTTTTGCCTCGGAGAGCCGCGTCTCCAGCAACGTATTCCAGGCTTTCGTCTGAGCTTCCGCCGCCTTCGTTCCCTGCTCGATGGCGCGCTTCGTATCGAAGTCCACGAGAGCCTGAGCCTGCGATTGGCTCAAATTCAACCCCTTGGCGACCCCCTCGAAGGCAGCAATTGCTGCCGGGTCGGGGGTAATCTCTTTCGGCAGCGTGAACGGCTCGTATTTTTCGGGCGCAACACCCGGAGTATCGGTCGGCCCCTTTAGGATGTCAAGCGCCTTTTGCGCTGCCACCTTCTCCTCGGGGGTTTTAGCTGCCGCCAGCACCGCCTCTGCGGCGGTAACGTCGGTCGCCTTCTTCGCATCCGCCGCCGTCTTAGCTGCCGCGAGAGCCGTAGCCGCCACCGCCGGGTCAGCTACCGCAGCTACAACCGGAGCTACAACCGGATCAGCAGCCTGCGTGGTATCACGTGATGCCAGCGCAGCTTCCGCCGCTGCCGCCGCATCACCCAAGCGTCCAACCGCCGACCCCGGAACCAACGGCGTCTCTTGGAAGCCTAAAACCCGTTCCCCATCAGCCATTACTTTTTCTCCTGTGCGCCGACGTGTAGCAGAGCTATACGCCGTGCCATTGCCTGATCTCGGATCAATGTATACGCATGGGGGTCCGCTGTAAAGAGGTTTTCTATGACTTTTAACGCTATTGAGCGTTTTCCTGTTGCACGGGCCATGGAATGGGTGTCTTCGCCCCTGAAATCGTCAGCGTATAGACCGCACATGGTGAACAAGGACCACAGGAAAGCGCGACCGGCGGTAGTTCTGACAATAGCGCGCAAATCCTCGTCTTCCTGCGTGCGCTCAAGCTCATATCGCCGCTTGGCCTCAGCTTCAGCGTCTAAGCGCGCCTGTTCGTCGTCGTCGTAGCTCATTTACCCGGCCTGTCATAGAGGTTCGTCCCCGTGCGAGCCTGCACAGCTTGCTGCGCCGGCTGTAGCCCCGTCTGGCCCAGCGCAGCAGGCACGTTTATGCCAGCCTTGGTGGCCGAAGCAGCGGCGCCAGCAGCAGTATTCGCCGTCTCGGCCATGCTCTGTAGCTGTGCGGCCTTCTGCGTCTGCGCCGCCTGATCGGCAGCGATCTTGCGCTCGGCAGCCACGACTTCCGCCCCCTTTATGAGGCGGGGAGAGAGGCCGGTAACGTCAGCGTACTCATTAACCGCAGCATCCGCGTCAAAGTTATCGGCCGCGTGCTGGAAACCGCCCGACACGAGCCCGACGACATAGGTGGTAACCCGCTCGATGGTGCCTGCGCTGACAGAACGCTGCGCCGTCGCCAGCGCAGAGATCATCTTCATCTTGACGAACTGCCCCTGTATTTCCTTTGGGGCAGGCGGCAAGATATGCGCCCGAACCGCCTGCTCAAATGTGCGGCTGACCACCTGCGCCAGGAACTCCTCATGCATATGCTCAAGCACCGGCCCAAGCTCCAGCAAGCGCTCCTGGTCGCGCTGGTTAAGCTCAAGCTGGTTGCGGGGCTGCACGCCCTGCATGTCGGAAATGGCGCGGAACAGATGGTTGTAGAAGGCGTGCTCGATCCGCTCCTCGACTGCGCCTATGTCTATGCGCATTTCCTGAAGCTGCGGGTTAACCGTGTAGATCGGCGCGAGGCTATCCTTGCCCGCGTCACCATCGTAAATCGTGACGCCGCCTGGGAGGCTCTCAATTGGCACGTTCCGCAGAGATGCTGGCCCCTTCAGCAGGGGGCGCACCATAAGGGATATGGCCTGCGCCTTCTGGCGCTCCTCGATCTGAAGCCCCTTTATGTCCCCGAGCGCCGTCATGGCCGGGCAATCGGTGCCGTAAATGTCTTCGGCCGTAACGTCCCAGCGTGGCACGTAGGCCGGGAAGTCCCTGAACCCCTTGCGGCTCAACAGTTTGCCGTTTGCGTTGTATTGAATGCCGGTCTCGTAGTAGACCGACGCGAACTTCTTGTACTGGCTGAGCTTCTTGCCAGGGTCGTACATATCGTTCGGCTCGATCATGTGGGTAATGGGCCACCACAAATCGTAATTGCCGTTGTCATAAGCGGTCTGGACTTGCGGGCTGCACGCCTTCGGCCCGAACTTCTGGACCAACTGTGACGTGGTAAGCTCCCACTCGCGGCACAAGGTGTTGATGATTTGGCGGTCGTCTTGCCCGATGAGGTAGCTGCCAGCCGTGAGGGTGTAGAAGCGCGCCACGTCTTCGAAGTCGTCCACGTGGAGCATGGCGCCCGTAGCGAACAACAGTATCTCGCCCAGCATCGTGCTGGACATATTGTAGAAGTTGCTCTCATTGAAAATCTTGCGGATGATGGCGGAGACGGTCGAAAACCACACCTTCGCTGGCTGCCAGGCGGAAAGCTGCGGATCGTCAACACCAAGCTCAAACCACGGGCGCGCGGGAGACATGGAGCCGGCCATAAGTCCGGCCCGCGCTACGCGGTGCGCCATAGTCGCTTTGCTGTTGATGATGCTATTGTACCGCTCGCCACCGCGATTGCGGTCTTCTATGAAGAAGCGACCACGCCGGGGCTGAATGAACTGCGACAGTTCTTTGTAGTGCGGGATGAAGCCAACTCGCTCCAGCTTGAGAGCCCCCTTACGGCGCTCCAGACGGTCCCGGTACGGCTGATCCACCAGCGGAACGTTGGAGCTATCCATGTAGGTGTCAGACACCGGCTATCTCCGCTTGGTAGTGTGCTGCACCTTGGCCTCACGTGATACCACAACGCCGGAAACCACGCGAGGCGGCTTTAGCTTGCCCCCTACAAATACGCGACCTTTGCGCGCCATCACGAGCCCAGCGCGGTCTTCTTCGCCAGAGTGGATGGCGTGTTAGTGAGCCCCTGCGGGGAAGTGAGGATGGTGCTCGCTCGCCCCTGGAGATTGGCGGTAGCAATGTTGGCGGCCCGTGCGTTAGCCACATTCGGGTCCATGAGCGTCGGCGTCGGGGGAGGAGCCGCCGGGATAACTGGAGCAGGAGGAGTTGAAGCACCCATTTTATGACCTCAGCCAGTCGAGTTTGAAGGGGTCGAAATCCTGTACGCCCCGCGAAGCTGCCGCAAGCTCTTCTGGCCGCGCAATCGCGACTTCCGCTGCGAATGTGGTGGCGAGAGCATCCGCGAGGTCAGGGGAGCCGGCGCCGCTTCCGAGCCGCTCTTTCATATCCGCTTTTGCCTCAAGATGCACCTTGTTCCCCAGCTTTGTATACCCAAACTCCCGCTGCGTCAACTGTTCCTTGAGTTTTACACCATTCCTGTCGCGGATCGTCGGCAAAACGAGGTGCGTCTTGATCCGCGCCGCCATATTGCCCCACATTTCGTCGGATTTGAAGCGATAGGTGTTTTTATCGGTAGCGCCTCCGCCAAACATGACCTCGATTGGCGCGTAACCGAGCGCGCGAAGCTGATCCACGACGCCGCCGCCAACGCCGCCGCCGTCCACGAACAAACCAGAGACTTTCATGCCGAGATTTCGGAAAAACTGTATCTTGGCGATGATTTTCCCAACAAGTTGCACCGTATCCAGGCCATTGTAGCAGTCGGGCGGGAAGGAGCGCGCGTCGTCGCCGATCCTGGCCCATATCACGCTGTCGTCGTCGCCGAACCGCGCCACGTCTACGCCGATAAGGAGCGGCGCCGAGCGGTCCATGACGATTTCCCGCTCCATCGCTGCGTCCACGTCAGCAGTCGGGATGAACTGCATGGTGCCGGCCGCCGGAAAGATGCCCCGGACGCGGACCTTAACGTAGTCGCTGTCTTCGCCATAGTCTTCGACCCATTTCTGGATGCGGTGCTTGTTGGTGATAGCGACTGAGCGGCTGTCGATGCGATGAACTATGAAGCGGTGCTTGAACCTGCCCTCACATTCCTCGAAGAAGCGCCCGCTGTTGCGCGTCGGGTTCCCGAAGTCGAAGGTCATAGGCTCGCCGTCCGTCGTGCCGCCCTCTCGAACGTCAAAAATCTTGTCGGGGACGCCGCTCGCCTCGTCGAAGATGTAGAACGAGGTGGCATTTGCCGCATGCTGGCCGGCGAAGGCCTCCGAGTTCTCTTCGCGGCTCGTTTGCGCATCGCAGCGCCACGTCTGCGGGTGCTCGTAGCTCGTCAGGGACATGGCCCCGCGCCCTGTGTTATACTTGAACCAGTGCTCCGTGAGCGAGAGCTTGTGCCACTTGCCCAGTTCGGCCCATGTCTTCGTCCGAAGCTGCGTGTCGGTCATGGCGGTCACGGTGCCGCGTGAATACGGTCGCGTGTCGAGGATAAACTTGATGATGAACGCTACCAGAACGGTCTTACCGATGCCATGGCCGCTGGTAGTCGCGAACTGAATTGGCTCTACCGCGTGCTCGCCGTCGAACCCTCGTTCCTTAATTTTGGCGCCCCAGTCGTCGAGGAACTTGCACGCCCACAGGTCCGGGCCATATTTACAGTTATACCGCGATTTGTAGGGCTCCTGAAGCTCGACCATCTGGATCGACTTCTCGGTGTCCCACGGGAACATGAACATCACATAGCCGAGCGGGTCTTCGTAGAACCCCGCTATGGTATCCGCCAACTCCTGGTCTGGAACGGTATCACGTGATGCCATTACGCTACCGCCCCGCCACTACCGGGTCCACGTTTCGCCCCGAAGCCGGGCTGGTCGCGCTTCTTCATAGACCACACGCTCCCCGTGGATATGATCGCTGCGCCGCTGGAGTACCCTCGCGTTACGATGAAACCCACAGTAATCGCTGGCGTGTATCCACGCGTTATGACTACGCCGATAGCCATTACGAGGCCTCAGTGATGGCAGTCGGCGCGGTCGCGCTGTTGATCGTCGCGGTCTTCGCCGTGGTGGCCTGATCCCGCTTCAGGATCGTCATCGTCGTCGTGGTGATGCTCTGCTGGTACACCTGCTGATGCAGGCTATACAGCGCCTTGGCAAGCGTCAGACCCGCTCCAACGGTCGGGTAGGCTTCAGTGATGGCGTCAGCAGCCAGTACCGTCATGGCGTCGCTGGCGAACACAGCCCCGCTGATCGCCCCGGAAGCGAATGCCGCATTAGCGATGGCGCCCGAAGCAAAGCTTGTGCTGGTTATGCCCCCGGACCCAACACTCACGGCAGGCGTAGCTGCCGAAGCTGCGGTCGTCACCGAAGTCTTCATCGTGGCACTGAGGTCGCCGGAGACGGTGGCAACTGGCGTAGCTGCCGAAGCTGCCGTCGTCACAGAAGTCTTCATCGTGGCGCTGAGGTCGCCGGAGACAGTAGCAACCGGCGTAGCTGCGGAAGCTGCCGTCGTCACTGAAGTCTTCATCGTCGCGGTGAGGTCGCCCGAGGTCGGGGCGTTAGTGAGGTTCGTGACCGTGGCGATAGTGCCAGCCGTAATGTTGGTCGGGCTCGCAAGCGTGCCAGGGAAGGTAACGGTGCCTGCGGCCGAAGCGGTCTGGCCGTCAATCTCGCTGACGTTGACGCCAGCCACGAGGGTCACGAGGTTCACCTTAGCCGCCGCAATGTCGGCAGCCGTGGAAGCTCCAGCAGGCGCCCCGAGGCGCGCGTAGGCATCGCCAGTCTGCACCGTGTTGCCGGTGTATGTCGTCAGCGTGTCCACGGTGCCGACAAAATGCGTCGTGAGGCTCGTGGTGATGACAGTCGCCGCGTTCGTGCCTGCGATGAACAGGCCGCCGCTAGCGCCAGGGATCGCCGTGGCAGGCAGCACAGCCAAGCCGAGACTGTTGGCGTTCTGCGGGTCGAAGGCGACGATATTGGCGACAATCATGTCACAGTTGTCGGCCGTCGAAACTGAAGCGTGGAGCGCCAGAGGGCCGAGGGTGCCCGTGTCCGTCGCGTTGCCGGCGACCTTGTACCAGCCGTTCGCGATCTCAGAAACGGCACCAGAGGGGGAACCAAAGGCCCCGCCGTTCTTGCTAATGGTGACAGTCGGTGACAGCCCCGTTGCCGGCGAAATGTGGTCGCTGGCAAGCGTCAGGAAGAACAGCAGCGCACTCTCGGTCGAAGACTTGAGAATATCGTAAGCCATGCCCTATCCTTGAAGCTGCCGGCGTCCAACCCCGCTACCTGTACCACTAAGTGACTTGCGGAACAAGGCTGTAAAACCCCCGCCGCTGCTTGCCGCCTTGAAAGACGCAATAATTGCGGCAGCGCCGTTTGGCGCGCTCCCCCAAGTTATTGTCGGATTGATCGCTCCGGCCGTTGTCTGGATCAGGTATGAAAGCCCGACGGGGTAGGATTGGCCGTACACGCCGCTCTCGAACCACCCGGTTTGAGTGGAGAAGCCGCTATCGATGCTTGCCGTTATCCCAGCCCCGTTGTCGTCGATGAAGGCGCAGAGCACGAGTTCATTGTTTTGGCTGGGGGTTATCGAGCCCGGCTGAATTGTTAAACTGCTTCCAGCAGCGGAAGTGGCATTTTGCTGGTCCGCCGTCGCAGATGCGGCCCCGCTGAAGGCGAGGACAGAAATAGAGGGGTACTGAGCGGTCGTAGAGAACGTGTGGCCGGCGCCCACCGTCGGGTTGTAACAAGCGTAGATCGCGACAGAGGCGCTATTTGCGTCGCTCTCGTTCTTTATCAGCGTCCAGCTATTCGACTTGTTGTCGGTCGGGGCCGTTGGGCTTGAAGTATACTCTCCAACGGCGATGAAAATGGCATCGGCGCCGGTGGTATTTATGCCCGACGTTGTTCCGCCTGTTAAAGTCAGGCCAGCGCCGATTGACGCGATAAGGCTCCAGGCCATGGCGTCAGCCGCCTACATCTTCCGCAGCGTGCCGAGCGAGGATGGAAGGATCGGGGCGCCGTTCATCGCCTACCCCAGGTGCGAACGTGGCGTATGAGCGCGTCGTGGTCCTTGCGCGCTATGAAGTGCTCCGCCTCAGAACGCTCGCGTGGTGAAAGTTCGGAATGCACGTCATCCACGTGTACGGCTCGCGCCTTTATATCGAGCCGTGGAAATGGGCGCGGGTCTTCCGGCAGCAGCATGTCCCCCGCCACGACCGGCAAAGGCCCAGTCGCCGGAGGAATGAGTTTTCGGAACGGCCACATGCTAATACAGGTTGTAAAAGGCGCCGACGCCGCTGCTCGTCCAGCCCGTGAAGCTGGTGCAGGCGTCGTTGAACTCATACACTGTGCCACCCGTCAGGTGCAGCACCATGCTAGAGCGGTCTGGCAGGACGTAAGTGCATACGCCCGTGGTGGTGCAGTCGATGCGCACCGCGCGGCCTGGGTTGACGCCGGTTACGCCGGCCGTCAGTGCCAGCGAGCCCGAGGTGGGCGCTGTGTCGGAACTGTGTACTACTGGAGCGGCCATGGTATCTCCTATAACTGCCAGACGGCGCAATTGCCGATGCGTACTGTTTCAGCCACAGTGAGCGAACTAGCGTTCTGAAAGAAGATGTTGAACTCAAGTTGCTCAGATGAAGTCGTGAAGCCGGGGGGTATCACCAGGATGTCGGTTTCAAACATGCCATTGTCGATTTCAGCGTCAGGCGAATAGGATGGCTCCGGCCCAAGATTGGTTCCCCCGAAATAACTGTCTTCCCCCATGCCGGCTTGAACCTTGTTGGTGCCGTCGAAGACCCAGAGGTTGAGCGACAGGCCACCCATGTTGGTGACTGGCGCGTTCTGCTCGACCGTGCACGCCGCTCGGTAGCTCTGGCCAGCTACCATTCCGGTGACTGGGACGTAGAAGCTGACAAAGGTATGGTAGTCCCCGGTCGCGGTGCCGCTGATAGCGATTTGCTGGAACACCTTACCGAGCTTCGTCACGATGCTGCCGGCGCACGTCGCTGAACTAAGGTCTTGGCTGCCGCCGCCCGTCGCCAGTATCGTCCATCCGGTAGCAACATTACCGCTGACGCAGGTTCCCGTCGTCGTGCCGCCGGTTCCGGTGAGTGGCGAATTGGCAGCGATCAGATTGCCGTGGATATTGTTCGTGCTGTCATAGACGTTCCAGATGCCGTTGGCCGGCTCTGGCGCCGGCGGGAAGAGCAGGTTGAGGATCGGGCCAAGCTGCTTGTACGCGGGATACGCGCCCAGAAGCTCGGGGTGCAAGCCGTCGTAGGTGTAGCCAGATAACGCGGTTGGTGTTGCCCCTTGCTGCTGCCAACTGTCGCGCGTGCTATCGAAATAATATACACCGGAAAGGCCCCCGAGCACAGTCTTCGCGTAATAGTTCGTCGCCAACTGGTATTGCAGCTTCGTGCTGGTCAAGCCTCCGACAAAGTTTGCCTGGAGGATGACCGGATGGCCTTTCGCACGCAATTCTTGCACAATCTGAAGCATGTTTGCTTCTTCGTGCGCGGCCGTCGTGCCAGCATTAAGGCCGTTGTATACGGCGTTCAGCATGAGATAGACGCTGCACGCAGGATCGGCGAGGATCAATGGCAGGCTCGTGGCGATTACGTTGTCCGTCGTGTAGCCGGGGACCGCGTAATTGTGTTCCGACCCGGAGATGACGGCGCCATGCGTCAAGAATGTCGCCCAGAAGCCGGGGCCGCGCGGGCTCTCCAGGTTGGTGGTGACGGCAAATGCGGTGCCATTCGAGGCGCTGTAGCCCTGGGCGTAGATGCTGTCGCCAAGAACGCACAAGATGTTGCCCGGCGGCGACCCAAATGCGTATGGGGGTGACCCCTGCTGAACCGTGACGTTGAGCGCCTCCGCCGGCGTTGCGAGGGTGAGCGCTGCCGCGAGGGCTAGAAAGGCGCGCTTAGGCATCACGTGATACCTTCTTTGGGCGCTCGTATACGCCAACCACCACAGTATCATGCACGTAGACGGTGACCTTCTGGCCGTCGAATATGACGTACTGGAAGTCTGGCTCGAATTTGTTTAGGTCGCCGCCCGTGACTAGCACCTCGGTGTTTTCGCCACAGTGAGCTTCTACAATTACGGTCGTGGTCATGGTTCACCCCGGAGTTGCATGGCAGCGTAGACGCCGGCCATGGCATGATACTCTAGCGGGTTCAACGGAGGAAGTCCATGCCATTGTAGGGTTGTGATTGGCTGCGCATGCCCGCGCGTTATAGGAACCTCAGTAATCGGATCACCGAGAAAGTCGCTGTACTGGTGACGTGTAGCGACGCCGGGTATGATGCTGAGGGCGCCCCGCAGCGTGCCAAGCTGGGGTGGCTCGAAAGCGCACAGACGAACCGGAGTTCGGCCCATGCAAGCCAAGAGCAGAGTGAGCGCCTGCGCCTCCGAAGCGCCCTTGCTATGGCCGGTTACGGCTACAGGAGCATGCGTGAGAAGGGGCCACAGGTGCCAAAGCAGTTGCTCGGCCTCGCTGAAGAAGCTATCTGACAGCGGGCCATAGTTGGGGTCGTTCCGTGTCTCCAGCGAGCACACGTCGCGCCACAAGTCGGCCTCTGTGCGCGTGCCCACACAAGCGATTACCTGGACGCCCTTTATGAGCGATACAACCGCGCGAGCATCACCCGTCTCAACGGTTGACGGCGTTGTGTAGCAGGCTAGCGCGGCGCCGGCTAGGTCGAGGTTGGTAAGGGCGTCACTCATGCTGCCTTCGTGAACGCTCCGATGACGCTCGCCCAGCCCGTGAAGGTCGGCGCGACGGGGCCGGTGTAGGTGCAGCCCGCCAGC
>DASRUB010000076.1:0-2114 GCA_035655635.1 Rhodanobacter sp. | reverse complement strand
GGTGACGATCAACAACGGCATGTCGATGCGTGCCTGGTACGACATCGTCGGCTTCGACCTGCAATCACGCCAGGACGCGGCCGGTGTGCACGCCTCGGTGCGCGAGATCGAGACCCTGATCGCGCGCGAACACGAACGCGGTGTACCCAGCGAACGCATCGTGCTGGCCGGCTTCTCACAGGGCGGCGCGATCGCGCTGGCCGCAGGCCTGTGCCACGCGCAGAAGCTGGCCGGCATCGTGGCGCTGTCCACCTACCTGCCGATTTCCGAGGTGGTGTCACGCGAGCGCCACGCGAGCAATGCCGCCACGCCGATCTTCTGGGGTCACGGCACGGCCGATCCGGTGGTGGCGATGCAGCGCGGCGTCGATTCGCGCGACCTGCTGCAATCGCTCGGCTACACCGTGGCGTGGCACACCTACCCGATGGCGCACGCCGTTTGCGCCCAGGAAATCGCCGACCTGCGCCAATGGCTCGGCGCACGGATGGCCTGATAGCAGGCGCGTATACGGCATACTTGCGCCATGCGCGCATCGTCTCCTGCCAGCGGCCCGCGCGGCCGCACCGAACACAGCCCGCTGCCGGATTTCTGCCAGCTGCCGGCGCTGTTCGCGCTGTTCGTGGTCGGTGCGCTTACCGTCACCGTGATGTGGCTGGCCCGCGATGACCGATACGACTGGCCGTCCTACAGCGTCCGCATGTTCTTCGTGACCTGGCTGGCGATGGTGGTGGCGGTGACGCTGTGCAAGCTGCGCCACTTGTTGCAACGCCTGCCTGGGCATGCGCCGTATGTGGGCGTATGGCTGTTGATCGTGCTGATCGTGCTGATCGCCAGCCTCGTCGCGCGCTGGCTCGACGGCGCGCTGCAAACCCGCCTGATCGGCAGCAGCACGAGTGTGTTCGTGCGCGACAACGTGGTGATCGCGGCCCTGCTCGGCGCGGCCATGCTGCGCTACTTTTATGTGCTGGCGCAGTGGCAGGCACGGCTGGCGGCGGTCACCCGTGCCCAGGTCGAGGCACTGCAGGCGCGCATCCGCCCGCACTTCCTGTTCAACAGCATGAATACCGTGGCCGCGCTGATCCGGGTCGACCCGGCGGCGGCCGAGCGCACCGTCGAAGACCTCTCCGAACTGTTCCGTGCCGCGCTGGGCCAGCACGACACCGGCGACGGCACGCTGGGCGAGGAGCTGGCCCTGGTCGAGCGCTACCTGGCGATCGAGCAACTGCGCCTGGGCGAGCGTCTGCGCGTGCACCGCGAACTGGATGAGCTGCCACTCGACTATCCACTGCCGCGACTGCTGTTGCAGCCGCTGGTGGAAAACGCGGTACGCCACGGCATCCAGCCGCTGCGCGAAGGGGGCGAGATCATTCTGCGCGGCCAGCGCGATGGTGATGGCGTGCGCATCGAAATCATCAATCCGCTGCCATCCACGCCGCCGAGGCCGGGCAACGGACACGGCCTGGACAGCGTACGCCAGCGCATCGCCTATCGATATGGCCCCGGCGCCGAGGTGCAGGCCGGTGCCAAGGAGCAACGCTTCGTGGTGGTGCTGCGGTTGCCGCGGGGCGCGGTCTGATGCGCGTCCTGATCGTCGACGACGAACCGCTCGCACGCACGCGCATGGCTGCCCTGCTGGGCGAGTGCGACGATGTCGAAATCGCCGGCAGCGTCGGCGACGGTGAGAACGCGCTGGCCACACTCGATCAATGGCAGCCCGACGTGCTGCTGCTCGATATCAACATGCCCGGCCTCGACGGCACGACGGTGGCGAAACGACTTGCCGGTCGCCTGCGTCCGCAGGTGATCTTCTGCACCGCGTACGAAGAGCACGCACTGAAGGCGTTCGAGCTGGGTGCCGTCGATTACCTGCTCAAGCCGGTGCGACTCGATCGCCTGCGCGCGGCGCTGCAACGTGCGCAGCGCCGGCTCGCCGACACGCCGCACGAACCGACCGCGTATCTGCATGGTCGTCTGCGCGGCGAAGAAGTACGCATCGCGCTCGATGACGTGATCTGCCTGCTCGCGGAGGAAAAGTACGTGGTGGTGCAGCACCGGCGTGGTGAACTGCTGATCGAGGAGTCGCTGCGCCAGCTGGAAGAGAGCTACCCCGACCA
>DASRUB010000075.1:0-3261 GCA_035655635.1 Rhodanobacter sp. | reverse complement strand
AACGTTCGGCGCGACACCAGGTCAGCTTGATCTACAGCGCCCACGACGAAGAACACAACGGCGCCATCGTGTTGCGCGACTATCTGCAGAACTGGTTGCGCACGCACGGTCCCCGCTGAGTGCGTCGGAGCCTCTCGGGCTTGGTGGTCGAGTCGAGGATTCGGCTGCGCGATGGAATACGCCATGACGAGAACACAGTGCGCCCTTACTCTTGCAGCAACGGCAGGCATACGGAGCGCCGGCGTCTCGCCGACATGTTCTGGCGGGCGGGACGCCCGCGCTCCCAGTGGCAGGTAGTGGACCGTAAAGGCGGATTCGCAGACCGACCAACCAAAGCCCGACAGGCTCCTATTCGGAGCGAACCGGCGCGCCCGAGCGTGGCCATTCCGCCAGTGCCTTGCGCGCCTGCGTTCGTCCGCGCTCGATCAGCTCGCGGGCGCGGTAGAACTCGTAGACGCTGGCGACGTTGCGTGGCAATTCGATCAGCAGGTCCGGTTCGTAGGCGGCCAGCCGCAGTCGCGACAGGTTTGCCTGCATCAGGTCCATCGCCTGGTTCAGCGTATCCAGCGTGCCGGGTTCGCGCGGCTGGCTCTCGCCACGCGGGATCAACCGGTTGATGAATTCGCTGATCCGGTGCCGGTAGCTGGTTTCGTCCGCGCTTTCGCTCTCGGCCGGCGCGGGCGCGGGCGCGGCGATCGTCTCGATCGGGCCGTCCACGCTGACCGCCAGCACGTAATCGGCCTCGCTGCGGATCAGTGGCGTGACCGGCACCGGGTTGAGCAAGGCACCATCGACCAGTCGACGACCGCCCACGTGGTGCGGGCGGAACACCGTGGGCACGGCGATCGAGGCACGGATGGCGTCGAACAGGTTGCCGCGGCTCAGCCATACCTCGCGTCCGCGATCGAGGTCGGTGGCCACGGCGGTGAATGCCAGCGGCAACTCCTCGATCAGGGTGTCGCCGATCAGGCCGCGCAGGGTGCCGATGATGCGCTCGCCCTTGATCAGCCCGCCGCCGGAGAATGTCCAGTCGACCAGTCGCAACACGTCGAACCGCGCCAGGGCGCAGACCCAGTCGCGGTAGACATCGAGCTTGCCCATGGCGTGGATGCCGCCGATCAACGCGCCCATCGAGCTCCCGGCGATCGCTACGATCTGGAAACCCTGCGCCTCGATCTCCTCGATCGCGCCGATATACGCCAGGCCCCTGGCCCCACCGGCCCCCAGCGCCAGCGCCACAGTGGGTTTGTCGACATCGTCCGGCGTGGGGCGGGCGGCGGGCGCGGCGTCTTCTTCTTTGTTCATGGATCAACTCCGATCGCGTGCGCGAAGGTGTTCCGCGGACCAGACATCAGCCGTCGCTACACCGATTGATACAGCTCTCGCGCTGCCGGTTAGGATGGGACTCCGCCGAAACGACGGCAAGCCCCGGAGCATGCATGCGCCACACGGATGACCCGATGACCCAGCGTGGCCGGCCGGCGCCCTGGCGGGTGCGCGCATGAGCTGGCAAGCCTGGGCCACCGTGGCGGTGATCGCGACGGCGATGGCGCTGTTCGCCAGCGAAAAGGTACGTATCGACCTGGTGGCGCTGATCACCCTGGCGGTGTTGGTGATCCTGGGCATCGTCACCCCGCTTGAGGCATTGTCCGGCTTCAGCAACGAGGCCACGGTGACGGTGGCGGCGATGTTCGCGCTGAGCCTCGGCATCGAGCGCTCCGGCGCGCTCGAGCCGGTGAGTCGGCTGTTGATGAAGATACGCAAACCCTGGCTGCTGACCCTGGCGGTGATGCTGGTGATCGCGCCGTTGGGCGCTTTCATCAAGAACATCGCGCTGGTTGCCATCTTCCTGCCACTGGTGTTGCGCGTGTGCCAGCGCAGCCACACCCCGCCGGGACGGGTGCTGATGCCGATGGCCTACGCCGCGCAGATGGGCGGCGTGTGCACCCTGATCGGCACCTCCTCCAACCTGCTTGCCGACAGCCTGGCGCAGAAGCATGGGCTGCTGCCGATCGGCGTGTTCGAGATGACCAAGCTGGGCGCGTTGCTCGGCGTGGCCGGCATCATCTACCTGATGGTGGTCGGGCGCTTCCTGCTTCCCAAGCATATCGACGCGCAGCAACCCGAAGAGCTCGACATCGGCAAATACGTCACCGAGCTGGAGCTGACCGCGGAGTCGCCCCTGGTCGGCAAGTTGATCGCCGACGCCAGGCTGGGCGAGAAATTCGGTGTGTACCCGCTGGAACTGCTGCGCGGCGAGCGGCGCATGTGGTCGCCACGTTCGCAGCAGCTCGCCGTCGGCGACGTGCTGCTGGTGCGCGGCGACTGGGAGAAAATCGAGGAGTTCCGTCGCGATACCAAATTGCGCAACGCGCCCGAGCGGCATTACGACCAAGGCGACGACAAGCCGCGCGTACTGGCCGAGTTGATCGTGGCGCCGGCCAGCCCGATCGAAGGCCGTCGCTTCGACGAGTCAGGCATCGGTTGGCGCCACAACGCCACCCTTCTGGCGATCCACCGCCGCGGCGAAGTGCTGCGCAACAAGCTCAGTGATGTCAGCCTGGCGGTCGGCGACGTATTGCTGCTGCTGGTCGACGAAGATCGCATGCAGCAACTGCGCAGCGAGGAGTCGTTCATCGTGCTGTCCGAACGCGCGGACGCGCGCCGCATGCCACGCAAGGCGTTGGTCGCGGTGGCGATCATGGCGGCGGTGGTGGTGATTTCCGGTTTGCGCTGGCTGCCTATCCCGATCGCTGCGATCTGCGGTGCCACGGCGATGGCGTTGACCGGCTGTTTCGGCCGCAAGGACGTCTACGAGGGCATCGACTGGAAAATCATCATCCTGCTCGGCGCGATCCTGCCGTTGGGTATCGCCATCGAGAAAACCGGCCTGTCGACCGAGGTGGTGCGGCTGGCGATGGGTGTGGTCGGTGACCACGGCCCGCTGGCGGCGCTGTTGATGGTCTATTTGCTGACCGCCTTGCTGACCGAGCTGATGGGCCACAACCCTTCGGTAGTGTTGATGGTCGGCATTGCGGTGTCGGTGGGGCACGCGGTGCAGGCCGATCCGCGCCCGTTCGTGATCGCGGTGGCGTTCGCGGCGGCGACTTCGTTCGCCACCCCGGTCGGCTACCCCACCAACACCATGGTCTATTACGCCGGCGGCTACCGCTTCACCGATTTCATGAAGGTGGGCATCCCGTTGATCCTGATGTTCTGCGCACTGTCGATGTGGCTGATCCCGCTGTTCTGGCCGTTTCA
>DASRUB010000074.1:0-10259 GCA_035655635.1 Rhodanobacter sp. | reverse complement strand
ACCGTGCGAGTTGTTCCTGGGCTGGGGTGCCGGGGACGGCAAACGGGCGACCCTGTTGTACGAAAGGGATGGCGTCATGGTGGTCGAGGCGCCATGGATCCTGCCCAAGGGAGAGAACGTTCGCACCGACTATGTCCAGGCAGGCGTACGTCGCTCCCGGTGGGGCGTTGTGGCGGAAGGGCGGGCGGGGCGCCGCGCCGAGGATTCAGCCAATGGCACGCATGTGTACTGGATCCACAGGACCTAGCCCGGAAGTGCCACGGCTTCAGCCACTCGTCCCCGGCCAGTCGTCGCTCGATACTGGCCAACCGATGCGCCTCGCGCATGCTCGCGTCGATGCAGGCGACGCGCAAGCGCACGCAAAGGGAAAATAACCCGGCGCGCCGCAGGCGCCACCCAACGGGTCAGCTTCACTTCCAACTGCACCGTTGTGTTTGGCCGGGCCCAGCCCTGCGAAATTCAAGCGTATGCTACCGCTGCTCGCGTCCAGCGCGACATGAAAGCGACCCAGGGAAGGTCTGGTCAACCCACAAAGCGTCATTCCGCGAGGCGCCTTTCAACAGCCGAAGCGCTGGTCAAGCTGGAACCGGTGCCCTGGTCGGAAGCAATTGAAATGCAAAGGCACTGGATCCCGGATATCGCTACGCGATTCCGGGATGACGATCAGATCAGAGGTTCCTGAAGATCCGCGCATTGAGTAGTTGGTACCAATGCGTCCCTATGTTCTTCTGCGCCATCCGCGCATCGGACCGCAGAATCGACGAGCCAGTCGAGCTTGGCGGGCGGAGAAAACCATGAACCCGGAAAAACTCATTTTCGATGTTGTAGCGGGCTTGCTGGTCGCACTGCTTTCACTGGTCGGCAAGGCGCAGTGGCCACTCATCAGAAACCTGTTCGACGACGAGAGCCGCCGCCAAGCGAAACAAATCTCCGGGACCTGGAAGGCAACTGAGGTGTTCCATGACTCACGCTCGCAGAACACCTACACCATGCACATCGAGTGCCGCGGCGGCCAGGTAACCGGCACTCATGTCTGCCTGACCGGTCCCGAGGACGAGGGCAAGACATTCGACCTTCGCGGCACCTACAAGGACCGCATTCTCACGTTCGCATGGGCACCATCCTCTCGCGAAGAACTGGAATCGGGAACCGTCACCGCGATCCTGGATCAAGACCGGCACCTCGCAGGGCACGGACTGTACATCGAGCCGGCTGACGGGAAAGTGCACACTTCGACGTATAGCGCGACGAGGTAGCCAGGCCAGGTGACCCGATGCTCCGCAAACCAATCAAGATCGCTGCCCAAGGAAGATCTGATCAACCCGCCAAATCGCCATCCCCGCGAGGCGCCTTTCGACAGCCGAAGGGCTGGTCAAGCGGGAGGCGCATTTCCGAGAACAAGGGTCAGAGTGCACTTTGTATGTCAAAGACACTGCGAAGGCGGTCCTGGCCGCTCTTTTACTCTCATTCCGGAAAGTCGACTCTGACCCCTCATTGCAGACATGGGGCGGGGATACCGAGGCGGCACGCCCTAATCTGGAAGAGGCCTTGCGCCTGCAGCCGGACGACTTCGGGGTGCTGTACAACGTGGCGTGCAACTACGCCGAGATGGGCGACGTCGAACGCGCGCTGGACGCACTCGATCACACCATCGCCACTGGCGCCGGTTCGCGCAGCTGGATCGAGCACGATCCCGACTTCGCGAAAATACGCGAGTTGCCGCGCTTCAAGCAGATCATGGCGCGCTTGCAATGAAGCGGTTTCGTGGTCGCAGAAGGCGGCAGCGCATCGGGTCCGCCACAGACAACTCCCGCGCATCTTTACTGCACGTCCTCCCATTACGTGTAACCGGCGTCAGGCGTACTTGCCGCATGTCCGCAAAACGTCAGAAGTGAACCGGACCCCGTTATTGCTGTGCAAAAGGGGCTAGGATTCAAGACGATCGGCAGCCAGTCCGTGGCTGGTGGCATGCCGTCTGGCAAGCAGGTTCCGCATGGCAGGATCGAGCACGTTATGGACCGCACCCAGCCGGAGTTGGAATTTCATCAGGTGTTCGAGCGCATCACCGATGCCTATGTGGCACTGGATCGGGAGTGGCGCTACACCTACCTGAATGCAAAAGCCTGTGACTTCTTCGGGCGCCGTGCCGAGGACCTGATCGGCAAACACATCTGGACGGAGTTCCCGGAAGGCGTCGGTCAGCCGTTCCAGCATGCGTACAAACAGGCAATGGCCGAACAACGGCCGATCCAGATCGAGGCGTTCTACCCGCCGTACAACCGCTGGTTCGAGAACCGGATCTACCCGGCGGCAGATGGCCTGACCATCTATTTCCTCGACATCACCGAGCGCAAGCAGGCGGAGCAGGAGCTGCAGCGGCAGCGACGGATGCTTGACCAGGCGCAGCTGGTGGCGCACATCGGCAGCTGGGAGTGGGACATCGCCAGCAATCGGGTGAGTTGGTCGGCGGAGCTTTACCGCATCTACGGTGTGGAGCCGGAGCAGCATGCCGCCACGTTCGAAGCCTATCTCACGCTGGTGCATCCGCTGGATCGCATGCGCGTGCAACAGACCATCGAGCGGGCGGGCCAGGATCACCAACCGTTCGAGTTCGAGGAGCGCATCGTGCGCGCCGATGGCACCGAGCGCACCCTGCTCAGTCGCGGCATGGTGGACAGCGACGAGGCCGGACGCGCACTGCGCATGCTGGGTGCGTGTCAGGACATCACTGCGCGCAAGCGCGCCGAGCAACTGGACGCCGGCCAGCACGAAATCCTCGCCGGTATCGCGGCGCAGTGGCCGCTGACGCAGAGCCTGGAACAGATCGCGCACCTGCATGAAGCGCTCAATTACGGCGCGCTGTGCTCATTGCTGTTGCTGGACGAGGCCGGCCAACACGTACTGCACGGTGCCGCCCCGAGCCTGCCTGAAGCGTTCAACCGCGGCCTGCACGGGCTGGAAATCGGCGAGGCGCATGGCTCGTGCGGTACCGCGGCATGGCGCCGCGAGCGCGTGGTGGTAGCTGACATCGCCAACGATCCGTACTGGGAAAATTACAAACGGCTCGCGCTGGCGCACGGACTGCTGGCGTGCTGGTCGACGCCGGTGTTCGGCAGTCGTGGCCAGGTGCTGGGCACGTTCGCGGTGTATTACCGCGAGTGCCGTCAGCCGCGGCCGGAGGAGCTGCACAGCATCGATCGCATGCTGCCGATCACCGGCATCGCGATCGAGAGCGCCCAGCTGACCGGCCGGCTGCACGAGCGCAACCGCTTCTTCGAGATGTCGCTGGAAATCTTCTGCATTCTCGATCCGCAGACGCAGCGGCTGGTGCAGTTCAACCCCTCGCTGCCGCGCGTCACCGGCTACGCCGTCGACGAACTGAAGTCGAGAAGTTACCGGGAGTTCCTGCGACCTGAAAAAGGCGTGGACAGTGCCGATCCGATGGTGGTGATGGACGGGGCCGGTCAGCGGATTTACGACTTCGTCAACCGCTGCCACTGTCGCGACGGCAGCGAACTCCTACTGGAGTGGGTTTCGTTCGCCGCCCCCGACGGGCTGGTCTATGCGGTGGCACGCGACATCACCGAGCGGCGCCGGGTCGAGGCGGAACTGGCCTACGCCTCCAGCCACGACCTGATCACCGGCCTGCCGCATCACCAACTGCTCGAACACGCGCTGGCGGCCATGCTGCAGGATGCGGTGGTGCCGGTATGGGTACTGGTGATCGGGCTGGATCGCTTTCAGGTGGTCAATGAATCGGTTGGGCATCTGACCGGGGACGACGTGCTGCAGCGCACGGCCGCCCGGTTGCAGACCGTGTTGGACGGACGCGGACAGATCGCGCGCTTCGCCGGCGACGAGTTCGTGGTGGCGATCGCCGGGCTGGCACCGTCCGCCGCGCTCGAACTGGCAGAGCGGTTGCGCATTGCCGTGGCCGAACCGGTCGAAGGGCACGATTACCGGCTGCTACTGTCCGCCAGCGTGGGTCTCAGTCATTCGCCCGAACATGGCAACGAGCCGAAGAACCTGCTGCGCCGTGCCGAGGCGGCGATGATCCAGGCCAAGCGGGACGGACGTGACCGGGTTTCCGCGTTTTCCATCGAGCAGATGCAAGACATCGAGGATCGGCTGCTGTTGGGTGCGCACCTGCGCGATGCGATACGGCATGGCGAGCTGGAGCTGTACTACCAACCGCAACATCGGGCCGGCGATCACCGGCTGATCGGTTTCGAGGCGCTGCTGCGCTGGAGCAGTCCGGAGCTTGGCAAGGTCCCGCCGACCCGCTTCATCCCGATTGCCGAAGCGCTGGGCCTGATGCCCGAGATAGGCGCATGGGCGCTCGATGACGCTTGTCGACAGGCGCGCGCGTGGCTGGATCGCGGCCAGCGCGGTTTCACCATCGCGGTAAACGTTTCGGCGCAGCAGCTGCAGCGTCCGGGTCTGGTCGATCAGGTCACCGCGGCGCTGCAGCGGCATGCCGTGCCGGCGTCGATGCTGGACATCGAGCTTACCGAGAGCTCGATGATGGAGAACGTCAAGCGGGTGCAGCGTACGCTGGCCGAACTCAAGGCACTCGGTATCCGCTTGTCGCTGGACGATTTCGGCACTGGATATTCCAGCCTGGCGTACCTGAAGCAATTCCCGATCGACAAGCTGAAGATCGATCAGAGCTTCATACACGGCCTGCCATTCGATGTCGCCGATGCCGCCATCGCCCGCACCATCATCGTACTGGCGCACCAATTGCGCATGACGGTCGCGGCCGAAGGTGTGGCGACGCAGGCGCAGGCGGACTTTCTCACCGCAGCTGGTTGCGACGAACTGCAGGGTTACCACCTTGGCTCTCCGCTATGCGCGCGGGAAGCCGAGGGACATTTCGCTCCGGTGCCGGGGACGGCCTGATCCGGCCGCGTTCAGTCCCCGGATCAACCGCTTCGGTGCAGCAGCGAAAAGGTGTCGGGGACGAATGGCACTGACTTAAGCGCGAAGCTCCAGTTTCCGTCATTCCCGCGAGGCGCTTTTCAACAGCGAAGCTGGTCAAGCAGGAATCCAGTGACTTCAGGCTGCCAGAGGCGCTGGATCCCCGCTTGACCAGCTTCGCTGTTGAAAAGCGCCTCGCGGGGATGACGAGCTTAAGTAAGTGCCATTCGGGTCAGATTGCGTTACCCGGAACTCGACTTCCGGCAACGGGTCAGGCCGCTTCCAGCACGCGCATTTCCACGTGCAAGCCCGCTGCCGCCGCCATGTTGACCAGCGCATCGAGGCCGAACAAGTTGATCTTGCCGCGCATCAGGTCGGAGACGCGCGGCTGCGTCACGCCGAACAGCTTGGCGGCCTGCACCTGACTCATTTCTGCGCGGACAATGTGCTTCTTGAGCGCCATCATCAGTTCTGAACGCAGCTTCATGCTCTCGACTTGCGCGGGGGTGTCCTCGATCGCATCCCACACGCTGACATGCCGTTGATTGCTCATTGTGTTGACTCCTTCCGCAAGTCCCGGTAGCGCTTGGAGCCAGGTCCAAGTCTGCCTCGCTGGTCTTCGCTGTCTTCTTTTGAAAGCAGTGAAGCACATGGATGGCGTTCGCGCAGCAGGCATACCGAGTGCGGGTCATGGCGAGGGCATGGCGAGACCATGGATGCCCGAGTTGAGGCAACGCAGGAGCAGTTGCCCGATGCCCGAGTTGAGGCAACGCAGGAGCGGTTGCCCGTTGCCTGAGACCTCGCTTGTCGGGCTGAAGCCCGACCTACCCCCGTAGGTCGGGCTTCAGCCCGACATCCCCTGTGACCGGCTGCCGGGCGGCCTTCGCTATCCCCTTGGCCTCACCGATCCTGCGCCTCAGTGTGCTGTCGACCAGGTCCAGATCGGTGCAGACGCGGACAACAGATTGGCCTTGCTCAAGCACCATCGCCACTGCGCGGGCCTTGAACTCTTCAGTAAAACAACGACGTATACGTTTGGACATGATGACCACCTTTTTGGTGAACCTTGCGGCTCAGGATAGGTGTCTATCAAACCCGGGCAAGCTCAGTTCGCACACGTTCCCGACGTATGCGTGGCCACGCAAGAGAAAACTGACTCGGGCCGCGCCGCGGACCGAAAGCTCTCTGCTCGACATAAGCGATTCCGGCCTTCGCCGGAATGACGAGCGGTGGTGGATGGCGACAAAAAGGCCGCCAACTCGGCGGCCTCTCATGTCAGCAAGGCGCTCCGCGCCTTACCCCAGCAACACCCGATTCATCCGCTGCACAAACGCCGACGGATCCGGCAACTGCGCCCCCGCAGTGATTTCCGCCTGCTCCAGCAACAGCGTGGCCAGATCCTTCGCCTTCGTCTCGTCTGTCTCCGCCTCGACACGCTTCAACAGCGCGTGCTGCGGATTGATCTCCAGCGTCGGCTTGGACTCCGGCATCTCCTGCCCCGCTTCGCGCAGCAGGCGGGCCAGGTGCGGGGCCATTTCGTAGTCGCTGAGGGCGAGGCACGAGGGCGAATCGGTCAGGCGCGCCGACACTTTCACGTCGCCCACGCGATCACCCAGCAGCTCCTTCAGCTTCTTCAGCAGCGGCTCGGCTTCCGTAGTCGCCTCTTCCTGCTTCTTCTTGTCGGCGTCATCCAGCGGCACGTCGCCCTTGGCCACGTTCTTGAGCTTCTTGCCTTCGTATTCGCTCAGGCTGCCGATCATCCATTCGTCGATGCGGTCGGACATCAGCAGCACTTCGATGTCCCTGGCCTTGAACGCTTCCAGCTGCGGGCTGCCGAAGGCGGCGGCGTAACTGTCGGCGGTGATGTACCAGATCGCGTCCTGGCCCACGGCCATCCGGCCGATGTAATCGTCCAGCGAGGTGGTCTGGTTGGTGCCGTCACCCTTGGTGCTGGCAAAGCGCAGCAGCTTGGCGATGCGTTCGCGATTGTTGGCGTCTTCGCTGATGCCTTCCTTGAGCGTGTTGCCGAAGGCCTTGTAGAAGATGGCGAATTTTTCCGGCTCGTCGCGGGCCAGCTTCTCGATCAGGTCGAGCACGCGCTTGACGCAGGCGCCCTTGATGCGCTCCAGCTGGCGGTTGTGCTGCAGGATTTCGCGGCTGACGTTGAGCGGCAGGTCATCGGCGTCGACCACGCCGCGCACGAAGCGCAGGTAGTTCGGCAGCAGCTCCTCGGCGGCGTCCATGATGAAGACGCGCTTGATGTAGAGCTTGAGCCCCTTGCGCTCGTCGCGACCGCCCATCATCAGGTCGAACGGTGGCTGCGACGGCAAATACAGCAAGGTGGTGAAGCTCTGGCTGCCCTCGACGCGGTTGTGCGTCCAGGCCAGCGCGTCGTTGAAATCGTGGCCGAGCGACTTGTAGAAGCCCTGGTAGTCCTCGTCGGAAATCTCCGACTTCGGCTTGGTCCACAGCGCCGAGGCCGCGTTGGTGGTCTCGAACTCGTCGGTGGGCTTGCCATCTTTCTCGACCGGCACACGGATCGGGAAAGCCACATGATCAGAATACTTGCGGATCAACGATTTCAGCTGCCAGCTCTTGAGGAATTCGTCCTCGTCGGCCTTCAGGTGCAGGGTCACCGAGGTACCGCGCTTCGGCTGGTCGACCTGTTCCAGCGAATACTCGCCCTTGCCGTCGCTCTCCCACTTCACGCCTTCGTTTTCAGGCGCATCGGCGCGGCGGGTGGTCACGGTGACCTTGTCCGCGACCACGAAGGCGGAATAAAAGCCCACGCCGAACTGGCCAATCAGCCGTGCGTCGGCCTGCTGGTCGCCGCTCATCGCCTCCAGGAAGCGGCGCGTGCCGGAACTGGCGATGGTGCCGATATTCGCCACCACCTCGTCGCGATTCATGCCGATCCCGTTGTCGCTCACCGTGATGGTGCGCGCCTCCGGATCCCAGCTGACGTCGATATGCAACTCGCTGTCGCTGGCCGACAACTCGGGGTGGGCGATCGACTCGAAGCGCAATTTGTCGCAGGCGTCGGAGGCGTTGGAGATCAGCTCGCGCAGGAAGATATCCTTGTGCGAGTAAAGCGAATGCGTGACCAGGTGCAGGACCTGGGCCACTTCGGCTTCGAACTTGCGGGTTTCGGCGACAGGCGCGTTCATGGGCGGATCAACTCCATAGGTGCAAAAAGTGGTGGATCGGCGTTCCCCGCAACCGGCCGCCGTGACACCGGTGCCGGAAGCCCCAGGGCGGCCACGACCGTCGGACGCAGGAACGCGACAACTGGGCCAGAAGATTCGGGCAGCGTGCCGCGGTTTCAAGAGCCTCCGGCCGATAAGATGCTGGCATGACCTATCGTGGCCGCTTCGCGCCCTCGCCCACCGGGCAACTGCATTTCGGCTCGCTGGTGGCCGCGGTGGGCAGTTGGCTCTGCGCGCGCCACGCCGGAGGCCAGTGGCTGGTGCGGATGGAGGATATCGACCCGCCGCGCGAAGTGGCCGGTGCGGCGACCGATATTCTCGCCGCGCTGCCCGCGTTTGGCCTGGTCGCCGACGCGCCGCCGTTGTTCCAGTCGCAGCGGATGGCGGCGTACGACGCGGCTTTCGAGCAGTTGCGGGGCGCCGACCTGATCTTTCCCTGCGCCTGCAGCCGCAGCCAGCTGGCGGCCAGCGGCGGCGTCCACCGCGACGGACAATGCGTGGCCGCGAGCCAACCCGGACGCACGCCCGCATGGCGCCTGCGCGTCCCGGATGTCGAAGTGGGCTTCGACGATGCCTTGCTGGGACCGCAGCGCGAGCGTCTGCGCGAGGTCGTCGGTGATTTCGTGATAAGGCGCGCCGACGGGTTCTATTCCTATCAATTGGCCTGCGTGGTGGACGACGCATTGCAGGGCATCACCGACGTGGTGCGTGGGCAGGATCTGCTCGACTCCACCGCGCGGCAAATCTTTTTGCAAGGCTGTCTCGGCTTGCCCACGCCGGTTTACAGCCATCTGCCACTGGTGCTGGATGTGGACGGAAACAAGCTGTCCAAGTCCGCCCGCGCATGGCCGATCGACCCGACCGATCCCACCCCCGCGCTGCGTCGTGCGCTCGCCTTCCTGCGCCGACCGCTGCCGGACAGGCCCGCCGGCGTGGACGATCTGCTGGCGTACGCACTGGCCGATTTCGATCCCGCGCTTTTGCGGCATTGCAGCGGTAGTTCTGTCGCCTGAACGGCTATAACTAACCGGATCGACCCATCCCGCATTGCCCGGTTCGACAACCGTGCGCGACGATGGCAGGAATCCGCAGTCTTGGCTTGAGCACACAGGAGATCGACGACATGACCCAGCGTACGGCATTGGTTACCGGCGGCACCGGCGGTATTGGCTCCGCGATTGTTCGCTATCTGGCGAAGCAGGGACACAAGGTCGCCACGAATTACCGCGACGAGGCGAAGACCGAGGCCTGGCGCGCGGCGATGGCCAATGAAGGCATCGAGGTATGCACCGTGCGCGGCGATGTATCCGATCCCGAAGCCTGCATGGCGATGATGCGCACGATCGAGGAAAAATGCGGCCCGGTGGACATCCTGGTCAACAACGCCGGCATCACCCGCGACACCACCTTCCACAAGATGAACTACCAGCAGTGGACGGATGTGATCAACACCAACTTGAATTCGTGTTTCAACGTCACCCGCGCGGTGATCGAAGGCATGCGCGCGCGCAAGTGGGGCCGGATCGTGCAGATCAGTTCGATCAACGGCCAGAAGGGCCAGTACGGCCAGGCCAACTACGCGGCAGCCAAGGCCGGCATGCACGGCTTCACCATCTCGCTGGCCCAGGAAAACGCGAAATTCGGCATCACCGTCAACACGGTCTCGCCGGGTTACGTCGCCACCGACATGGTGATGGCGGTACCCGCGGACGTGCGCGCCAAGATCGAGGCGCAAATCCCGATCGGCCGGCTCGGCAAACCGGAGGAAATCGCCCACGCGGTGGCCTTCCTCGCCGGTGAGGAAACCGGCTGGATGACCGGCGCCAACCTGGCCATCAACGGCGGCCAATACATGGGTTGGTAAAGCTCCTCACCGCTTCCTTCCCCCTGCCCTGCGGGGAAGGTGCGCGCTGGACCAGATACGGCGCGGGTCTACTGGTTCCTTCCCCGCCTGCGGGGGAAGGTGCCCGACAGGGCGGATGGGGGACGCTTTGGGCTGCGAAGAGCAGCCGGACAGGAAGTTGTGCCGTGACCGCGTCTTCATACCGCTAGCGGACGAGGCTGATCCTTCTCGCCCGAGCGCCGAAACTCCACAGCGGTGCCCCCATCCGCCCTGCGGGCACCTTCCCCCGT